>CAYRFI010000033.1:0-37341 GCA_964423595.1 uncultured Thermoanaerobaculia bacterium | reverse complement strand
TCGATATCTCCACCTCGTCCACGTGCGAGCTTTTCTCCTCGAGGACGCCGCGCATGACGTACATGCCGTAAAGCAACACCGTCATGTAGATGATCATCACGAAGACGTAGGCGAGCATGAAGGTCTGACCCTGATCGGAAGTCTCCTCTCCGCCCTTGCCGAGCTTGATTGTGTTGAGCCCGACCCGGCGGGTGAGCTCGCGCACCGCCTCGGGGTCGAGGCCGGCGCTGGTCAGCCGGTCGGCGACCATGACGTTGTTGACCGACCGCTCGATCACAGTCAGCAGCTTGAAGGCGGCCACGTTGGGCGCCACGTACTCGGGCTGGCCCTCGTCGGGCATCGCGGCTGGAATGACCAGCAGACCGTCGAAGCTTTTGTTCTGGACCTCGCGCTTGAGCCGTTCCCGGGTCACCGCAGGATCGGGGCCCGGGTCTTGGAAGACGAGGGTCAGGCTGAGCTTTTCGTCGTCTCCGGAGAGCAGGCGTCCCACCTCGTCCCGGATTGGTTCGAAGAAACGGCCCGAGAGGTCGAGCACGGCGACAGAGAAATCGCCGCCGGCGCGGGTGGCAAGCCAGGCGGGGAGGATCATGACCACGCCGAGAAAGACCGGCACCACCAGGGTCGAGATCCAGAACGCTTTGGTCCGGACCCGCTCGCGGTACTCGCGGCGAATGACAGCGAGGATGCGATTAACCATGAGCTCGGTCCTCCTCCACGGCGCGGATGAAGATGTTCTCGAGGTCGGGGACGAAACGGGTGAAGCTCTCCACCTGGCTGCGGTCGACCAGCGCCCGCAGCAGGTCCCTGGGCTCCTGTCCGTTCTCCAGTTCGAGCAACTGCTCGTCTCCGAGCGGGTGGACCGAAATCACACCGGGGAGGGCGGCGAGATCGTTCTCCGGGAGGTCCGAGCGCACCCGCCAGGTGTTGCCGCCGTAGTCCGAGCGGATGCGGTCGAGCGAGCCGAGGAGGATCGGTCGTGCGCGGTTGATCAGGCAGATGTCGGAGCACAGCTCGTCGACCTGCGCCAGAACGTGGGTCGAAAGAACGATGGTCACTCCCTCTTCCGCCATTCGCAGCATCAGGTTTTTGAGTTCGCGGGTGTTGATAGGGTCGAGACCCGAGAAGGGCTCGTCGAGAATCAGCAACGGCGGCCGGTGGAGGATGGTACCGATGAGCTGGATCTTCTGCTGCATGCCCTTCGACAGGTCCTCGACCTTGTGAATTCCCCACTCGGCGAGCTCGAAACGCTCGAGCCAAGCCGCGGCGCGCTTCTTCGCCTCACCCGACCGGATGCCGCGGATCGTGCCCAGATAGACCAGGTGCTCGAGCACCTTCATCTTCTTGTACAGGCCCCGCTCTTCGGGCAGGTAGCCGATGACGCGGCGCCGGTCGTCATCCACCGGCTGGCCGTCGAGCAGCACCGTGCCGCTGTCGGCGGCGATGATGCGCATGACCATCCGGATCGTGGTTGTCTTGCCGGCGCCGTTCGGGCCCAGCAGACCGAAGACTGAACCACGGGGGACTGAAAAGCTGATGTCGTCAACCGCGACATGGTCCCCGTAGCGCTTGCATAGGTGTTGAATATCCAGAATCGCGTCCACTCGGCCCCCTTGTTGAGCGTCGGAGCATACTACGCGTTACCCGGCGTTGTGTTCCGGTGAGCGTCCGTTCCCGTGCCCGTTTCCGTACCCGTACCCGACGGGTTTTCTGAGGACGGTGCCCGGTCATCGGGGAAGGGAACGGGTGCGGGTACGGGGACGAAGCAGGCGAGTCTTGCATCGAATAGGGCCTTGTGGCAGAATGCCTTCCCTTGGCTGCGCCGATAGCTCA
This sequence comes from uncultured Thermoanaerobaculia bacterium, assembly GCA_964423595.1. Classification (GTDB taxonomy): domain Bacteria; phylum Acidobacteriota; class Thermoanaerobaculia; order Thermoanaerobaculales; family Sulfomarinibacteraceae; genus Sulfomarinibacter. Next base: position 35,511 of record CAYRFI010000033.1, on the reverse strand, counting down.
ATTGGATAGAGCATCTGGCTACGGACCAGAAGGTTGGGGGTTCGAGTCCCTCTCGGCGCGCCACTATCTTCATTGCCGCAACCAACTTGAATCGCTGTTCTGGCTTATGCGCGTTGCACGCGGCCTGCGGCCGCGGCGTCGTGTCGGAATCAGCGGGTGGCCGTAAGCCGACCCCACCACCCGCCCTCCCATTTCGGCAACGGCCACTGGCCGCTGCTTCTCGCCACGGTCGAGTCCCTCTCGGCGCGCCTTTTTTTGGCTGGAAACCGCGCAGGCGTTCACTGCTTGCATGATGGTCGGTGTGCGGTCCCATGCCACCGGTCATGCGGGCGTCATTGACAAACGATTCTCGCAACCCCATATTTTGAGACAAAGGCTCGATAACTGAGACTGAAGATGAAAGGACGAGAAAGTCGCCGGAACGGTATCGGGTCCCCAGAAGAGGCCCGATGGCTGCGGAGACCGGGCCAATTGAAAGTTGGGACAAACAGCGTCGCAATCGGTGTCCGGAGCCTCGAGCGTCACCAGAATTGATGTCCGGCTCGATAACGCCGGGCCGACGTTCACGAGGCGCTGCCGAGAGGGCTGGGAGGTGTTCGATGAGCGACTTTCATCAGCGCGGTCCAATCACCACCCTGCCGCGGCTGGCGGCTTTGGACGCGGAGCGGCGCGAGCGCGAGCTCGTCAGGTTTTCTCGAGCGAGACCCCTCATCTTGATCATTCCATCGCTGATCACCGAGCTCGACGAGCCGGCGCTGGAGGGCATGATCGGCGAGATCTGTAAGGCGCCCTACGTCGATACCGTCGTGATCTCACTCGACCGCGCCGACGAGGACGGCTATCAGCGGGCCCTCGAGTACTTCAAAGATGTGTGCCATCGCACCGTCGTCCTGTGGAATCACGCCCCCTCGGTGCTGGCAGTTCGAGAGGAGCTGGAGGAGCGATTCGAAGGCGTCTCGCAACCCGGCAAGGGCCGCGCCGTGTGGATGGCGATCGGTTATGTCCTGGCGGAGGCGCGCGCTCGGGTGGTCGCGTTTCACGACGCGGACGTTGTCAATTACGATCGATCGCAGCTCACCAACCTGGTATACCCGGTCATGAGCCCATCCCTGTCGTTCGATTTCTGTAAGGCCTATTACGCCCGATTCACGGACCGTCTGCACGGCCGGGTGACGCGGCTCCTGATGCGGCCTCTGCTGCAGGCGGTCGAGACCACGGTGGGCCGAACGTCCTTCATCTCATACCTGTCCGCGTTCCGCTATCCGCTCGCTGGTGAGCTCGCGTTTTCTGCAGACCTTCTGCGGCACATCCGTATTCCCAGCGATTGGGGCCTTGAGGTGGGCCTGCTTTTCGAGGTGCTCCGCCAGCGGTCGCCCCGCCGCATCTGCCAGGCGGACATCACCGACCAGTTCGAGCACAAGCACCAGCCCCTGTCACCGGATGATCCCACCGTCGGTTTGCACCGGATGGCGCTCGACATCGTCAAGCATCTCCTGCGCACCTTGTGCTCGGCCGGGATCGTGCTTCCCGGTGGTTCCTTCCAGAGCATGCGCGTCGCCTACCAGCGCTTCGCCGAGGACTCCGTCGCAGATTATTTGGCGGTGGCGGCCTTCAACGGCCTCTTCTTCGACAAGAACGCCGAGGAGGAAGTCGTGGACACGTTCTCGGCGGCTCTCAAGGAAGGTTGCGACCAGTTCGTGATTGATCCATTGGGTGCGCCGCCACTGCCCAACTGGGCGCGAGTGGACTCCGCGGTACCCACGGCTGGCGCGAACCTCGTGAGAGCGGTGGAAGAACTCGGTGGGGTGATCAACGAGTGAAAATCCGCGCCATTTTCACCGACCTCGACGGAACGCTCCTGGAGCCCGACGGCTCGCTCCGTGCCGAGGCCTTAGCGGAGATCCAATGTCTCTCCGCCAGCGGAATCCCAGTGTGCCTGGTGACCAGCAAGACGGCGGCAGAGGTCGTCGCTCTGCTCGCGCGGCTGCGGCTCGTGACACCGGCCGGCTTCGAGAACGGAGCAGGCATCGTCCTCGCTGACGGTTCGAAGGTGCTCGCGCCGGCGGCGATCCCGTTGGCAGAGCTTCGCCCTGAGGTCACCCGGCTGCGCGCACGATCCGGGGTGCCGTTCAGGACCTTGGATGAGCTTGAAGACGATGAGCTTTTGTCAATCACCGAGCTTCCTGCAACCGCGCTCGCCGCGATGCGCGATCGGCAAGCCACCTTGCCACTGGTGGTGGTCCCGACGTGGGACCGACGGCTGCGCACGTCGTTGCCCGCGCGGCCGCGGATGCGGCTGCTGCGCGGGAACCGTTTTCTGCATCTCCAGGGGGATCACGACAAGACGAGTGTGATGCCTCTGCTCCTGTCCCGCCTTCCTCCGCGAGACGGCGTCGTGATCTCGTTCGGCGACAGTCCCAACGACTTCGAGCTCCTCGCCGAGGCGGAAATCGCCGTCATTGTGCCGTCGGCGACCGGCCCCAGCCCGGAGCTGGTGCGGAAAATCCCGGACGCTCGCATCGCGCCCCATCCTCACGGCCTCGGTTGGGTGATGGCCGTTCGCCAAATCGTCGAGAGGACAACGCCGTGGAGATAAATAATCGTTCTGCCTTGAGGAAAATCACCCGGGAGCTCCTCGGACACATCGAAAAGACGGATGTGCTGATCGGAATCCCGTGTTTCAACAACGGCGGCACAGTGGGCGCGGTGGTCGAGAACGCTGCCGCCGGTCTTCACGAGCATTTCCCTGAGCTGAGGAGCTGTATCGTCGTGGCCGACGGGGGCTCCACGGTCGACGATTCCCGAGAGGAGGCGCTGGCGGCGATCCAACGACTGGACGCGCACGGCGTGGTCGGCATATACCGAGGGCTTTCCGGGAAAGGCTCGGCGGTACGGATGATCTTCGAAGCCGCCGGGGTGCTGGGGGTGCGGGCGGTGGCGCTCCTCGATGCCGATCTGCGCTCCGCCACTCCGCTGTGGATCGAGCGGCTGCTGTGCCCGGTGGTCCGTGAGGGTTACGAGTTCGTTGCTCCCCTCTACAACCGCTACAAGTACGACGGCACCATTACCAATAATGTCACGTACAACATGCTGCGCTGCCTGTACGGTAAGCGGGTGCGGCAGCCCATAGGCGGCGAGTTCGCGCTCGCCGGCGAGCTCGCGGAATCGCTGCGCGCGCAACCGGTGTGGGAGTCAGACGTGGCGCGGTTCGGCGTGGATATCTGGCTCACCATCCAAGCGCTGACGCTCGGTGCTCGCACCTGCCAGACACGGTTGGGGGTCAAGGTTCACGATGCAAGGGACCCCGCATCGAGCCTGGAGCCGATGTTCCGGCAGGTGGTCGGCACACTCTTTGCCCTCATGGAGGATACGGACGCATCCTGGAAACCGATCAGGAGAAGCGAGCCCGTGCCGACCTTCGGCGAGCCGGTCGACGAAGAACCGGAAGCCTTTCCGATCGACTTCGACAAGCTGGTGGAGATCTTCTATGTCTCCTGGGACACCCTGAAGGGCGCCTGGCGCGACATCCTCTCTGAGGACACCTTTGCCGAGTTGGAGATCCACGCGGAGACCGGCCGCCCGGCGTTCGATTTACCGACCGATCTCTGGGTGCGAATCCTGTTCGAATTTGCGGCCGCCTTCCATCATCGCAGCACAGCGCGTCGCCAGGTCATCGAGGTGCTGTCGCCGCTGTACTTCGCGCGGGTCGCCTCTTTTATTAACCGTACCCGAGAGCTCAGCAACGCCGAGGCCGAGGCGGTTGTCGAGGAACAGGCCAGGGTGTTCGAGCTTCGCAAACCGGACCTCGTGGCTCTGTGGAACAATAAAGAGGCTACGTGACGCTCACCTGCAGCGTGGAAAGTGGAGGGCGTGTTGACCGCAGTCGAGAACATTGGCAAGGCATACGAGATGGACGACGACGGATTCCTGTTGGAGTTCGAGCAGTGGGACGAAGACTTCGCCGCCGAAACGGCACGGAAATGCGGCATCACATCCGGGCTCACAGACCCCCACTGGCGGATCATCCGCTGGATCCGGCGCCACGTGCAGGAGTTCGGAGTGTGCCCTCTTGCCGACCGGACCTGCCGGGCAAACGGTCTCCAGCTCGGGGATCTGCGGGAACTTTTCCCGTGCGGTTATTTGCGCGGGGCATGCAGGATCGCGGGCATCACCTATGACCAGGGCGTCCGCGGCCCCTTGGCCCTCCCGCAATGGGCGAGTCGGCTGGAATCGGCGGCTGCGTCCGGACCTTCGGAGGGTATGGGCGCGGCCGGGCAGAAGGTCTTTTCCATTGATGTGAGCGGGTTCTTGGTCCGTCCCGAGGAGTGGGATGAGGAGTTCGCTATGCACCGGGCGTCAGAAATGAAGATGCCCGCGCTGACCGATCGGCATTGGACGGTCATCTGGTATCTTCGCCGACAGTTCCACGACACGGGATCGATCCCTACCATTTACCGGACCTGCGAAGAGCTCGACATCAGCATCAATCAGCTGGAAGAGCTCTTTCCCGACGGCTACCACGGCGGCGCCGTCAAGATCGCCGGGCTGCGTTCGAGGACCGCTGGCGGCGCCTCGCAAACGAAGTGAGGGGTATCCCCAGGCGGTACATGGCCTGTGCCTGCTGCGGGCGGGGAGCAGCGATGAGTTAGTACAGACGCCGGAGTCCGATGATTCCCGCCACACCGATCAGCAGGGCCAGGGTAGTGATGCCGTAGTCGTTCAGGTCGGGTATTCCGGCGCCAGCCAAAGCGCCACGCAGCTGGTACATTTGATCGCCAATACTTGCGTGGAAGCTGAAGGTCGAACCGTTGAACTGGGCCATTGTGCCATCGCCGGGGGTGCTCACGGAGAGCTGCGAAGCGCCACCCACGTTGGGCGACATGCCGATCCAGTAGGTCTGGCCCGCGTCCAATGCCACTCCCGCGAAATCCGCCGAGATGCGCCACCCGAGGGGGTCTACGGTCGACGTAACGGCCTGATCCCACTCCGTGAAGATGGCCCCGGGGTTCCCGGCGCCGTCGTCGAGGTGGATCTTGATGTGAGCTGTGGATACCCCGAAACTGGTGCACGACCAGATGTCCATCCCGGTCAGAGTCATCGGCTGCGCGAAGCTGAAATCGTCGGCGAAGTTTTGGCCGTCAACGTCGTTCGACCAGCAGGATCCGTTCGGAGTCCCCGATGTCGGGCCGAAGTCCCAGATCACCTGGCCAGTTGCTGTTACTGATGCGAACATCACGAAACACAGTGCGACGCAAACACGATTGATGACTCGATCTCCTCCTCGAATGAAAAAAAATCACAGCGCCTGGAACGATTGTCTTATGACTTCTGCCGGCTCCGAAATCATGGGCGGAAATCGGCGACAACAAACGGTTATCGCTGCGTAGGTGTTTTCGGCGCCTCGGATTAATTGAGACAGAGATTCTGTTTTAGGATACAATGCTGTGCAGCTACGCGGCTGAGAACAGAACAGATGGACGATCGGTCGGAGGAGCGGGGGAATGATCGGACAGACTTTATCTAGGTACAAGATCACGGGCATGCTCGGCGAGGGCGGCATGGGTGTGGTCTACCGGGCGGAGGATCCGGAGCTCGGTCGCGAGGTCGCGCTCAAGCTGCTGCCGGCCGAGATGGCCGACAACCTGAAGAGGCTCGAGCGTTTCCGGCGCGAGGCCAAGGCGGTGGCCGCCATCAACCACCCCAACATCGTCACTATCCACTCGATTGAATCGATCGAGACCACGCATTTCCTGACCATGGAGCTGGTCGAGGGCGAGAGCCTCGACCACATCATCCCGCCCGGCGGGATGCCGCTGGCAAAAGTGTTCGAAATAGCGGTTCCGCTCGCCGACGCCCTGGCATCCGCGCACGAACGTGGCATCGTCCACCGTGACCTCAATCCGGCCAACGTGATGATCACCGGCGAGAACCGGATCAAGGTCCTCGACTTCGGGCTCGCCAAGCTGGTCGAGGACCCGGATTCGGAGAACGGTGACCCCGCTCTCACCGCAATCCCGACCGAGCTCACCGCCGAGGGGATGGTCATGGGCACCGCGCCCTACATGTCTCCGGAGCAGGTTGAGGGTCGGGAGATGGATTACCGCACCGACATCTTTTCGCTCGGCATCGTGCTCTATGAGATGGCAACCGGGAAGCGACCGTTTGCCGGCGATACGGCTGCGGCGTTGATTTCCAGCATCCTCCGCGATGAGCCGCCAACCGTGACCGAGATCAACGAATCGCTGCCGCGCCACCTCGCACGCATCATCCAGCACTGTCTGGAGAAGGACCCCGAGGCGCGATATCAGTCGGCCAAGGATGTTCGCAATGAGCTCAAGAGCCTGCGGCGCGAGGTCGACTCGGGAACAGTGACCACTGGCAGTGGCGCAGTCTACATATCGGCACCACAGTCAAAGGGGACCCGCAGTTACGGTTTGTGGGCCGCCGCCGGGTTTGTCGCGGTCGTGATCCTCGCCGCCGGCTGGTGGTTGGGGCGTGGCGCCAACAAGGCGCCGGCGGCCGGGGACGAGAGAGCCGGTGGTCTCAGCGCGGACGTCGCCTCCGCAGCCCGGAGCGACGCGCCGTCGGTGGCGGTGCTGCCGTTTACAAATCTCAGTGCCGATCCCGGCAACGAATACTTCACCGACGGTCTGACCGAGGAGTTGATCGGCGCTCTCGTCAACGTCGACGGTCTTCGCATACCTGCGCGGACCTCGGTCTACGCGCTCAAGGAAACAAATCTCGATGTGCAGGAGATCGGGCGTCGGCTCGGGGTCGACAATATTCTCGAAGGCAGCGTGCGCAGGTCGGGCGATCAGCTACGCATCAGCGCCCAGCTGATCAAGGTGTCGGACGGGTTCAACTTGTGGTCGGAGACCTACGATCGCGAGTTCTCCGATGTCTTCGTTATCCAGGATGAGATCGCCGGCAACATTGTCGAGGCCCTGCAGTTGACGCTGAGCCCGGTCGAACAGCAGGCTCTGCGGTCGGAACGAACCACCGATTTCAAGGCCTACGAGTACTACCTGCGCGGCCGCGGCCATTACCGCCGCCGGACCCGTGCGGATTTCGACTCAGCGCGGGAGATGTTCCAAAGCGCGATCGCGATCGATTCCGGCTACGCGCTGGCGTGGGCCGGGCTGGCCGACACCTATACTGAGTTCTGGCGTAACTACGAGAGCTCCGATGAGAATCTCGCGCAGGCCGAAGAGGCGAGCCGGGAGGCGGTCGAGCTCGACCCGAACCTGGCCGAAGCTCACGCTTCGAGAGGATTCGCGCTCGGTCAGCGGCAGCTCTACGACGAAGCGGCTGCGGAATTCCGACGGGCCATGGAGCTCAACCCCCGCCTCTTCGAGGCCTACTACTACTACGGTACCGTGGCCTTTGCCGCCGGTCGGTTGGAAACCGCAGCCGAAATGTTCGAGAAGGCGACCGAAGCGGCGCCGGACGAGATCAGGGCTCTCCAGCTCCTGCCTCAGATCTACACGAGACTCGGCCGGGAAGGCGCCGCGGCGGCCGCCAACCGGCAGCGGGTTGAGGTTGTCGAACGGCGGCTGGAGTTCAACCCCGACGATGTGCCGATGCTGCTCGATGGCGCGAGCGCCCTCGCCGCGCTCGGTGAACGCCAGCGCAGCCTCGAGTGGGCGTCGAGGATTCTGGATAAGGCCGGAGACGACGCACTGGTCCTTTACAACCTCGCCTGCCTGTACTCGCTGGCCGGCGAGGTGACCTCTTCACTCGAGGCGCTCGAGAAGTCGTACGCCGCCGGACTGGCCGACCCCGAGTGGATGCAGCAGGACTCGGACCTCGACAACATCCGCCACCACCCGCGCTACAAGGAGCTGGTCAAACGAATGGAAACCGGCGGCTAGCTCGCATATCTCACCGGGTTTCGTCGCGAGGGCGGCGGGGGAGATTGCGTTTTGTTACCGGCCACCGGTTTCTGGTTACCTGAGTCAGCGACGGTTATGGGTTGAAGAAGAACTCCACCACATCTCCATCAGAAATTTCGTGATCGCGGCCGACGGTGCGGACGCGACCTCGGCTCTGAATCTCGTGCAGGTTGCCGGCCTCGATGAGCTCATCGGCTGACGCGACCTTGGCGCGGATGAAGCCCTTCTCCATATCCGAGTGGATCTTGCCCGCAGCTGTCGCGGCCGGGGTGCCGCGCGGGATCTCCCAGGCCTGCAGCTTGCTCTTGGCGATGGTGTAGAACGCGACCAGACCGAGAAGGTCGAAGGCCGAGCGCACGATCCGGGCGAGGCCGGTCTCGGTGAGCCCGAGCTCGGCCATGAACTCCGCCCGCTCCTCGGGTTCGAGCTCCGCGAGCTCGAGCTCGAGCTCAACATCGACCGCCAGGAGGCGCGCGTCGGGTTCTCTTCCGATGAGCGCAGAAACGCCTTGTTCGTCGCCTTCGCCGGCGATGTTGGCGACGTAGAGCACGGGTTTGCCGGAGAGCAGGCCGGCCGTCTTGAGTTCACGGAGGTCACCTTCATCGAGCCCACATAGACGCAGTGGCTGTCCGCGCTCGAGGGCTTCACGCCACGCCGTCATTCGCCGCTTTTCGTTCTCGTGCTTGGCGGGGTACGTCTGCCAGTCCCGCTTGCGCTTCTCCATCGCCCGACCGAGGACCTCGAGGTCAGCAAGCATGAGCTCGGTGTCGATAACCTCTGCGTCGCGTGCCGGATCAACGTCTGAGAAGACGTGGGCGACGTCCGCCTTGGCAAAACAGCGAACGACATGGACGAGGGCGTCCACCTGCCGGATCTCGCCCAAAAACTGGTTGCCGAGTCCCTCGCCCTTGTTGGCCCCTTCGACCAGCCCTGCGATGTCGATGAAGCGGATTGTGGCCGGGGTGGACTTCTCCGGTGACAGTACCTGGCCGAGGGCGTCGAGACGGGGGTCCGGCACCGCCACCACGCCGATATTCGGGTCAATCGTCGTGAAAGGGTAGTTCGAAACCTCGGCGCTGCCCGTTGTGAGGGCGTTGAAGAGCGTCGATTTGCCGACGTTTGGCAGCCCGACGATTCCGACTGAAAGCATGACCGCAGCATACTCCACCGGACCGTATCGTGCGGTTCGGAGACCTGCGTTGGAACGATTGTCCGTCGCAGGAGAGGTAAGCGGGCCACCCAACAACGTGAAAAACGCAAAGTCGCAAAGAGCGCAAAGAAGACGCAAAGGGCTCATTTAGAGATTTTCTTGGCGCCGATCTTTGCGGTCTTGGCGTCGTTGCGGTTCGAAAGTGGAATCAGATTGAGAGAGCATCTCTCGAGACCTCAGAACCTCGAGATCTCAGAACCGGCGAGCCCGTAGCTCAGTACCCTGTTGTGATCGGCATCAAAAAACCCCCTCCGTGGGGAGGGGGTCTGGAATTTCGCCTTGAATACGGCGATGCGAGGATCTACCAGCCGCCGCGGGAGCCGCCGCCACCGCCGCCGCGCCGGTCCTGTGCCACGTCGACCCGTATCGGACGGCCGTCGAGCTGAAAGCCGTTCATCGCCGACATGGCCTTGTCGGCAGCCTCGTCATCACTGAAGGTCACGAATCCGAAGCCGCGCGAACGGCCGGAGTCGCGGTCGGTGATCACCTTGGCCTCGGTGATCTCGCCAAACTGCGCGAACGCCTCGTGCAGCCCCTCGTCAGTTGTATCCCAGCTCAGACTCCCTACGAACAGTTTCTTGCTCATCGCTCCCGTTTTCCTTCCCCGGCGGTCATCCTTTCGGATGCCCCCCTGTCTCTCGGTTCCAGCGAATCGTGCGATTCACCCTTTTGCCGGCCGCCCCAGCGGCGGCCTCACAGGCGCCCTAATATACATGGAATTTCAAGGTTTTTTCATGGGCCGCGTTGTGTCGAGTCATCAATTGTCATTTGTCAGTCATCAGTCTGAGCGCTCGGCGGGGTGGGGTGGTGGGCACCGTTGACTGTTGGTTTAAAACTCGGGGACTGGGTGGGTGGGTGGATAGCCACAGGCCTGAACCAGGGCCGTGACAAACTCGAGCCTGGTGCGGAGCGTCTCTGGATCTTCATCGAGTGTCGGCATCCGCGGCGACCACCTGACATCGACCCTCTCCGAGCGCACGCGAACACTTTCGAAGTTCTCACTGGCGGTGAGCACGTGCATCGCGTCGCGAACAGCCTCGGTGCCGAAGATCGAACGCAGATTTCCCTCTTCATCCGCAGAAAATCGATAGTGTTCGTCGAGCTCACGGTCACCGATTTCGAAATCCCTGAGAAGGCCAAGTTTCGCCATCAAACGTGTCCCGGGTTTCACCACTTCAGTGGACCACTGGTGGGGTGATGTGACCGAGACCCGCAGATTCGCGCCGCCCCGATCGTACTGGGAGCGGTACTGAATCTGGTAACGGCACGCGTAGCCTCTGTAAAGCCCGTCCGCGGCGCTGCCGAGAACTCCCGCAGACCGCGAGGTGCCGAGTTCGAAAGCGCCGCCCAATTTCTCGACGCGTTGACGTCCTTGTTTCGCCAGTAGGAACAAGACTACGGCCAGGCCGCCGGTCAGGATGACGACAGCGAGGATGAGTTTGACGATTTCGGGGTCCATGACCGTAGACAATTTTACCCCTCCGTTTACAATGCTCGGCCATGGACGATCTAGAAAAACTTCGCGGCAAACTGGATGAAGTCGACCGACGCCTTCTCGAGGTGCTCGGCGAGAGGCTGCAGACGGTGGCCGAGATCGCCCGGGTCAAGGCCCAGGGTGTGCCGTTTCTCCGTGATCACGACCGGGAATCCGAGCTTCTGGCGCGGATCGAGGGGTGGGCCCGTGAGCTCGGTCTCGATGGCTTTCGCACGCATGAGATCTACCGCGAGATCATCGCAATGTCTCTCAAGGCGCAGGAGGAAGCGCTCCTCAAACGGGATCAAGTCGAGCGCTCGACGCGCGGCGCTCTCCGGGTCGCCTTCCAGGGCATCGAGGGCTCATACAGTCAGCTGGCCGCCCGCAAGTACTTCGCGGCGCGCGCCAACGGCATGGAGTTCGTGGGTACCCACTCCTTTGCGGAGGCGTTGGCGATGGCCGAGAGCGGTGAGGTCGGCTACGCCTTCTTGCCGGTGGAGAACACTACCGCCGGTTCGATCAACCAGACCTATGATCTGCTCCGCCAGACCGCGCTTGCAGTGGTCGGCGAAGAGGTGCTGCACGTGCGTCATCGCCTGCTCGGCCTCGCCGGTGCGAGGGAGGAGAATCTGCGCCGCGTCCTCTCCCACCCACAGGCATTGGCCCAATGCTCGCGCTTTCTCGATTCGCTCGAGAATGTCGAGCTGGTGGCTTTTGTCGACACCGCGGCATCGGCCAGAGAGGTGAGCCTTTCAGATGATCTCTCGCAGGCCGCCATCGCCAGCGCGGAGGCGGGCGAGATATACGGCCTCACGGTCCTTCGCGAAGCCATCGCCGATCAGGAGGAGAACTGGACCCGTTTCGTCGTGATCTCGGGCCTCGAGATCGAGCTGGACCGGCGAATTCCCGCCAAGACCTCGCTAGTGTTCACCACGCCACACCGCGAAGGTGCGCTGGCTCACTGTCTCCATCTCCTCGCCAAGCACGGCGTCAATTTGACAAAGCTCGAATCCCGCCCGGTTCCGAGGCGACCCTGGGAGTATCTCTTCTACGCCGACGTCGAAGGTGCGCTCGTGTCCGACGATGTCGCCCTGGCGATCGCCGAGCTGCGCCGTGAGTGTCCCTACCTGCGGGTGCTCGGCAGCTACCCTGCGCGGACCACGGCCGCCGGCGCCGTCGATCGGTATTCGGAGGACGAAGATTGACTCACGTCAGCCAACTCGTCATCTACCCGATCAAGTCGTGTCGTGGAATCGAGGTCGACGAGGCGATGGTCGATGCGACTGGATTCGAGCACGACCGGAGGTGGATGGTTGTCGGGGAAGACGGGAGGTTTCTCAGCCAGCGAGAGCACCATCGCCTGACGCTGGTCCGGGTGCAATTGGCCGGGGATCGCCTCCGGCTCGATGCGCCGGGGATGGGAGCCCTCGAGGTGGCCGACGACGGTGGGGCGGGACCCACGAGTCGGGTCCAGGTGTGGGACGACGAGTGCGCCGCGGTTGATGAGGGAACAGAGGCGGCGAGGTGGCTGTCCCAGCACCTCGGCTGCGAGGCGCGGTTGGTCCGCATGGCGGACGACGATGCGCGGCCCCTGGGGTCGTCCACGGCCCAGCCCGGGGACCGTGTGTCGTTCGCCGACGGCTTCCCCTTTCTCCTCATTTCTACTGCCTCCCTCGATGGGCTCAACCGGCGGCTCTCGCTGCCCGTTCCGATGGATCGGTTTCGACCCAATATCGTCATCGACCGGTGTGAGCCCCATGCCGAGGACGGTTGGAATCGGGTCCGCATCGGCGAGGTGTCGTTCAGATTTGCCAAGCCCTGTGCGCGGTGCGTTATCACCACCATCGATCAGGCCACCGGGGAGCGAGGACGCGAGCCATTGCGCACCCTTTCGACCTACCGCACCGTGGACGGACAGGTGCTCTTCGGGCAGAACCTGGTGCATGAGGGTCGAGGCCTGGTACGTGTCGGCGACCCTGTCGAGGTGCTGGATACAACCCGGGACGCATGATCAATCTGCGACGACTGTTAGAATAAGCGGATGCAAGAGCGGACGGCGACCGATCCGAAGACCTCGATGGTGATCCGCGCGGGTTGGGTGGGTTTGGTCTGCAACCTGCTTCTGGCTGTGTTCAAGGGTGCGGCGGGGTTTTTCGGACACAGCCAGGCTGTGTTTGCGGACGCCTTGCATAGCATCAGTGACATCGTCACCGACATTGCCGTGATCTTTGGCGCTCGACTCTGGTCCGCGCCCGCCGACGAGGACCACCCGCACGGCCATGGCCGCATCGAGACGCTGATCACGGTACTGATCGGGATTGCCCTGTGCTCGGTGGCGATAGGTCTCGGAGTGCGAGCGATCCGCGGCCTGCGGGAAGGTCCAACCGTTGCTCCATCCGCGGTCGCCCTCGTTGCCGCGCTTGTGTCGATAGTTGTCAAAGAGGCGCTCTTCCGCTGGACCGCCATGGTGGGCCGCAAGGCGAATTCACCGGCCTTGGCGGCCAACGCGTGGCACCACCGATCGGATGCATTTTCCTCGGTTCCCGCGGCGCTGGCAGTGGCGGCGACGCTGATCGATCCCGAGTGGGCGGTGGTCGATCGGGTGGGTGCGGTGGTGGTGTGTCTGATGATCCTTCAGGCCGCCTGGCGCATTCTTCGCCCGTCGATCGATCAACTGATCGACGCCGGGGCGCCTGCGGCCGATCGCCGGCGGATCGAGGAGCTCGCGTTGCAGGTCGACGGGGTGGAAGCCGCTCACGCGGTGCGCACCCGTTACGTCGGGTCGGATCTGGCGGTCGATCTGCACGTCGAGGTCGATGGCGGGCTCAGCGTCGGAGAGGGTCACGCGATTGCCATTGCGGTTCGGCGCAAGCTGGTCGAGGATGGACCGGGTGTAACTGACGCTCTCGTCCTGATCGAACCGCACCTGCCGCCGACCCGGGACTGATGTAAATTGACCGGGTGAATTCGCCAGAAATGTCCGTGTCATCGAATGTGCCCGCCGATGGTTTTTCGAAGCCGACGCTCGTTATCTGGCTGCTGATGGTGGTGCTGACTGTCGGCTACGGCATTGGCGGCTACGGTCTGATCGAGCCCGACGAGGGCCGCAACGCCGAGGTCGCACGCGAGATGGCCGCTACCAACAATTATGTCCTCCCTCACCTCAATGGCCTCCCGTACCTCGACAAGCCGGTGCTCTTCTTTGCAGCGGTGGCTGCCGCCATCGAGGTTTTCGGGGTCAACGAGTTCGCTGCGCGGCTGGCGTCACTGCTGTTCGGTCTGGCGACGGCGGCCCTCATCGGGTGGTTTGCCTTTCGATGCTGGGGCCGCGATGCCGCCGTCGTGGCCGCGACCGCGACAGCTACTGCACCGCTGGCATTGGGGCTGTCGCGTATCGTGATCATGGACACCGTGCTGAGTTTCTTTGTGGTTCTCGCGCTGGTGTGTTTTTTCTTTGCCGTCGAAATCCGAACTACATCCCCATCCGAAGCACCGATCCGGTGGCCATGGTTCGCGTGGACAATGATCGCATGGGCGGCGATGGGCCTGGGCGTGTTGACCAAAGGTCCGGTGGCACTCGCCGTGCCACTGTTGGTGGCCGCGCCCTACGCAATCCGGCGCCGCGCATCACTCGCGGTGTGGCACCCGCTCGGCCCGGTCCTGATGTTGGCCGTCGCCCTGCCATGGGTGTTGGCGGTGTCGCGTGAAATCCCGAACTATCTCGACTATGTCGTGGTCACCGAGACCTGGGCGAGGATGACCACGGACGAGCTTCGCCGCACCGAGCCCGTCTGGTTCTTTCTGCCCGTTCTGTTGGCGGGGACGTTCCCATGGTCGATTGTTGCCCTGTCGAACCTCAGATCGAAAATGACACCAGAGGTATCGGCTGACCACGGACTCCGCCTCTATCTCCTGTTGTGGCTCGTGGTGCCGCTCATCTTCTTCTCACTCTCGCGCGGCAAGCAGGAGCAGTACATGTTGCCGCTGGTGCCGGCGGTGGCTCTGCTGGTCGCGGGCCGGTGGTCGGGTCGCCCGAGGGGCGTCCGCCTTGCCGCTGCTATTTGGGGAATCCTGGGATTGGCGATGTTGGTGGTCGCCGGCCTCGGGGTGCCGGGTCTCGACCCCGGGAGGGTGTCGAGCGGGGTCGCGGTGCATACCGCGATCGGATTCGGTGTCACGGCGCTTGTCGGGGCCTTCGTTGCGTGGTTTGGATTCTCGCGTCGACGACAGCTCGCGTTGATCGGTCTCGCGCTGCCGCTGATGGCGTTTCCGGTGATCAGTGCGGGGTTGTTGAAGGCGGTGGCAGCCGATCGATCGGCGCGTGGACTGGCGGCGGAGATTGAAGACCATTTAACCCCGGAAACGGAGCTCTTATGGATCGAGTCCTACGCAGCCGGGGTTTCGTTCTATCTCGAGCGGCCCATCCCGGTGGCGACCTCCGACGGCGAAGAGCTCCGCAGCAACTACATTCTCCGCAATACGGAGATCTTTCTCGACGATGATGGCCTGCTCCGGTCGTTGGCGGCGGCCGAGCGCGCGGTCTCGAGCTGCGACGGGTCACGTATCTTCCTGCTCAGCACCAGGAGCCGAGATCTCGGTGACGTGATCGAGGCCTCGGGGGTATCACCGTTGACGGCCACCCGGCGCTGGCTGGCCTTTGGCCCCGACTGCGTCCTCGAGGAATCAGCCGAACACGAAGCATCTGGCGGCGATAAGGAGGTTGACTGATGGCTGGAATAAGGGAGTACGCAGGCGTTGCGCGCGCGCCTTTTCTCCTCCTGCCGCCGACCCTGGTGGCCGCTGGCGCCGCCGCCGCGGCCTGGGACGGTGCATTTTCCTGGGCGCGGACCCTCCTCGCCATGTTCGGTCTGGTTGTGCTCCATATGGCGGTCAACATTCTCAACGAGTGGAGCGATATGCGCACCGGTATCGATCTCGAGACCAAACGCACCCCATTTTCGGGAGGCAGCGGCACGTTGCCGGCCGGCGGCATGGATTCGAAGACCGCACTCGTCTTCGGTCTCGTCTGTTCCGGTGTCGGCTTCGCGATCGGGCTGTGGTTCCTGTCGAAGGTGGGCTGGATCCTCCTGCCAATCATCCTCGCCGGCGCCGTGTCGGTACTGGCCTATACGGATGTGCTGGCGCGAATCGGTGTCGGCGAGATTGCAGCTGGATTCGGGCTCGGTGCCGGCTCCGTGATCGGTGCAGCCCTGGTACAGGGCGGCGGCTGGAGCGTCGCCGCCGTGGCGTCATCGATCCCGGCATTTTTCATGACCTTCAATCTCCTCTTGCTGAACGAGTTTCCCGACGAGGAGGCAGATCGCAGAGGTGGACGACGCAATCTCGTCATTCTTTTGGGGCGGAGGAGCGCGGCGTGGATCTACAACCTTGCTGGCTTCGCCACCCCGGCGGCACTCATCGGAGCGGTCATTCTCGGTGTGCTGCCTCCGTTGTGCCTGGTCGCAGCGTTGCCTTCGCTCCTGCTGGTGAAGGCCGTGCGGTGGGCTGTCAAGGATCCTGCCGAACCGGTGCCGATTCCGGCTCTTGGGGCCAATGTGGTGTGGAATCTGGCGACGAATTCCCTTGTCGCGCTGACGATCATTGTTTCGATGTTCCTGAGGAGTTGAGGATCGAGGCCAAGCTATCAGCTTTCAGCAGTCAGCCATCAGTTCGCAAACCCACCCAGTGGCTGTGAGCTGAAAGCTGATTGCTGATGGCTGACAGCTCTTCTTCTTTATGCGCTTCTGGCTCCATACCTCACCACTTGATTGCGGCCTTTGTTTTTCGCGCGGTACAGGGCTCGATCGGCGGCACGCAGAACGGCATTGCTATCGGCGGTGCGGGCGGAAGGTCCAGCGAAGCCAATGCTGACCGAGACGTTGATCAGCCGAGGGGGCCGGGTCGACGTGCGTGGTGGGTCAGGTTTCTTCCGTGGTCGGTTGGGTGATCGGATGGCGAAACGGCGATCAGCAATCGTCCTGCGCATCGTTTCGAGAGGCCCGCTCGCCTCGGTCGAGGTAGTCCCTGGAAAGAGGATCGCGAATTCCTCACCACCGTAGCGGTAAGCCCGTCCGCCACCCCCGACCTTTTGCAGCTCGGCGGCAACCATGCGCAGGGCCTGGTCGCCGGCGGCATGGCCGTGGCGATCGTTGAATCGTTTGAAATGGTCGACGTCGACCATTGCGATCGTGTAGTCGCCGTCGAGTGTGCGCAGTGCCTCTTCGAGAGCGCGCCTCCCCGGAAGGCCGGTCAGTTCGTCGTGGTAGGCGAGCCGGTAGGAGTCCTCCACGAAACCAATGAGGAGGACGAGCTGCGCCGCTGCGAGGGCGAGAGTTGCGGCGTGGGGGTTCTTCGAGGCGAGAAGGGCGAGGGCCGACGCCGCCGTGACCCACAGCAGCGATCCTTCAAAGGTGCTGTGGCGAGCCGCATAGGCGAGGGCGATGAAGGCACCGGCGATGAGGAATACGAGGCGAGCGAGGTCGGGCGAAGCGAAGAGCTCACCGATGTTGGCGAACAGACCGACATCTTGAATCGACGGTTGGGAGATTCCAATCGCGTATACGAGCCAACTCTGCACGACGACCACCCCGAGGAGGGCGACGATCAGAGGACGATTGATTGGACGCTCCGGCAGCAGAGAAAGCACGGCGAGGGTGACGGGCAAAAGGATGGCGAGAGCGGCGAGTCCGGCCTGCGAAGACGCGCCGGCCAGGGGCGATCGGACCAGGAAGTTGGCGAGCGCGATCGCTACTGCAGCGACGACCAGGCGACCACGGCGAAACCTCCAGCCGAGAACCAGCAGCAGCACCGCGAGCACCTCGGCGAGGACGTCGGTTATTGGGCGGTGGGCGGCGGGCAGCCCGGAAAGACCGACCAACCAGGCCACCAGTACCGGCAGCCCGCCGGCGGCCAACGTGATCGTGCCAGCTCCCTTCATCATTCAATTGTAGATTGAGCTGTGGTTCGCCCTCAGCGTCGCCACCGTACCGCGGGTATGAGCCTGTCGCCTTTGCGAATCGACCACACCATGTTTTCGTCGTCCGGGAAGCTGAGCTCGTAGGTGATCACCTCGTTGACGGTGTTGATCTCGATGCGCGAATTGCTGAGCAGCTTGTACGACGCCCACTCCTCACCGTGGACGCTGATAAACCCCTCGGTGAAGTTGTAGGTGTCGGTGTTCGAGAAATCCATCTCGACCTTGTGCCAGTCGCCCGATATTCTGACGTTGTTGTTGGAGAGGACGGCAACGCGATCGCGGTTGGACCACAACCAAGACCCGGCAACCGCCAACAGGACGATCACGATCAATCGGGTCAGAAACGGCTTCATCCGCCTTCTCCTCGCGCGGTCGATGGGACCGCGATCCTGTTATACACAATGAGCCACATCGCGGTTGTGACGGCGAGTACCGCGAAAAGCACCCATATGGCGCCAGATCGGCTTTGCCGGGTCACACCGAGCCCTCCCCGTACGTCCTCGGGCCCTTTACGGTACGGGCATGTACAGAGGTTGTCAATTACGCCGTGCTGATCAAGAGGCAGAATGCGGTGGTCCGAGGCGGACCCTACGCAACGAAATCGGCGTACGATTGACCAGACGACCCGGATCTCCAGATGGTGACCTTTCTCTCCCTCTTTCTGTGGTTGATGACCGATACCCATCCAGTGAAGGTGGCGGTCGATCCAGCGGTGGTGTCGGTCGAGATCTTACTCGATGGCGAGCGCATCGGCGTGGCGACCGAGCCGGACTGGGAAATCAAGTGCGACTTTGGCGCACAACTGCGCCCCCACGAACTGGTGGCCGTGGCGCGGGACGCTGCCGGCCGTGACCTCGGACGCGCCGTTCAGCTCGTCAATCTGCCGCGCGCAGCCGCTGAGGTGGAGATCGTCTTTGAAGGTGGGTCTCGCGACGCACCTTCAACATTGCGGGTCGTCACCGAAAGCGCCGAGCGACTCGAGCCCCTCGCAGTCTTTGTCACATTCGATGGCCTGATGGTGCGCGAGGTCGATGATGGACACTTCGAGCTGCCCCCCTATGATCCCCGCCAAACCCACATCGTCAGTGCCGAAGCTCACTTCCCGGAAGGTGTCACCGCTCGCCGCGACGTCACATTCAGTCGCGCCTTTGGGGGACGGGTGGCCACCGAGCTGACCGCGGTTCCTGTAATCCTCGAAGATCGCCGGGATTTGACGACCCGAGAGCTTCAGGGATTGCTTCGTACCCGTGGCGGGGTCCTGACCGTGGCGGCGGTTGAACGCCCGGGAGGCCGGGTCTATATGGTGCGCGACTATGGGGCAGAGTTGTCGTTGAGTGGAATCGGCGCGATGTTGGATGAGCAGAACCGCTCGGCCCGGGTGGAGTTCAGCAAAGAGGTCGCAAGGATCGGTCAGGGTGCGCAGGCGATCGACGAAATTCCGCCGGGGAAAGACAGATTCTATTTGGTCGTGCCCAACCCCGACCGGGAGCGCGGCCTCGCGATCTATCCGTTTGCCCGACCCTTCAGCATTCAGCACTGGGGTCTGCCCTGGCTTGCAACCCACGTCAGGACCCCCCTGGCCGCAGTGCCGGACCAGTGTCTGGCCGATGCGGTCGCGGTGGCCGGCCTCCGGGCGGCGGCGAATGGCTGTCCTCGAACCGTTGTGCTCGTGCTCGGCCGGGGAGGAACGGACCACAGCAGATATCCTCCGGCGGTGGCGCGCGCGTACCTGAGGACGCTGCACGTGCCGTTGGCCGTGTGGTCCACAGAGGCTGAAACCCCCGTCACACTCTGGGGCGAGGCCGCGCCCGCCGGTGGCGTCAACCGCCTCGGTAAGGCGTCACGGCGCATGCTGAAGGATCTTCGCCGGCAGTGGATCGTGTGGGTCGAGGGGAACCATTTACTGCACGAAATCGAGCTGGCTGAGAACGACAGAGGTATTCGCCTGGCGGATTAGCGCCCTGCCGCACATCTACCCAGATTCCGGATGCCGGATACCGGACACCAGATCCGCCCAACAGCCCGGATTCCGGTCGTCAGATGTCAGATCCGCCCGCCCCCTCTTGACAACACAATCAGATTGGTGACCTATTTGATGAATCTGGCATCTGGCATCTGGCATCTGGCATCTGGCATCTGGCATCTGGCATCTCTCTGCGTTCACCGCAAGAGCGCGGTGACGATCTCCCTCAGCTCCTCCTCAAAGTCGATCCGGAACCCTGCCAGATCCTCTTCCTCCAGAGAGCGGGCTACGAGCGAAGGTGGAAACGCTGCCCATGACATTCCTCCGACAATCACTTCGAGGCGGATCAGGAAACGGACGGCGTCGGCTTCTGAAAGTCCATCGATGCGTCTGGCCAGGGCGGGGGCCAACGAAGAAATCATTCTCTGCTGGCGCCGTCTGAAGTCGAGGGTGGATTCGAGGTCGATGTTGTGGCAGAGAGTGGAATGGAGGAGACCGTGAAGACGGACCAGGGTTGGCCGCGCCGCAAGGGTCGAAGCGATGACCCGTGCGGCGGCCGACCGATCGACGGCGCCTGTGCCGTGATCGGCCAATGCCTGGAGCTCCGTATACCAGGCGCTGAGTCGATCCTCGTAGAGCGCCAGAAAAAGTGCCTCCTTGGTGCGGAAGTAGAGATAGAGAGTCCCCTTGGCGACACCTGAACTCTTGGCGATCCGATCCATTGTGATGTCAGAGTAGGACCAGGCCTCGAGCATCTCAGCTGCGGCGGCCAACATGTGTTGACCGCGAACCTTCTTCGCCGTGGGGTTGGTGGCTCGGCGTTCACCCACAGCGGTTCACGTTCGTGATGACCATAAGTCAATTATAAATGACTAATGGTCATTTCTTATCACATCAGAGCCACGGACGTGGATCGCTGTTGCGGAAACGCATCCGCGATGGGGAGATGTAGACTATGAATGACGGTTCATTCATATGGAGGCCTCATGCCGGAGAGCGAAAAGAGTCGCGAGCTGACGCCGCGTGAGCAGAAGCGGAACCGGATCCTCCGAGCTGCCATCGAGGTTTTTGCTTCGAAGGGCTATTTTGCCGCGAGGATGAACGATGTCGCCACCACTGCGGAGGTGGCGGACGGAACGTTGTATCTGTACTTCGAGGGCAAAGAGCATCTGTTGATGTCGATCTTCGACGACGTCCTGGGACGGTTTATCGAACGGCTCGACACGGAGATCGCAGCCTTGGATGACCCCGTCGAGAAGCTGAGCGTCATGATCCGCCTGCACCTGGAAACCCTCGGTCGCGACCGCGCTTTGGCCAACGTCTTACAGATCGAGACCCGCCATTCGCGTCGATTCATGAGCTTGTTCACGCGTGGTAAACTCGGCGAGTATCTGAATCGGGTGCGCGACATCATCACGGAGGGCCAGGAATTGGGTGTGTTCCGAGGAGATATCAGTCCCGGACTTGCAACCAATCTGGTCTTTGGAGCCGTCGATGAGCTCGTCATGAGCTGGTTGTTGGCCGAAAGTCCCGGTGACCTGTTGCGTCACCATCGACCGCTCGTTCGCATGCTCACGGATGGCATCGCACCCTGTAGCAATCACGGGGGGGAGCAGCCATGACCGAGAAGAACGTCCTCGATCTCTACCGCCATGAGTTTGAGAGTTCAAAAGAAGAGCACTACTTCCACTACACCCTTGACGGTTACACCACTCTGAGCACGTCCGATTTTTTCGGTCGCACCGCCGGACTTGCGGCGGGCCTGGAGAAGCTTGGTGTCGGCCGCGGCGACCGCGTCATGCTGTTGACCGATAACCGGCCGGAGTGGCACATCGTCGACCTCGCCACTATCGACCTCGGGGCCGCAGACGTGCCTGTCTACGGAACCCTGACCCACGCCCAGATCTCGTACCAGGTCAAGGACTCGGGCTGCAAGGTAGCGGTTGCCGAAAACGCCGACCAGATGGCGAAGTTCCTGCAAATCCGCGACGAATGCCCCAATCTCACACATCTGATCCAGATTGAAGGCCCGTGTGCCGCCGGCGTGTTGCCGCTCGCCGAGGTCATCGACTCGGGCCGGTCGGGCGACGCGGAAGACCTCTTTTGGCAGCGTGCGGAAAAGATCGACGCCGAAGACATCTTGACCCTGATCTACACGTCGGGCACAACCGGTAACCCCAAGGGTGTCATCCTGACCCACGAAAACCTGGTACAAAACGTCCTGCCATCAGCTGAGCGAGCTCCGGTCAGTCCCGAAGATTTCTGCCTCGAGTTCCTGCCCCTCTGCCACGTCTTCGAGAGGATGTTGGGCTACCTCTATATGTATCGGAGCGTCACCAAGGCCTACTGTTCGGTCTACCACGTTGGCGATCTGCTGACCACCATCAAACCCACCGTTTTCGCGAGCGTCCCTAGGATCTACGAAAAGGTCTATGACAAGGTGATGGACAAGGCGAACAACGCGCCGCCGATTCGCCGCGCACTCTTCAACTGGGCGCTTGGGGTCGGGCGCAAGAACTACCCCCGGCAGCTCGCAGGCGAAACGCTGGGAGGATTTTCCTACGCACTCGCGAACAAACTGGTGTTGTCCAAGGTTCGCGAGGCCCTTGGCGGGAGATTGCGTTTCTGTGTCTCCGGCGGCGCTCCTCTTCCGTTGTTCACCAACGAGTTCTTTCACTCCATCGGCATCAGGATCCTCGAGGGCTATGGTCTCACCGAGACATCGCCGGTGATCTCGGTCAATGGTTTCGCGGCTGGCAAGACCAGACTGGGTACCGTAGGGCAGGCAATCTCGAACGTCGAGGCGAAAATTGCCGAGGATGGCGAGCTGTGCGTCAAAGGGCCGTCGGTCATGAAGGGTTACTGGAACCTCCCCGACAAAACGGCCGAGGTCTTTGATTCCGACGGCTTTTTTCTCACCGGTGACATTGCTGAGATCGACGGGGATGGTTTCATCCGTATCACCGACCGCAAGAAGGACCTGATTGTCACCGCCGGCGGAAAGAACATCGCACCGCAGCCGATTGAGGCCGAGCTCAAGCGTTCGCCGCTTGTCGACAACGCGGTCATTATTGGTGACCGCCGGCCGTACCTCGTGGTGTTGCTCTCACCCAACACCGAGGCGCTCGAAGCGTGGGCCGAAAATGAGGGCATCTCCTATTCGTCGATCGAGGAGATCACGCGTCACCCGAAGCTCACGGAAGTATTTGCCGCGGTTGTCGAGACCACCAACGAGAACCTCGCGAGCTACGAGCAGATCAAGAAGCACGCCGTGTTGCCCCTCATGTTGTCAATCGATGATGGAACCCTGACGCCGACCCTGAAGGTCAAACGCAGGGTGGTGGAGAAGCAGTATCTCGATCTCATCGAAAGCCTGTACGAAGGATAGCGATCAGCTTTCAGCGATCAGTTCATCGCATAGGGGTGGGTGGGGAGCTGACAGCCGATGGCTGAAAGCTGATCGCTACGGTAAGCGCTCGACGACCAGCAGCGTTGCATCGTCATTCAGTGCGCCGCCGCCGGTGTGGGCCTCCACCGCCTCGAGAATCGCGTCGCACAGCTTTTCGGCGGTCGGCTCTGCGAGCTCGGCCGCGACCCGTGCTACGCGCTCCACACCGAACTCTTCGTCGTCCGAGTCCTCGGCTTCGGTGAGTCCGTCGGTGAAAAGCGCCACCAAATCACCCGGCTCCAACCGGGTCACCGATTCCGAGTAGCTCGCCGCCTCGAGGATCCCGAGCGGCAGGCCGCTACTGTTGATCTCCTCGATTGTTCCGTCCCTTCGCCGGATAAGTACCGGAAGGTGGCCCGCGTTGACCCCACGAACCCTACCGTCGGGATCGATGCTGACCATGGCGAAGGTAGCGAATCGATTGTCCGCGGTGGCGCCGGCGAGGTACGAGTTGATGCGCCCGGCGACCTCTGAGAGGTCACGGGAGCCGGTGGCCATCAAGCGGACTCCGGCGTGGACGCCTGCTGCGATCATGCCCGCCCCGACGCCTTTGCCGGAGACGTCTGTGACCGTTGCAATGAGCACGCCGTCCCGGATCAATACGTCATAGGTGTCGCCCGCGACCTGACGACTCGATGACGAGCGCACGGCAAGGCGGTAACCCTCGGGATCCGGAAACTGCTGCGGGTGGAGGTGTGATTGGATCACTGCCGCCATCTCGAGTTCGCGTTTGAGTCGCTCACGTTCGAGGGATTCGTGAGTCAGTCGCACGTACTCCATGGCCACTGTGACCTGGACCGCGAAAAGCTCAAGCAGGCGCACGTCGTTGGCCGCGAAGGGTTCGGTTCCTGCGCGGGCCTCTTTGTCGCTGGCGACCAGAATTCCGAGGGTGCCGGCGTCGGTTTTCAGGGGAAGCGCGACGAGATCGTCGTTGTAGATTCCCTGGCGCCACGCGGGCTCCAGATCTTTTTCCTCGAGGCGGGCCGGACCGAAGCCACCGACGACGGAGGCAGAGTCCGGCGAATCACCGAGATAGAGGTGGGCCGAACGGAGCCCGAGCAGGGCAACGAGGTGGCTGATCAGCTCCTCGGCCAGGGTCTCGGTGTCGAGAATACCGCCGATGCCGGTGGCGATGGAGCGGATGGCCTCGAGTTCCCAGAGGTGGAAACGCTCGTCGAAACGACTGCGTCTGAGCTCCCCCCGGAGCTGCCACGCGCGAAGGCCGATCCGGGTCGCGTCGAGGGTAGCCTCATCGAAGCGATCGAGCTGAAGGAGCCGAAGGCACCATGGTCCCTCGTCACCCCCAAACGGAATTTCGCTCCAGCCTTCGGTGGCTTCCTCAACCTGGGCGGACACGGTGCGTGGCCAGCGGGCGATCGCCTGATCGCCGCTCTTCAACACCCCGGCTCGCGATCCGGTTTCCTCGACCACAACCCGAAGGATTTCCTCGGGGAGGTCGGGGCCGGCGTGACCGCTGAGCGCGACGTCCGCCAGGCGCAGTAATTCAGACAGAGGCATCTCCCGCGATCGCTGCACGAGCCGTCTCGCGATCCGGATACACCGACGCATACTGCACCAGACCCATGATTTCGAAGGTCTTGGAGATCGTAGGCGTCAGGTTGCAAAAGGCGAGTTGGCCCTTTTCGTCCATCAGCTTCTCGAGAATCTCGAGCAGAATCGATACTCCGATGGAGTTGATGATGCGAGTTCCGTCAAGGTCGATAAGCAGGGTTTTGCACCCTTGGCCCATCAGCTTGTTCGCTGCATCGGCGATCGCCTGCCCGCCCTCGTTGTTGATATACCCCGACGCGGCAATGACACCGAAGCCGTCGGATAGGAGATCCTGCGAAATTTTGATCCGCTCTTCGTTCATGGTGAACTCTCCACGTACTTTCGCATAGACACCAGGGTATTCCCGGGTGTCGACCGAATCTGCACCTCGTCCATCAGCTCACGGATCAATGTCAGGCCCCATCCCCGCTTCATTGAGCTCCCAATGACCCGCGCCGCGCTGTTCTGTGGCGCAGTTGCCGGATCGAAACCTTGTCCGTGATCCTCAACGTCAATTACGAGGCATGGCCTCGAGTCCTGAACGTCGCTCCGCAAGCGGACGGTGAACGGTCCACCACCGTGCTCCATGGCGTTCAGACAGGCCTCCACCATGGCAACGCTTGCTGCCTCCACGTGGGATTGATGCATTCCAAGCGCACCGCCCAGGGTCTCTACGGCTTTCGCTGCCACCAACTCCACGTTGGGCACCACCGGAAGGTGCAGCACCACCTCCATGATGAGCCTACAACTGTAGCAGAACTCGCGTCAGGGTCCACGCAAGTTGGATCTGTTGGATTGGGAAGGTGAGGTTGAGGGTCAGCGCCTGGGCCATGGTGACGGCGAGTGCCGCGATTGCCGCAGCCGCCGAGTATCGCTGGATTGCCAGTGACCTCATCAAACAACCTCCGGCCACGACAGTGGCAAGAACTGTGCCATTGTCGAGGCCCGGAAACTGACCATCAGATTGATGCATTCTGCTACAGATCGATATCATCAGCCGAGCAATCAGACTTTAATTATTTATTAAAAAAGGCTTAAATTAATTGATGCTTTCTGCATCATGAGATGCAAAACGCTGCAGCTTGCGATAGAGGGTTGTGCGATCGATGCCGAGGATGCGTGCCGCCTCCTGGCGGTTTCCATCCACCGCACGGAGCACATTTTCGATGTGGCGTCGTTCCACCTCGTCGAGACTGATCAAGCCGCCGGAGCTTGGGTCCCGCTTGCTCTCGATCTCGAGGCGAAGGTCGTCAACGGTAATGGTCTCTTCGGGCGCGAGGGCAGTGGCGGCCTGGATGGCGTTTTCAAGCTCGCGGACGTTGCCGGGAAAGGGGTGCGCCATCAGGGCCGCGAGGGCCTCTCGCGAAAGTGAGAGGCCAGGGCGCCCGAAGCGGTCGCCATAGAGCTCAAGAAAATGTCGTGCGAGTAATGGGACATCGGCCCGGCGATCGCGAAGCGGCGGGACCGTGACCACCACCACTCGAAGACGGTAGTACAGATCGCGCCGGAACTCGCCCTGTTCGACCATCGCTTCGAGATCACGGTTGGTGGCGGTCACCAGGTGGATGTCGACGGGGATCCGCTCGCGGCCGCCGAGGCGTTCGAACTCGCGCTCCTGGACCACACGCAGGAGCTTCGCCTGTAACGCGAGGGAGAGATCCGCCACTTCGTCGAGGAACAGGGTGCCGCCGTTGGCGAGCTCGATTTTTCCGTGACGGCGCTGCACTCCAGTGGCCACTCCCGCCTCGATGCCGAAAAGTTCCGACTCGAGCAGGGTCTCGGGGAGCGCTGCGCAGTTGAGGGGCACGAATGGCCCCCGCGAGCGGTCGGAAAAGGAATGGAGGAGACGGGCGACCCGTTCTTTGCCGACCCCGGACTCGCCGCGCAAGAGCACGTTGACGCCGGTTGGCGCAGCCCTGCGCACCAGCTCCAACATCTCTTCGATCGGAGGTGACTCGCCGACAAAGCCCTCGCGACGAGCAACATCGCGCAGAGCGCGGTTTTCGTCGGCGAGACGCTGGCGCTCACGTTCGATGGCCTGGACGCGCCGCGCCGTGGCCACGGCGGTTGCCACCATACTCGCCATCGATAACAAGAGACGGGCGTCGCCTTCGGAAAAGGGAGCCCTTCCCTCCCGGATTTCCTTGTCGGCGAGAACCACCATGCCTACAATCCGCTGCTGCCAGAGCATGGGAGCGGCCATGAGTTCGAAGGGTGGCTCGTCGGTCGTGCGCTGAGCGTGGACGACCTGTCCGGCAGCAAGGTCATCGAGAAGGTGGGGTTCGAAGTACGATCTCACAACCTCACCGCTCTGGGGCAGCCCCACCGACCGCACGATGGCTTCCTGACCTCCCGGGTGGAGGGTGCTGACGAAGCCGGAACCGGCGTCGAGGGTGCCGACGGATCTATGCAGGAGCTCGTCGACCAGTTCCTCCTCCGACAACACGCCGCCGATTGTCAGCGACAGATCGACCAACGTCTCGAGCTGCAGACCGCGCCAATTGCGATCGAAGGAATCCATCTCGGGTCAAGTGTACCGCGGGAGATCTCGGGAATGGGGCCTAGTCGCCGGCGACAGGGGGAGCCGTCGCGTACGGTGTGGCCTCTGGAAGCCCGGGGTGGCTGAGCTCGTTCTCGGCAAGTGTCCGAGCGGAGATGACGGCGGTCAGCAGCGTGACGATGTAGAAGGCGACGATTGCCCTTCCCAGGCTGATCGTCGCCTGCAGGCGGTGTGGCCACGGCCGCCCCGGTGAGGGGGTTGTTGGAGGACGCGACGGAAGGCGTAGATATGTCACAAACGCTCCACTGTCGATCTATCGCAAGACAGATGCCAACATTGAGAACCAAAGGGGTGATTTTTCGATGAACACATCCTGTGCCAACCTGGACCGCCGTCTCGGATTCGGGCATTTTACGCCCCTGGGACATGAAGTACAATGTGCGGCCGACAATCGGGCGATCGGGGTGTCGCGTGAAGTTGAAGCGAAAAAAACTGATCGTTGCAGAATTCTCAATCCTTGTGGGTTTGATGGGCTTCTCTCCCGTGAAGGTTGAGTCGGCATCACCCCGTCCATCGATCGTGGTGATCACTGTGGATGCCCTCCGTGCGGACCATCTCGGCAGCTACGGCTACTCGAGAGCCACCTCACCCAATATCGACCGGCTGATGTCCCAGGGACTGCGCTTCAAACGCGCCTGGACTCCGGAACCGTTGACGGCTCCGGCGATGTGCTCGATGGTTACCGGGCTCGAGCCGCACGTCCACGCTGCGACTCGAAACGGCCTCCGTATGCAGCCCGGTCTGAATTCGATGCCAAAGATCCTATCCGAAAATGGTTGGAAGACGGCCGCATTCGTCGGCACCTGGACTCTCAAAGATAACCTGACGCTGCTTGGCGAGCACTTCGAAACCTATGGCGAGCGCCTCGAGCGCCGGCGGTGGTTCGGCATCCTCAACAGCGAGGCCACCTGCGAGGATGTAACCGATGACGCTCTCGATTGGACGAGAGAAGAACGCAAAAAGGGACCCGGAAAGCCGTTCTTTCTGTGGGTCCACTACATCGAACCCCATGCGCCGTATCGTTTTCACGGCGAGTACGCCGATCGGCTCGGCGTCAACGACGACAAGCTGACGAAAAGGGACCGCTACGATACCGAAATCGCGGCTGTGGACGAGTCCATCGCGCGCCTTCTCAAAGGGGTTCGGCAGGTGGTGGACGACAAAGATCTCCTGGTGGTGTTCACCGCGGATCACGGCGAAAGCCTTGGCGAACATGACTACTGGGGTCACGGCCGGTACCTTTACGAGCCGTCACTCCGGATTCCTCTCGGCATTGTGTGGCCGGGGGTCATCCCAGCCGGCTCAGTGAGTTCGCAAGCAACCCTGCTGGACCTCATGCCGACCCTGCTGGAGCTGGTTGGTGTTGAAGTTCCCGACGATCTCCCGGGGGCGAGTTGGGCGAAGACCGCGAGAGGCGCCGAAGAACTCGAAGAACGCATCGGTTGCTATCAGGCCCATCGCGGCGCTGTCCATGGCGGCACTCACGACGACGACCGGAAACGATCCAAGGGATTGCTGTGGGTGGGTGTGATCAACGGCGACCGCAAGGAGATCATCAAGGTGAGCCGGCAACTGATCCAGATCTATGACCTCGCGACCGACCCCGACGAGCTCGAAAACCTGGCGCCGGTCGACGCAGCTCCGTCGGATGCCATCGCGGCATGCCTCGCCCGGGTGGCTGACGGGTTGGGAAGTCTCGACACGTTGGCGACCCGAAAACTCGACGACCAAACCGTGGAACAGCTCAAGGCACTCGGTTACCTGGAATGACGGTTCCGAGCGGAAATCTTGGAGAATGAATGTTCGGACACCGGCAATTCCAGTTATGATCGCGAAAAGGAGACGATGTCATGCTTAAGCGTCGAAAAATCAGCGGCTCGAACACCGTCAAGGTGAGCTTCATCCTGCCCGCCGACGATTCGCGCCTGCCGGCATCGGTGGTCGGCGACTTCAACGATTGGGACCCTGACGCCGATCCCATGGTTCGTCGCAGCAACGGAACATTCAGCGCGGTGGTGCCACTGGTTGCGGACGCCACCTACCACTTCCGCTACCGCTCTGATGACGGCTCATGGTTCAACGACGAGGCGGCGGACGGCTACGAGGCCAACGTCCACGGCTCAACCGACTGCCTCGTCGAACTCTAAAGCTCGATCCTGGAGACGAGGTCCGTCACTGTTGATGGTTGTGAAAAAGCCGCCTCGCTAGAGGCGGCGTTTCGTCAACAACGGCGGGGCCGACGAGGCTCGAACTCGGTGGCAATGGCGGTATGCGATCGCACGCGAGCCGAGAAGGTGGATCGCGTTGCGAGAGCCCGCCAGTGACGCGGAGACGAGGAACCGAGCGTGGGGAGAAAGAAGAAGCCGCCCGTTAGGGCGGCTGAATCTTGCGACAATGGCGGGGCCGACGAGACTCGAACTCGCGACCTCAGGCGTGACAGGCCTGCGTTCTAACCAGCTGAACTACGACCCCGCATCGTGTCGGCCAGAGTTGGTGGGAGGTGGGGGATTTGAACCCACGACCCCCTGCGTGTAAGGCAGGTGCTCTAACCAACTGAGCTAACCTCCCAAGCGGCTGACCGTTGGGAGCGTCATGGTAGAGGTCAATCGATTGTGTGTCAACCCTCCGCCGTGCTCTCGACGGGCTCCGCAGGGGGAGCGACAAGCCTGGGCTGCTGACTGTTCGTTTGCTTTACAACCCACTGCCATATGCAATACTCTGGGGCCATGAGCGACCCCCTTGAAATCTGGCAATTTGGACAGTGGATCGGTCGCCGCGAAGGCGGTGCCGCACGCCTCGCGTGGGCCGACGGCGAGCTCATTCTGAGGATCCATCAGGGGCGTATCCGTTTCGTCGAGGGCATAGATTCCACCGAACTCAGCAGACGATTGAGCTGTCAGCCGGTCGGTAGACGCGACCTCCTCGAAGAGGCGCGCATGTTGGCGAGGGACGGTCAGATTGCCGAAACCTATGCCATGGGAGCAGCCAAAGAGCTTATTCAAAAGAGCTTGCGAGCGTGGTTGCTCGACACCAACCGCGAGCTGGAGATTGTGGAGGGAGAACCCGACGACGTCGACGGAGCGACAATCTCGATCACCCATACCCTGGTCGAGCTCGTGCTTTCGGACACCTCCGGTGACACGGCCGCAGCCATTCTGCCCAACGACGACGTCCTGCTCGTCAGGTCGCCCGGATTTCTCGACCTCTACGCTCCGCTGCGCCTGTCGGAAGAGGCGGATCTGATTGTCTCCAAAATCACCGGCGAACGGAGCGCGTGCGAAGTCGCCGAGAGCTCGAATCACGGCGTCGGAGAAGTCCTGCGACTGCTTGCGGGGTTGGTGGTCACCGGCATCCTCGAACCCGAGACTCCACTGCACATCACTGATGACGTTGATCTCCTCCCGGCGGAGGAAATCAGTGCCGGGCCAAAGAGACGCATCCCGGTCAGCTGGATTCTCGGTGCGGCGGCGGCGCTTTTTGTTGTGCTCGCGGTGATCCTCTTTATCATGGCGCGATCCGGAGATTCCGAGCCCGCGCATGGTGCGGCAGGTGGCGGCGATCTCGCCTGGTCATTGGTCATAGATATGGGGTGTGAGCCGCAGGACCTGCAGCGGGTGCTCAAAAAGGCGCAGCAGAACCCAAAGGTCGTGCGCCCTGTTTCTGCAGATGCCGGCGATGGAGAACCCTGCTGGCGGTTGGTATGGGGGCGATTTTCGACCCGCGAGGCGGCTGAAGCGGCGATCGACGGCATTCCGGACGGACTGTTGCAGCAGGGATTCGATCCACATCCCATCGAGCTGACCGGCGACGAGTTGGAACCACCGGCATCAGCGGGTAATTGAATCCATGGCGGTGAAGAATAACCGGCCGTTGCCGTCCATGATGGCTGATCTAACGAAAGCCGGGGTGACCGGTGCGCTCAGCGCGACGGCCGATGGTGCGACGCGCGAAATCATGTTTACCAGGGGTGAGATCCGCGCGGCCCGGTCGTATGTCGAGGAAGAGAAGCTTGGCACGTGGCTGGTGGCAAGGGGGAAAATAGCCGAGGACGACCGAGCCCTCATGCTCCTCGCCCAGGGTGGTGGTGCCCCTCAGCCCTTCGGTCAGATCCTGGTCAACAAGGGGTATATGACCCTCGAGGAACTCGATGCCGAGCTCGAACAGCTCGCGCTGGAGATCATTCGAAGGGCTGCGAGGGCACCAGGCACTTCGTGCGAGTTCATCGAAGGAGGCGGAGAGGGCCAACTCGACACCCTTCCCAATGTCGTCACCGCCGAAGTCGTACTACTCGCGGCGAGGGAATTCAAGGACGTTGACACCATTCGAGCGGTCATCGGACCACCCGATCAGAAGGTGAAGATCTCGGGCTCCTTGAGCGACATGCTCGAAGATGTCCAGCTCACACCGACCGAAGGCTTCCTGCTCAGCCGCCTGGACGCCGCTCCAGACGTCGCCGGCCTCATCCGTCTTTCCTCACTCCCGGAAGAACAGACTTACCAAACGCTTTACACACTCCTGTTGTCGGGGACGGTCATCGTGGGTGACGGCAGCCCGACGGACCAACCGATACCGGTGGCCGAGAAAGAAGAGCCGCGCGAGGAGAAGGTCGAGGAGAAAGCCGAGGAACCGGGTGAGGATGAGTTCGACTTCACGGAGCGTCAACTCGAGGAGCGCCGGTACATCCTGAAGTTGTCTGAAGAAGTCACCAAGGTCGATCATTACCAGGCGCTCAATCTCAAACGCGACGCCAATCCCGGCGAAATCAAGGAATCCTGGGAGAAGATCCAGAACCGATTCTCTTCCGAGAACCCGGTCTCCTACCTGCGGGACATGACCGCCCACCTCGAACGGATCGTCGAGCGGGGTCGTGCGGCTTACGAGGTGCTGTCGCACTTCCGAGCCCGTGCACGTTATGACGAGATCCTGAAATCCCTGGCCACGGATCGCAAAAAAATCGACGCCACAGAGAAGGCTGCGGTTGATGCACAGGCGCGCAAGGCTCTGGTCGAGGCCAACGTCAAACGCGCGAATGAACTCATCAAGGAGGACGAGCTCTACCTCGCAATCCAACTCCTCGAGCAGGCCTGTGCGCTCGAACCACGGCCTGCCGAGTTGATCAAACTTTCTCGGCTCCTGCAGCGCAACCCGCTGTGGGTGAACCGCGCGCTCGCCTGTATGCGACGTGCGATCGAGGCGGACCCGAGGAATGTCGACGCGTGGCTCGAGCTGGCCGATTTCTGGCGGCGGCGCAATCACGCGGAACGCCAACGCAAGTCCCTGGAACGCGTCCTGGCGATCGATCCCGACAACCAAAAGGCCAACCAGATGTACAAGGATCTTGCGGGCAACCGTGAGCTGCAACGGTTGCTGCGTCGAGCCCGCTCGATGCGTTAGCCCCAATGCCGGTCATCATCGACGGCAACAATCTTCTCCACAGCCTGCCGAATGATCAGCAGAACCGGGACAGCGTGCGCCGCCGGGCCCTCGATGTCGTCCGCGACGGGGGAATGAGCCTGAACGTCGTGTTTGATGGGCCGCCGCCCGAAGGTTCTCCGGATACCGAACAACTCGGTCGGCTCACCATTCGGTACTCGGGAGCCGCCAGCGCCGACGATTTGATCCTGGGCCTTCTACCGCAGTCCAGCAGAGCTTCGGATTGGGTGGTGGTCACCGATGATCGCGCGCTCCGCGACCGCGTGCGCGCACGGGGGGGCCAGGTGCGGACGCTCGACGACTGGCGATCCCGGAAACCGCGCAAGCCTCGCCTCCTGTCGCGGGAAACGAAGCTGTCACCTCGGGAAGTCTCTGACTGGGAGACCTATTTTTCCTCTCGAAAAGACGACGCCGACGACTAATCCTCGTCTTTCGGATACCATTTCAAGCGTTGAGTTTTGACTTGGCAGCAGGCGAGGTTAGGGGTAGAATCCCCGCGCGGCGACTGGCCGCGGGAGGCCCTCAGATGACCGACAATCTCCAGAATATCAAGCAGGCATTTTCGGATCTCGGCGTCGACCTGAAGGTAGGGGTTGGAGAATCGAACCCCGGCGCGTGCGCCGGCGAGTGGATCGCTGCCACTGACACGCACGAGCTGGTTTCGTACAACCCCACCAACGGCCAGCCTATCGCCTCCATCATCCAGGCCGACGAGGCCGCATATGAAAAGGTATTGGCGGCGGCCGCCGAAACCTTCAAGACCTGGAGAATGGTGCCGGCCCCCGCGCGTGGCGAGGTCGTGCGCGACCTCGGCAACGAGCTGCGGAAATTCAAGGATCCGCTCGGCAGACTGGTCTCCCTCGAAATGGGGAAGATCCTCTCCGAGGGCCTTGGTGAGGTCCAGGAGATGATCGACATGTGCGACTTCGCGGTCGGTCTTTCCCGCCAGCTCTATGGTCCGACTATGATGTCGGAGCGCTCACGCCACCGCATGTACGAGCAGTGGCATCCACTGGGAGTTGTCGGGGTCGTGACCGCATTCAATTTCCCGGTCGCGGTGTGGGCGTGGAACGCGGCTCTTGCCGCCGTATGCGGTGACACGACAGTCTGGAAGCCGTCATCGGACACCCCTGTCACTGCGGTTGCGGTTCAGCACATCTGCAACCGGGTGATGGAGCGGCATGGCGTGCCCGGGGTGTTCAACCTTGTCGTCGGCTCGGGCCGCACGGTCGGTGAGCGCCTCATCAACGACAAACGAGTGCCGCTGGTCTCTTTCACCGGCTCCACCAAGATGGGTCAGCACGTGTCTGAGACCACCGCCAAACGCTTCGGCCGAAGCATCCTCGAGCTCGGCGGCAATAATGCCATCGTCGTTGCCGAGGACGCCGACGTCGAGCTCGCGGTGCGGGCGATTCTATTTGCCGCGGTCGGCACTGCCGGCCAGCGCTGCACCAGCCTTCGTCGCCTCTTTCTGCAGAAGAACATCGCCTCCGAGGTGATCGACCGCCTGCTCAAGGCCTATCCCAGCATCAGCATTGGCGACCCGTTGGACGAGAGCGTTCTGATGGGCCCGCTCGTCAATGAGCGCGCCGTTGAGGATCACTTCGCGGCACTCGAAGCCATCCGCGAGCAGGGCGGCGAGATCCTCTATGGGGGCGGTCGTCCGGACCGCGAGGGTTTCTTTGTCGAGCCGACAATCGTCAAGGCCTCACTCGATATCGAGATGGCGCGCGAAGAAACGTTCGCACCGATTCTCTATGTCTTCGAGTTCGACGATTTCGGCCAGGCGATGCACCACCACAATGCAGTCGACCAGGGCCTGTCCTCGGCCGTCTTTACCTCGAATCTCCATACAGCCGAGGAATTTCTTTCGCATGAAGGCTCGGACTGCGGCATCGCCAACGTCAACATCGGCACCTCGGGGGCGGAGATCGGTGGCGCATTTGGCGGTGAGAAGGAAACGGGGGGGGGCCGTGAGGCCGGTTCCGATGCGTGGAAGGCCTACATGCGTCGCCAGACCTGCACTATCAACTGGGGCGGAGAGCTTCCCCTGGCGCAAGGCGTCAAATTCGCCGTGGAGTGACCCACCCGGCCACCCGGACACAAGATCCAAGGTACAAGTCCCACCCGCCCCGCCTGGATTCGTAGGGTTTGGGGGGGGCGGATCTTGCATCTTTCATCTTGCATCTTCATTCCCCGAACCCCGGGCACGGAGACGGGGACGGAAACGGGCACGGGATGAACTACCATGGTGTCCATGGAAGGCACAGTCTTAGTCATCGATGACGATCCGGGCGTTCGGAAAGCTCTCAAGCGCATTCTGACCGGTGCGGGCTATCAGTTCGAGGAAGCGGGCGACGCCTTCCAGGCTCTGGAGGCCCTCGACGCCAATCCACCCGATGCGGCTCTGCTCGACATCAAGATGCCGGGCATGGACGGCCTCGGGCTGATGGAAAACCTCAAGCAACGGGGGCTCGAAATCCCAATCGTCATCCTCACCGGCCACGGCGACGAGTTCACCTCGAGCCAGTGTCTCGAGGCGGGGGCGGCCGGCTATCTCACCAAACCTCCCGATCGCGCGGAGTTGCTGCTTGCCGTGCGCGGGGCAGTGGCCCAGGGGAGGGTCGTCCGTGAGCTCGGTGCGGGTGCGGAGCCTCCACCACTGCTCGGTGGAAGCTCGGCCATGCACCAGCTGCGCGAAGAAATCTCCCGGGTTGCGCCGTCTCGCGCCACGGTCATGATCGCGGGTGAGTCGGGCACCGGCAAGGAGTTGGTGGCGCGGAGGCTGCACCACCTGTCGGACCGGGCACGCCGTCAATTCGTACGCGTCAATTCGGCGGCCATACCGGAAGAGCTGATCGAGTCCGAGCTCTTCGGCCATGAGAAGGGCTCGTTCACCGGCGCCCACAGACGTCAGATCGGAAAATTCGTGCAGGCTGACGGGGGCACGATCTTCCTCGACGAGGTCGGCGACATGAGCCTCAAGACCCAGGCCAAGGTGCTG
>CAYRFI010000032.1:0-37671 GCA_964423595.1 uncultured Thermoanaerobaculia bacterium | reverse complement strand
ACCTCGGATCGGGCGTGGGCCTCGCTCGGCCTTCTCGAGGCGCGCCTCCACAATAACGAACGGGCGCTCGAAGCCCTCGGTCACGCTCTGGCCGAGAACCCGATGCTCCCCGCCGTGCAGCTCGCCTACGGCGAACTCCTCCTTCTCGAAGGGGATTACGACGGGGCGCTCGTATCGTTCGAGGCGGCTCAGAAGCTCTTGCCCAACGATCCCCAGCTCGAAGCCCGCCATGGTCAAGCCCTGCTCGCCCTCGGCAGGCACGGCGAGGCCCTCATCCATTTAAGGGCGGCCGTCGACGGCGGCTTTGACGCGGCCGACGTCCAGCGCTCGCTGGCCCTCGCCCTGGCGCTCAACGAGATGTACTCGGAAAGCCGGCGGGTTCTCGATGCCATAGAGGAAGATCCGTCGGGCGATCACGACGTTATTGCCGGGTATCTCGATCTTCAGCGCGGGCAATACCAGGAGGCCGAGGCGACGTTCAGGTCGGTCGCCGACGCGCGTTCGAACGACCCGGCCTCCGTCAATCTCCTGGCCGCGGCCATCTATCCTCAGGGGCGTTTCGAGGAAGCGGTGACCCTTCTCGAGCTGGCGCACGAGCTCGATCCCCAGCTGGAGGTTGTCAACTCGAATTTGGAGAAGGCGCGTGCCGCGAGGGCCGCAGAGGTCCTGGCCGAACAGGCCGAGCCCGTGAAGGCGCTTCCCCAGTAGCAATCAAAGGCTTTTCAAAAAATCTACAATTGCCTGCGCCGCCTTGGCAGGACGATGCTCTGCTTCGTAGGCGGCGCGGGCAGCACGCCGTCGCAGGTCCCACGCCTCTCCTCCTGCCCACGCAGAGGCCAGAAGGCGCGCGAGCTCAGCCGGCGCTGACGGCCCAGGCGTGAGTCGCGGCGCAGCCACCTCCGGCCATTCGAGAAACTGGCGCAAACCACTGACGGCCACCGGGGTACCGGCCGCCATGAAACGAACTGCCGCTGCCGACGTTTCTCCGGCGGAAGGGGTTCGAAGGACGACTCCCAGATCGGCGGCCGCAGGAATTGCAGGGAAGGCCTCTGGTTCGACCCACCCGGTGGTACTCAGAATTTCCTCAACCCCGACTGCAGCAGCCGCGCTCCGAACCTTTTCGATTCCCTTCCCCTCACCGACCAGGAGCAATCGCACGGGCACCCCGACCTTCTTCGCGGCGACAACTCCGATCAGGATCTGTTCGAGGCCTTTCTCCGGGGTCAGGAAACCGAGGTGCATGAGTACGATGTCGTCGGGCGGAATTCCGAGGCGCCCGCGTTCCGCCGCGCGGACCACGTGCCCAGGGTCGGAGACCGCCAGACCCACGTATGCCCTGGGCAGATCCGGGAATTCCCGCGCGATCACATCCCCGGCCCACCGTGAGTGGACGATCACCCCCTTGACCGAACCAAGGAAGGTGCCACGGGCCGGAAAAAGAAAAGGATCCCTCGAACCCGTCAGCCCGAGTTGGCGGGCGCGGGCGAGTGCGGTGCCGGCCGTGCCATGCGCTTCTCGGAGCCCGGTTTCCAGGAACACTCCGTCGCCGTCCGCCGCCTCGACCAGAAGATGGTGGAGCACCAGATCATGGAGCACCGCCACGGTCCTTGAATCACGCAGCCGGTCGAGTAGCCAGGCGTGATGGGGATTGTTACCGATATGAATCAGCGGAACCTCATCGACGTCCGGAGAGGTGTCCGTCGGCACGATCTCGACGCCGTTGCCAAACGTCCAAATACCCGGTTGTACGCCCTCGGGCGGCGCCAGAACCCGCACCCTGGCTCGCGTTCCGAGCTCCCCCAAGAGCTCGACCGCGTAATCGCTCACACCCGAGCGTGTTGGCGGTAACGGCGAGCCCCACAAAATCTTCATGGTGGAAACCTATCACAGGGACTGGACTGATTTCGGATTGTGAATTTCGAATTTCGAATTTGCGGCAGAAACGAACCTTGCGGTCTGTTGGGCGGGTGGAAAATCCGAATTCCGAAATTCGAAATTCGAAATCCTTTCAGGAGAGCTCTCCGTTTGATTCCACTCGAAACAGATAAGATGGCTGAATGAAGTTGAGCCGCTTCCTCCTGATCGTGCTCTATATGGGCTATCTCGTGAATGCCGGCCTGATGCTCATCCTATTGCCCTGGTCCAAGACGTGGGGCCTGTTGTTGGCGCGGCTTCCCACGGCCACCGCAAGCATGTTCGACTCGCCCTCGATCCGCGGAATCCTGACCGCTTTTGGTGTCCTCCACCTCTTGCTCGTGGCTTGGGAGCTCATCAACCCGACGCTCTTGACCGCGGTGACCCAGGCTCGTCCGGCGTCTCAGAATGATGATCAGTCTTGATCTGACGATCAGACAGGCTTAGACTTGCGCACGTGGGGCGCCGCGTTCTGATCGTCGACGATGAGCCGTATATTCGGCGCATCCTGTCCTTCAAACTTCGCCGGGAGGGCTTCGCAACCTTCGAGGCACCGTCGGCAGAAGGAGCGGAGTCTCTTCTCGCCGAGCGCGAGGTCGATCTGGTGTTACTCGACGTCGCGCTCGCAACACCCACAAATGGTTTCGATCTCGCAGCCCGACTGCGCCGCAACGCGAAGACCCAACATCTCCCGATCATCATGCTGACCGCGCGCGGTTTTGCCTCGGATGTTCTCCGAGGGCGAGAAGTCGGCGCTGCCGGCTACATCACCAAACCATTCACCGCGGATGAGGTCATCCGCCGCGTGAGGGCATTTCTCGGCTAGGATTTCTCGGCTGCGCGCCTCAATATGCAAAGCGAGATATTGAAACAGCAAGACACCAAAAGCACGAAGAAACCACTAAGGAATTCCCTTGTGTTTGACTGCTTCATCGGAACTGCCTGCTTCAAAGTGATCGATCCGCCCGTATGGTCGAGCGAAACCGTGGTTATGACACAGGAAATACTTGGAGTTCTTGGTGCCTTGATGTTGAAACGGGCGGGCGGGTGGACGTTTCAGCCGGTCCCCCTGTCTCGCCAGCGCCTTGACGCGATTGGCCGCCCCGCGTAGGCTCGCATGCCGGAGAACGCTTGATGTACCGAAAAACACTGAACCTTCCCAAAACGAGTTTCTCGATGCGTGCGCAGCTTCCGCAACGGGAGCCGGAAATGTTGAAGCACTGGGAGAATATCGACCTCTACGGGAAAATCCGAACGGCTCGGCGAGACGCCCCGAGGTTCATCCTCCACGACGGCCCCCCCTACGCAAACGGATCGATCCACGTTGGAACGGCTCTCAACAAGATTCTCAAGGACATCGTCGTCAAATCGCGAACGATGCTGGGCTATGACAGTCCATACGTCCCGGGCTGGGATTGCCACGGGCTTCCCATCGAGCACCAGGTCGACAAAAAGCTCGGTGCAAAGAAACTCCAGATGAGCATTCCCGCCATCCGGCGTGCCTGTCGAGAGTACGCAGATCGTTGGTTCAAGGTGCAGCGCGACGAGTTTGTGAGGTTGGGGGTGCTCGGGCAATGGAGTGATCCCTATCTGACCATGGATCACCGGTACGAGGCCGAGATCGCCTCCGCACTTCACGGCTTCATGCTCGCGGGTTACGTGACGCGCGGCTTGAAGCCCGTCCATTGGTGCTCGGAATGCCGAACCGCCCTCGCAGAAGCGGAGGTCGAGTACCGCGACCACACCAGCCCCTCGGTAACGGTCGCCTTTGCCCTTGGCGACGATGCACGTGAACAGCTCGACATTCCGGCCGGCGAAGAGGCTGCAGCGTTGATCTGGACGACGACGCCGTGGACCCTTCCGGCCAACCTGGCCATCGCCCTCCATCCGGATTTCGATTATTTCCTGGTACGTGCGGACGGTCGCCTGTTCATAGTTGCCGCCGAACTTCTTGAGGCTACCACCCGGATGGTCGGGTGGACCGAGCCCGAGACGATCAAGGTCTTCAAGGGCGGTGTCCTCGAGGGCACCCATTACATGCACCCCCTGACCAACCGTCAAGGCCTCTTCATCATCGCCCCATACGTAACCCTCGAGCAGGGCACCGGTCTGGTCCACACGGCACCCGGCCACGGCGCCGAGGACTATATCATCGGCGTCGAGTACGGTCTTGAGCCCTATGCGCCGGTTGACGATGACGGAAGATTCACCGACGACGTCGCGAACTGGGCCGGCCTCCACGTTCACGAGGCGAACGGCCCCATCGTCGACACGCTGCGCGAGCTCGGCGTTCTTCTCGCCCACACCGAGGTGACCCACTCCTACCCCCACTGTTGGCGGTCGAAGAACCCAGTCATCTTCCGTGCCACCAACCAATGGTTCATCCGCATGGATCGGCACGAGCTCCGGGAGCGTTCGCAGGCGGCATTGCACGACGCCAACTGGATCCCCCGTTGGGGCGAGGCAAGAATTGCCGGTATGGTCGAGAACCGACCCGATTGGTGCATCTCCCGGCAGCGGATGTGGGGTGTCCCGATCACCGTCCTGACGTGTGAATCCTGTGGCGCTGCGGCCATCAACGAAACTGTCTTCGACCACATTCGGTGCGTCTTTGCCGAGGAAGGCTCCGATGCGTGGTACCAACGCGAAGCAATCGACCTGCTGC
The DNA here is from genome assembly GCA_964423595.1 of uncultured Thermoanaerobaculia bacterium. GTDB lineage: Bacteria > Acidobacteriota > Thermoanaerobaculia > Thermoanaerobaculales > Sulfomarinibacteraceae > Sulfomarinibacter. The sequence continues at coordinate 33,092 of CAYRFI010000032.1, read as the reverse complement.
CGCCCGGGTACTCCTGCGGTGCATGCAGCGCGACAACATTTCGTAAGGAAACTGACATTCTCGATGTGTGGTTCGACTCCGGAGTCAGCCATCTCGCGGTCTGCGACACCGACCGATACGGCCTCGACTGGCCGGCCGACCTCTACCTCGAAGGCCAGGATCAGTATCGGGGATGGTTCCAGTCCTCGCTCGTGGCCTCGGTTGGCCTCAAAGGCTCGCCCCCGTATCGGGAGGTCGTGACCCACGGATTCGTGGTCGACGCCGAGGGACGCAAGATGTCGAAATCGGTGGGCAACGTTATCACCCCTGGCGAGCTCCTCACGAAATACGGCGCCGACATTCTGCGGCTGTGGACAGCGATGGTCGATTTCCGCGAAGATATCCGGATTTCCGATGAGATCATGACCCGCAACGCCGAGGCCTACCGGAAGATCCGCAACACGCTGCGCTTCCTCCTCGGCAACCTCGCCGATTTCGACCCGGAAAAGGACGCCGTCGCTGAAACCGAGCTGGTCGGCCTCGATGCTTACATGCTGCGATCGGCACGACGACTCGCGCACGAGGTTGCCAAGGCCTATCAAACATATGAGTTGGCCTCGCTTTCCCACCGCATCCTCAATTTCAGCACGGTCGATCTCTCGGGCCTCTACCTCGACGTCAACAAGGACAGGCTGTACTGTGACTACCCCGAGGACCCCGCGCGGCGGGCGACCCAAACGGTGATTTACCGCATCGCCGAGACCCTCGCGACCCTGCTTGCCCCGGTGCTTTCCTTCACCGCCGAGGAAGTCTGGCAGCACCTTCCCGGTAATCGCGAGGAATCGGTCCATCTGGCGACCTTTGCAATGGCGTCCTCAGAGCAGACGGCGGACTCCGTCCTCGATGAGCCGATCAAGCGCCTCCTCGGGCTGCGCGACGCTATCCTCGCCAAACTCGAGGAGCTTCGTCAGGCCGGGACCATCGGCAAAAGCGAGGAGGCCCAGATGGTCTTCGCCGGCGACACCAAAGAGATTCTCGAGGATCTTGAAATCACAGGTATCGACCTTGCGCGCTTCCTCATCGTCTCAGACGCCCGCGAGAGAACTATCGAGGGCGATGGAGCCGAGGTCGCCGCCTACCCCGGCCTCCGGTTCAGCGTCGCGCCGTACGAAGCCCACACCTGCGACCGTTGCTGGCGCCGGGTGGAGAAGCCGATCGCCGACACGGAACTCCCGAACCTCTGCGAACGCTGCCATGGCGTTGTGAGCCGTCTCCTCGAGGAGGGGCGGGCCGAGCTTCGCGAGGTCGACGGCTGATGCGTGGCGTCCTGCCTTGGATCGCCGCACTTCTGGTGGTCGGCACCGACCGCATCACAAAAGGCATGATCCTCGCCCACATCGAGCCGGGCTCGTGGATCGAAATCATACCGGGTATCGCGCTCACTCATATCCACAATCGAGGCATCGCCTTCAGCCTCTTCGCCGGTGGCGGTCCGTTGACCCGGGTGCTGCTCCATCTAATCATCTTCACGTCGGTCGTCATCATCGCGGCGATGGTTGTTCGCCACGGCCACCACAGCCGCCTTGGAGGCCTTGCCTTCGGTTTGATCCTCGGCGGAGCGGTTGGCAACCTGATCGATCGTGTGCTCTACGGCGCCGTCGTCGATTTCGTCCATCTGTGGGTGAAGATCGGCGGACGAACGTGGTCCTGGCCGGATTTCAATGTCGCCGATGCCTCCATCACCATTGGGGCATTGCTCCTCATCGCGAACGAGTTCCGGTCCCCGAAAGCCGACCCCACGCATGCATCCGATTCTGATTGATTTCGGCTTCTTCCAGCTCCCGTCCTACGGGGTAATGTTGGCGACAGCAGTCATCGTCGCGCTGTGGACGCTCCGTCTCCGCGCCGACCGCTCGGGGATGGACGGTACCCGCCTTGTGGACTTCGGCCTCTGGTTGGTCATTTGGGCTCTTATCGGCGCCAAGCTGCTGCTGATCCTTGTCGAGCTCCCCCGCTATCTCAGGGACCCGGCATCGATCCTCGGGACGATCCGCGCGGGCGGTGTCTTCCTCGGCGGATTCATCGCCGCCGTGTTCGCGGCGATCGTCCTCCTTCGACGCTACAAACTTCCGGTCCTGCCGTCGTTCGACGTCCTTTCCCCCTCGCTCGCCCTCGGCCATGCCATCGGCCGCATCGGCTGTCTGCTGGCGGGGTGCTGCTGGGGCGCGGCCTGCGATCTCCCCTGGGCCATCACGTACACCAGTCCGATCGCCGCCGAGAGACTAGGGACCCCTCTTCACCAACCTCTCCATCCGTTTCCGCTGTACTCCTCGCTCTTCAACTTCGGCTTGTACGCCGTGCTGGCGGCCTCCTACCGGCGGCGCCCCGCAGCGGGGCGAGTCTTTGCCACATACCTCGTGCTCTACGGCGTCGGCCGCTTTCTCCTCGAATGGACCCGAGGCGACGCCCTCCGGGGATTCGTCTTCGGCGGCGCGCTCTCGACCAGCCAGCTCATCTCGATCGCTTTGATCATCATCGGCACCGGCCTCCATGTTTGGATCAGTCGGCGCAGTGCGGCGTGACGACGCGGCGCGAGTTCACGGTTCCCGAAGAACTCGAGGGAATTCGACTGGATCGCTGTCTCGCTGAGCTCAACCCAGACTGGACCCGGTCTCGCGCTCGCAAGCTGATCGACGAAGACCTCGTGTTGATCAACAACTCTTCGGCCAAAGCGTCAACCTCGGTTCACGCCGGTGACACTGTGGTCGTGGACGAGCCTCCACTCCGCCCGCTCGATGTCGAGGCCGAGAACATCCCTCTTGACATCATTTACGAGGACGGCGACCTCCTGGTGATCAACAAACCATCCGGTCTCGTCATCCATCCCGCGGCGGGAAACCCTTCGGGCACGTTGGTCAATGCGCTGCTCCATCACTGCCGGGACCTGTCCGGAATCGGTGGGGTCGAGCGCCCTGGGATCGTGCACCGGCTCGACAAGGACACGACCGGGATCATGGTGGTCGCCAAATCCGACCGCGCCCACCTCGCACTGTCGATCGCCTTTCGTCGGCACACGATTCAAAAGACCTATCTCGCGGTATGTTACGGAACGCCGAAAACCACCGATGGTGTCGTTGATGCTCCTATCGACCGTCACCCGCGCCACCGTCAGGAAATGGCGGTCGTCAGCAAGGGACGGCCCGCCCGCACCCTGTACCGGATCGAGCAGGTGTTTGCAGGGACCTCCCTGGTGAGTTGCCGACCGGTCACCGGCCGCACCCACCAGATCCGCGTCCACCTGGCCCACATTGGCCACGCAATCGTCGGTGATGTCCTCTATGCTGGGCGCCAATGGCGAAACCTGGCTGACACGCGGGCGCAATCGGCGTGCAAGAGCTTTCCGCGTCAGGCGCTCCACGCGTGGAAACTCGCCCTCGAGCACCCGGTGACCAAAGAGGATGTTGAGTTCGAAGCCCCCCTTCCCCTCGACCTCGAACAGCTCCTCGACTTATTGCGCGCATCCGCTGATTGAGAAGATTGGCTCCAACAAGCAACTTTGGAACCGCCAAGACGCGAAGAACGCAAAGAAAACCATTTGTGAGAGTCGTGAGTCAACAATAATCTTCGCCTAGGTGGGCGGGTGGAGGCTTCGCGTCTTTACGTTTACAAAGGCGCCGAAATCAGCTCACCGACCAAGCGCATCGAGCAATCGCCATCTGAGTGTTTCCGGCGTGCGCGGGTGGCCGATGACGAGGTCGAGGTCTTCCGAGGTATCGATATCGACCAGCTCTTCAAGCTCGAACCAGGTTCCGCCAAGGTTCTTGATTCTCTTCCGCGTTCGCGCGAGGGTGTCAGGGCTCGACCAGGGTATGCGCGCGAACATCGCGAGCCCGGGCGGTCGCTGCGCCACCAACCAGTAGCCGCCGTCAGGGCTGGGACCAAGGACCGCCTCCGCACCCCCGAGCTTTGCCGAGGCCTTTGCGACGTGGATGGCTGTGAACCACGGGCAGTCGGAACCGACCACGATCACCCGCTCCTCCCCTTCCGCGAAACGACGCGCAAAGGCGTCGTCCATCCGGTTACCGAGATCGCTCCCCCGTTGGACCTCCACCGGCACATCCAGATCCCGGACCCAGGCGCCCGATGGAACCTCAGCGAGCGACAACACCACCCGTGCACCGCTGCCTCTGGCGACCTCCACGGTGTGCTCGAGGATCGCGGCGTAGACTCGAGCTGCGGCCTCGAGACCAATTCCGGCGGCGAGTCGTCTCTTGACCCCGCCGGAGGTCGGTTCGCGCCCGAAGACGACGACGCAGGTCTTCACCGGCTGTTCCCATACCAGCGCGCCAGGGTCTGCGGAGCGACACCGAGTCGAAAAAGGGTGGGAAAGGTGGCCAGCATGAGAGTGGTCTTGAGAGGCGCCTTTTCGATCCGGCGGGCCGTGGTCCGGATCTCCAGGGGCAGTCGTTGGACTCGCCCCATCCGGTGGCAGCTGCGGGCAAAGGCGACATCCTCCATCAGGGGGATCTCCGGGAAGCGACCGCAGCGATCGAATACCCTTCGTCGAACGCCATACCCCTGGTCGCCGTACGGCAACCCGAGCCCGTAGGAACGGATGTCGAATACCTTGAGCCACCACCGGCGCAATGCCGAAGGTCGTGACGTTACGGACGTCATGGTACGGAGGCGAAAACAGACAAGCGAAATGTTCTCGTCGTCGAGGGCACGACTGAGAGCTGGCATCCAGCCCTCCGGCAAGCGGCAATCGGAGTGCAGGAACAGCAATTTATCAGCCGAGGTCGACGCCGCTCCGAGGTTGAGCTGAGGCCCGCGACCCTGAGCCCCGGTGACTACGCGCGCTCCGTTCCTCCGCGCAAACTCCCGTGTCCGGTCACTGCTGCCACCATCAGCAACGATGACCTCGACATCTTCGTGCGCGCCAACCGAATCGAGGCAGCCGCCGATAGAGAGCTCCTCGTCAAGGGTCGGGATCACGACCGCCAGCTCCATCTCGTTCTTGAACCTCCACCCATTCTTGCGATGAATTCTAGCGCGTGTTGATATGATTTTCTGAATGGAACGTATCGCCGCCGTCGACGATATCCCCTCCGAAGGTCTCCGATTCAGCTACCGCGATGGACCATTCGACGAAGAGGGCATCCTTGTGAGGTTGCACGGTGGTGAGGTGCGCGCGTACAAGAACGAATGTCGACATCTGCCGATGCGGCTCGATGACCGGGAACCGAGGGAACTGTGGGATCCCAGCGGCCGATTTCTGGTCTGCTCGTCACATGGTGCGAGGTACCAGCCCTCCGACGGCCTCTGCGTCAGTGGTCCGTGCGAGGGTTCGCACCTCAAAACGCTGCCAATCGAGGTGCAGGATGGCAACGTATTCCTCGACACCTCGAAAGTCGGGGGCTTCTTCGACGTATGAGAGACGTCCGGCGCTGATCCCATTTCACAGTCGAATACAGTCCCTCGATTCGGCCGCACAGGCGCCGCCCGATTGACTCCCAACCGCAACAGCGCTGGAACCGCGAAGACGCGAAGAGCGCAAAGACAATCTAAGAGTTTGTTCTCTGCGGCTTCTTTACGAGGGCGGGTGGATGGGTGGCTTGGCGTCTTTGCGTTTTCACATCGCGTGAAAGGCTCAGAGAGATTTCACGAATTCGTTCATCTTTTCAAAAGCTTCGCCGATGGAGTTCACGCTCCACAGGAGCGGCTGATAGGTCGTGATCGGGTAGGCGGTGTCCTTGGCCTGCCACGTATCGAAGGGCCGGATCTCGACGTCGCCGGAAAGCGCATGTTCGAGCTCGCCGAAGCTCGACAGCAGACCGGCGCCGTAGGCGCGCAGCTGACCTTCCTCGACCAGCACGCCGTACTCGATCGTGAACCAGTAGAGAGTCGCCAGCTGTTCGATCTGCTCATCGTCAGCGCGAAGCGATCCTTCACCGATCTTCTGTGACAGATCGGCAAACTCGGGAATCGCCAGCATCGGCGCGTGACCCATCAGCTCGTGAACGATATCGGGTTCGGGGGTATAGAGCGGCTGCGAGTGGTGGCGGATGTACTGGGTTGCGGAAAAGACGCGCCGCGAGAGGGCGCCCAGGAACTGGCGCGCGGACACCAGCCCTGCAACCGGTTGCAGGCTGAACCCGGTGCGATCGGTGAGAAAGGCGCTGACATCGGCCAGCTGGGGCACCGCCGTTGCCGAGTAGCCGATATCGCCGATCACCTCGACGAACGGCCGACAGGCGTGGGTCGGATAGAGGGCCGTGAGCTTTTCGAAGGCGGTGGCCCAGGTTGCGCATTCGGTCTGGGTGTACTCGACCCGTTGCGGCGGCTCTCCGGAATCGAGAGGCGGCGCGAGGAGGGCGATCTCATCCCGACGCCGACGGTAGTCGGGATCGCTGAACCCCGGATGGTCCGCTTCCAGCTCGACGATGTGCTCCGGCATGATCCTCCCGTGTGAATTTCGGTGCCGCACTATGCCACGCCGACCAGACGTCCCGCAAGCCACCGTCCATCCACCTGCGACGTCGATTCAGGCGCGGATTGTCTTCTTGGCGCGGTAACGCCAGTGGGCGGCGAAACCCTCCTCTGCCGCGCGATGCATGTCGACGGTGCGAATCTGCACTTCGAACGGGAAACCTTTTTGGTCGCGAACGCTGGTGTGGAGGCTCTGATATCCGTTGGCCTTGGGACCGGTAATGTAGTCCTTGAATCGAAAGGGTTCGGGTTCGAAGAGCCGGTGAACGGTTTCGAGCGCCAGATAGCAATCATCCTGACTCGGTACGATGATGCGAAAGGCCACCAGGTCGTTGACCTCCTCGAGGCTCAGGCCTTTTTCGGTCATCTTTCGCCAGGCTCCGGCGGCGTGCTTTGCCCGGTGCTGAATGGCCACCAGAGGCACACCGTCAACCGCAAGCGCGGTTCTCATCTTGTCGGTGATTACGGCACACCACTCGGAGCGGGCCCCGATCAGGATTTCGAGCTGCCGACCCACGTTTTCGAAGGCACGAGGATCGAGAATTTGCAACGCCGCGTTCTCGGCGCGATCGCGAAGGTCCATCTCACCGAGTTTCTCGGCCTCGACAGCGTCGCGTTCCCAAACCTGTAGGGCGACCTCCCGCGCTCGGTGATCCCCCGGGCGGTAACCCTCGAGCAGAGCACAGCGGCTGCGAAGATACCGCCGGAATATGTCGTGATCAACCGATTGCCCGCTGCGATCGAGATTGAAAGGATCAAGGATTCGAGGGTCGAAATCGGAACTTGACCGGGAATTCGCAACCTCCATCGCTCGCCGATGGGCGGCCACCAGGAGCCGGGCGCTGTTCGTGAGACTGGAGCTCATACGATGAAACCGCCATGAGAGCCACCGCAGTTCGCGCGCGATATCGCCTTGCCGAAGTTTGGCGGGATAGCCGAGCTCGACCTTTTCGATGGCCGTCAGCAGATGATCCAGTGGACGGGTTACGAGCAGGTACGTGGCCAGTTGGACCACGATGATGATTGCCAGCACGGTTACGCCAATGTCGAGCCAGGCTGTGAGCCGGCGGTCTGCCATCTCTTCGGCGAACCCGGAGGCGTCCTGCGACACAGTCAGCATCCCGGACCCAGAGGTCAGCAAGGCGGACCGAACGGGAATATTCGCCTGGAGAGAATCTGGTGGCGATGAGGCGCCCCCGCCAGTGTCGGCGGAGGCCACCACCTGACCATTCCCGTCACGGAGTACCAAGCTGAAGACGGAATGGCCACGTGCGATTTCCGCGCCTGCGCTCGACGACAGGTGTTGCGAAATCTCACCGAGATCGGACGAGTCCTCGATTTCTGCCGCCAAGGGCGCCAGCGACTCGGCCAGCAGTTCCTCGCGATCCACACGCTCCCCGTGTTCCTCCCGATGCAGTTGCACTGCCGTCATGACACCGAGGACGAGGGCGACCAGCACCGAGATCGTGACGCCGAGAACGCTACCCAGGGGCAGGCCGCCCCGCGGCGGAAGGTGATTGTCATCAATCGATCGGTCGTCGGGCACCGAGCGCGGCGCGGGAGGCGCGGGCTCGGTCGTGGTGGGCAAAATCTCCAAGTCGACCATGCAGGTTTGAAATCAATGCAAGCGGTATGCCCGTTATGACAGTTCGATATCGCCTCCTTCCCCCGGTGCTTGGAGGCCAAAATGGCGCGCCGCACACGGGTTCACCGCCACGGTGCTCAGGCCGGGGACCTTCAGGCGTGGCGAGGGACAGACCATTCCTGGAGGAGTTCTCCTCAAATGGTCGCCTTTTCGGGGGCGGACGGTCATAATTATCCGATGGAGAGAGGTGCCCCATGGCACCGGCAGCACGCCAATACCCGCGTCGTGGAGGTCTTGATTGACGACCTGGATGGAAGCCCACAAACCTGCAGCGACCGTGCCCACGCACCTTTTTCTGGCATGGATGATGTGGGTAGCCGTAGGCTCTGCTCTTGCCGGGTTCGGGGCGCGGTGGCTGTGGTCGGCAGCGCCGGTCATCGCGCCTTGGCTCGCCTTCTGCGCGGTTGGAGTCGGGGCGGTCAAGTCGTGGCTGGTGCTCGACCGAGCAGCGAGCGGGGTTGCCGATCGGATCCGCGCCCGCGGCGATGGCCGTTGCATCGGTGGCTTCCTGTCACTGCGCACCTGGGCGCTGGTGATCCTGATGATGGCGGCCGGGCGCCTTCTCCGCGGCACCCTGGCGCGTGGAATCGTCGGTCCACTCTACATCGCGGTCGGCACGGCGCTGTGCCTCTCCTCGCGCATCACCTGGAGTGCGTGGCGCGAGTTCCGCCGTTGATATCGGCCGACCGGCGTACACTTGCACAGTGAGCGTGAACGGTCGGATTCCAATCGTCAGGGGCGTGTTTGTACTGGCGGAGCGTCTTCATCTTTTCCTCAAGTACACCGAACACTCGTACATGGTGCTCGTGGCCATCGTCATCGGTCTTCTCGGTGGTCTCGGCGCGGTCGGATTCCGCGAGTGTATCCGCCTCTTTCAAATGGTGGCATGGCATACGGGCAACGTAACTCTCAACTACCTCAGAGACTTGCCGAATTGGTGGAAGGTGGTTTCTCCTGCGGCGGGCGGTCTGATTGTCGGACTGATCATCGTGCGGTTCGCATCCGAAGCCAAGGGGCATGGTGTCCCCGAGGTCATGGAGGCGGTGGCCCTGCGAGGCGGCCGGATCCGTCCCCGTGTGGTGGTGGCCAAGCTCGTCGCCTCCGGCATTTGCATCGCTTCCGGCGGGTCCGTTGGCCGCGAGGGGCCGATCGTCCAAATCGGTTCTGCAATCGCGTCATCGGTCGGCCAATGGCTCCGGGTCGGCGAGCGACGGATGCGGACCCTTGTCGGATGCGGGGCAGCGGCGGGGATCGCCGCAACGTTCAACGCACCTGTTGCCGGAGCTCTTTTTTCGGTCGAGATCATCCTCGGGGACTTCGGCGTCACCCAATTTTCGCCGATCGTGATTTCGTCGGTCGCGGCGACCGTGGTGAGCCGCCACTTCCTCGGAGATTTCCCGGCGTTCGTGGTTCCGGCCTATCGCCTCGTCAGTGCCAATGAGCTTTTCGCCTATGGCGCGTTGGGAATCATCGCAGGGTTGATAGCCCTGGTTTTTGTTCGGATGCTGTACGGCGCAGAGGATCTCTTCGACAGACTCACTCTGCCCGCTTTCTTGAAACCGGCGATCGGCGGCGTGCTCATCGGGATCATCGCCATCAGATTCCCGGAAATTTTCGGTGTCGGCTACGAGGCCATCAACGAGGCGCTGACAGGCGATCTCGGTTGGAAGCTGCTGCTGATCCTCGTGATGGTGAAGATCGTGGCGGTGTCGTTGACTATCGGGTCAGGTGGCTCCGGTGGGATTTTCGCGCCGTCGTTGTTCATCGGTGCAATGGCAGGCGGGGCTGTTGGAACGGTTGTTCACAATCTCTGGCCCGGGATGTCGGGAAGCCCCGGAGCGTACGCTCTTGTGGGGATGGGGGCCGTAGTTGCAGCGGGAACTCACGCGCCGATCACTGCCATCGTGATCATCTTCGAACTCACCGGCGACTACAAGATCATCCTTCCGTTGATGATCAGCTGCATTATCGCCACACTCTTGGCCACGCGGCTGCAGAAGGGTTCCATCTACACCCTCAAACTTCTTCGGCGCGGCGTTGATATCCGCGGCGGTTTTTCTTCAAATGTGCTCAGCCACCTGACGGCACGGGACGCAATGCGAACCGAGTACGTCGAGGTTGGGCGCGCCGACAAACTCATGCCTGTGATCTCCCGTTTTGTCGAACGGCCCGGAGACTCGGTGTTGGTGACCGATAACGATCGGCGACTCCTCGGAGTGATCACCATCGACGATATCCGGCCATTGATGACTGATACGGAGTCGGTGCGAGGGCTGGTGATCGCTGAGGACATGATGCGGACGGCCGGTTTCCCCGTTTTTGCGCCCGACGACCCTCTCGACGAGGTGATGCGGCGATTCGGGCAGTACCGATTCACGGCGCCAGTGGTGGATAACGGACGCCTCGTTGGCGCCTTGTGGCCTCAGGACGTGATTGAATCTTACAACGCGGAAATCCTCAAGCGGGATATGGCTTCAACCATGGCAGTCACAGTTGGCAACGGCCCCCGGGCGCGAGCCCTACCAGGTGTTCGCGGCGTGAGCATGGCCGAGGTTCCGGCGCCGGCGAGCTTTTTCGGTCGCACCCTCGGCTCCCTCGACATCCGCAACCGATTTGGTGTCAGCCTCCTCCTCATCAAGCGGAAGGGAGAAGATGGCGAACAGATCGTCGACCAGTTGCCCGACGCGGACTCCGTGTTTCAAGAGGGTGACGTGATGTTGGTGTTGGGGAATGAGGATCGCATCAGTCGTTTCGAGAGGAACGGCTGAATGCGATACCGACCCGCGTTGTTGGTCATCCTTACCTTTGGTGGTGTCATCCTGGCCGGGTTTTTAGTGCTCCATGGATTGATCCATCCGGGTGGGCATGTGGAAACGGATGCGATCGCATCCGCGTTCACCTCGGTCAGCGCCGTATGCGTGACTGGGCTAACCGTCGTCGATCTCTCGCGTGAGGTGGGATTCGGCGGTCAATTGGTCGTTCTGGTCCTCATTCAGATCGGCGGGCTCGGTCTTCTGACGTTGTCCAATTGGGTGCTGTTGTCGCTCCGCGGGCGGCTCGGAGTGTACGGGTCCGTTCTCACTCACGAGACCGTTGGCACTCATCCCCATTTGTCGCCGACAACGTTGGTGCGCCGGATTCTGGTGTTCACGCTTTCAATCGAAGGTGCCGGAGCGCTCGTCCTTTTTCTGAGGTTCGTCGCCGACGTTCAGCCCCGGCGGGCGGCATGGCTGGCGGTGTTCCATTCTGTGTCGGCATTCTGTAATGCGGGATTGACCCTCTTCAGCGACAGCTTGATGGGGTACCGACAGGACCTGGTCGTGAACCTCACCGTGATGGTGCTTATCATCCTCGGCGGACTCGGTTTCGTCGCCGCGACGGATATCATCGAACAGATCGGGGCGACGATCCGCGGAGCGCGGCGCAAATTGACAGTCCACACGCGGTTGGTCCTCACCACGAGCCTCGTGTTGATCGTGACGGGCGCGATGGTTTTTCTGGCATTTGAGTGGAAGAACACATTTTCCACCGCAACAGTCGGTGGCGAGCTTGTTCAATCGTTCTTTCTCTCGGTGACCGCAAGAACCGCGGGATTCAACACGGTGGACACGGCTCACCTGACCAACATGACGCTCGTTGTCGTCATCATGCTCATGATCGTCGGGGCTTCGCCGGGCTCGACGGGCGGTGGCATCAAGACCACATCCCTGGTGGTGTTGTGGGCCGTGGTTCGTGCCCATTTTCTGAACCGGCCCGAAGCCGAGATCGGGCTGAGACGCATTCCTCGGGAGCTCGTGGCCAAAGCCTTTGCGCTGATCGTGCTATATGGATGCGTCGCGATTCTGGGAATGATTTTTCTCCAGGCAACCGAGTTCGGCGAGCTTCCTCACCAGGCGATCCGCGGTATGTTCTTGGAGCATCTCTTCGAAGTCGTCAGCGCGCTGAGCACGGTTGGATTATCCACTGGGGTAACGACAGAGCTGTCGGACGGAGGTCTGATCGTCCTCATGGGATTGATGTTTGTTGGGCGTGTGGGTCCGCTGGTCATCGCAACATCGTTGATCGGCGAACGTTCGCAACTTGGGTATCGCGTGCCGGAGGCCGACATCATGATCGGATGACGGCAATTTCAGTGATAGGGGTCGATTGTGGTTTCGTCAAAAAAGAGTATTTCGGTCCTCGGTTTGAGCAAGTTCGGATATCGGGTGGCGACCGGCCTCTTCAGCGCCGGCGTTGATGTGATTGTTGTTGACCGTGACGACCACCTCATACAAAAGATCGCAGATCACGTAACCAGGGCTGTGCGGGCCGATGCAATGGACGAGGAGACCTTGGAACACTTGGGCGTATTCGACGTCGACGCTGCGGTCATCGGTTTCCGAAGTTCATTCGACGCCGCTGTGCTGCTGACGATGATGTTGCGAAAGAAGAACGAGGACATCCAGATCATCGCTCAAGTTGACACCGACGAGAAGGCCGAGGCGCTGCGGCAGGTGGGTGTCGACGTGACCGTCTTTCCCGAACGCGATATCGCGGATCGTGTGGTCAGGCGGCTCATGATGCCGGACCTGGTGGAGCACATGGAGCTTGCGCCGGATGTAGCCGTCGTTGAGATGGCTGCCCCGACCGAGTTCGTAGGAAAATCTCTGGCCGGCCTGGGTATTCGCGCCAATCACGGAGTTCACGTTATTGGTGTGGTGCATCCTGGCGATGGGGTCAAGGGAAAGACCGTCGTCGTCGCTCCACCTGCAGATACGATATTTCGCGAGGGAGAGATTTTGCTTCTGCTTGGCAAGATCGGCAATCTCAATCGCTTCACTGCCCTCTACGAACGCTGAGACCATCGTCCCACTGATAGCTGGGATTCGGCCGGTTGTCCTCCCCGTTCATGTCGGGACACTTCGTCCTTTTGCTCGAATCGTCTCGTCAGCAGCGCTGAAGATCCGGTCATGGTGAGGAGTCGGCAGCAAGACCGAATTCGAGGGACGCGCACTCACCCTCGGCACGGACGCCTCGTGTCGAAAAGGGCCCGGCGCAGGAGTATACTCGCACGAATGTCGGGTGCCCTCTCATGAAATTGCTTCGCAGAATTTTTCCTTTTCTCGATTGGTTTCGCGATCTGACACCCGAAACACTGAGGGTGGACTTCGTTGCCGGCCTCACCGTCGCGCTGGTGCTGGTTCCCCAGTCCATGGCCTACGCGCAGCTTGCCGGCCTGCCTGCGTACTACGGCCTCTACGCCGCCTTCCTGCCGCCGATGATCGCCAATCTGTTCGGATCGAGCCGTCAGCTGGCCACCGGTCCCGTTGCTATCGTGTCCCTGATGACGGCGGCGACCCTCGAGCCGCTCGCCACCGCCGGCGGCGAGCAGTTCATCGCCTATGCCATCCTCCTTGCTCTCTTGGTCGGCATCTTCCAGTTGTTTCTCGGCATCGCCCGTCTCGGGCTGGTCGTGAACTTTCTCTCCCATCCCGTGGTCAATGGATTCACCAACGCTGCGGCGTTGATCATCGCCACCTCACAGCTCGACAAGATCTTCGGGGTGTCGGTGGAGAAAGCGGAACACCACTACCAAACGATCATGCGGGTTGTCGCGGCGGCGGCCCATTGGACCCACCTCCCGACCCTCGGCCTGGCGGTGGTTGCGTTCGCGATCATGGTCGGGTTGCGTCGCCTCAACCCGCGGCTGCCCAACGTGCTGATCGCGGTGGTGGTGACCAGCCTGCTCGCGTGGGTTTTCGGTTTCGAGCACGACGAAACGGTGGCCGAGAACGCGGTCGGCTCAACGCGCCTGCCCACCCTGGTCGGGGAGTTCAATGCCGCAGTCACCGAGCAGCGGCGCATGGAGGAGCTGCGGACGGAGAGCACCATATTCGACACGGAGGTCGTTTCGAACAGCGGTCCGTTCTGCCAGGGGTGCCATACGAACCGCGACGTCGAAGCCTTCAAAAACAGTCAGGTGCTTACCGACGACAACGGAATCCCAACCCGCGCGCTCGCCCTTCACCAGATGGCGGGGCTCCTCGACGCCCATATCGCGGATCTCAAAGAGCAGGTTTCCGAGAGACGTGACGAACTCCGAAACATCGTTTTTGACCGGGTCGTGAACGACAGCCCCGACGCGGGCCTTTTCGAACGCGGACGCACGCCGGAAGGCGCAACGACGGACGGTCGCCGCTGGCGTCTCAAGGTGGGTGGAGGCCCGCTCGACCCAGAAAACCTCGTGTTCGCTGGCGGCGGCGCGGTGGTTGGCGTGATTCCCCGTGGGTTGCCGTCACCAAAGGCACCCCGCCTCGACATGACCGTGATTCCGAAGCTCCTTGCGCCGGCGATCATCATCTCGCTTCTCGGGTTCATGGAGGCGATTTCGATCGCCAAGGCGATGGCCGCCAAGACCCGTCAGCGGCTCGACCCCAATCAGGAGCTCATCGGCCAGGGCTTGTCGAACATGGTCGGCTGTGTGTTCCAGAGCTACGCCGTGTCGGGTTCGTTTTCGCGTTCGGCGGTCAACCTCCAGGCCGGCGCCAGGACCGGTCTGTCCAACGTCTTCTCGAGCGGCGTCGTTGTGATCGTCCTCCTCTTTCTATCTCCGATGCTGTACTACCTTCCGCAGGCGGTGCTCGCGGCGATCATCATGATGGCCGTGATCGGCCTGCTGAATGTCAGTGGGTTCGTGCATGCGTGGCGAACCAACTCCTTCGATGGATTTGTATCGGTGATCACCTTCATCGGCACCCTCGCCCTCGCGCCTTACCTGGAATGGGGAATCTTCATGGGCGTGACACTGTCGCTGGGAGGCTACCTCTTCCGTTCGATGCGGCCGCACGTAGCGCGTCTGGCGCCGGCTGCGGACGGCACCGTGCGCGACGCCGACCGACACGAGCTCGGAACCTGTCGCTACGTTGCGGTGATTGGCTTCGATGGTCCTCTCAACTTCGCCAGTACCTCGTATCTGGAGGACGAGATTCTGCGGCAGGTGGCGGAGCATCCCGACCTTCGGTACCTCCTGCTTTCCGGTCAGGGCATCACCGAGATCGATGCGAGTGGCGAGGAGACCCTGCGTCACCTCGTGGATCGCCTGCGAGCTACGCACATCCAGGTCGCGATAACGGACCTTTCCGACAAGGTCCTCGATGTTCTGCATCGCTCGCACCTGTATGACAGAATCGGCGAGGAAAACATCTTCGCGACCGACGCCCGCGCCATTGCAGCGATCTACGCGCCTGCCCATCGCGACTCTGAAGAGATTGACTGTCCGTTTCTTGGCGTCGTCCCCCGCCTCACCGAACTGTCGCTCCACCCTGACGGTTCACTTCATGACGCCGCACGGTACCGCCTGCCGATGTGTCGCCACATTGCCGTGATGCGGATCGAGAGCCCGATCAATCGGGCCAATGTCCGCTATGTCGAGGAGTGGATATTCGAGAGGGTTGCAAATCGGCCCGACCTCCGCCACCTGTTGATCGTCGCCCACGACATGACCTCGATTGATGTTGAAGGTGCGCATCGCCTCAGCGGGTTGGCGAGAGAACTCAAAAACCATGGGCTCGAGGTTACGTTCTGCGGGGTTCCGGATGAGGCCGTTGAAACGTTTGTCGATGCCGGACATCCCGAGATGTTGGAAGCATCCAAGCTCTACCCGACCGGTGCGGTGGCCATTGCGTCGGTCTGGTCGCATGCCCACGTTGAATCTGATGAACGCGCGTGTCCGCTGTTCCCACTTGCCCCACAGTTGACCGAGCTCGGGGTTCATCCAAAGGGTGGCCTTCGGGAGGCAATCAGTTCCGGCCTCCCTCTGTGCCCAACCATCGCTATCGTGAGATTGGACAGCGCATCCGGCTTCGCCACTCAAGGCATCATGATCAGCGAGTTCAACCGCTGGCGCGAGGATCGTCCCGATGTCAAGACGGTGATATTCGTCTGCACCGCGTTGACACGTCTGGAATCCGCCCAAGCCGAAAACCTCCTCGAGCTGGTGCGCCATGTTCGTCAGTCTGAAATTAGGATCGCACTGTGTCGGCTGCCCGATTCGACCTTCGAAACATTTGCCCGGACCGGGGTCGGCGACAGAATCGGACTCGACGATATCTTTCCGTCGGTGACCGGTGCGCTGGCCGAGATGTGGAGCGAAGCGCATCTTGAATCAGACGACGCACACTGCCCCCTTGAGGCCCTCCTCCCCCACGTCACCGAGCTCTCTCTCCACGCCGACGGCTCGTTTCGGGATTCGCGCAGACACTCGCTGGCGCGATGCCGCCACATCTCGATGGTCCGGTTCGACGGGCGGCTCGACTACTCGACGCTTTCCCATTTTGTGCGCGGCATCGACAAAGTGGTTGACGGCCTTCCCGAGCTTCGATGTCTGATCATCGCCGGCCACACGTTGGAACGAATTGACGAAGACGCGGCTGAAGGCCTGGTGGGGGTCCTCGACCGCCTCCGAAACCGCGGTCTCCATGTGTGTGTGAGTGGGCTCCGGGATGAGGTGCTCGATGTCCTCCAACGCACCGGCGTGAACGAAGTGATCGGCAAAGATTGCATTTTCCCCACCCAAGCCAGGGCCATCGAGTGCGCGCACCCGGATACCCACCGCGACTCGGATGAAGCGCAGTGCCCACTCACCGAGGTCGTACTCTTAACCTCATGAACGGCGTTTTCCGGGCGATGCTCACGTGGCGGCGATGTGGCGGACCCGAGGGCGGCGCAGCGGGGGGTATCGAACTCGCCTACCAACCCTTGGTATGCATGATTTCGTCGATGTGTTCCTTCGCAACCTCGTCCTCATGCGCCAGACGTGCGGCGCGGGCTGACCGGATGCGCTCCACCAGGGTCTCGACATCGGTCGGTTTCTCGAAGATGTCCGTGGCACCGAGCTGGGTCGCTTCTACGGCGGTTTGCACCGTCGCGCGGCCTGACAAAATCATCACCTGGAGGTTGGGCTGCAACTCACGCAATCTGCGCAGGGTCTCGATTCCGTCCAATCCGGGCATGGCGAGGTCGAGGACCACCGCGTCAAAGGTCTGCTCCGCGACGGCGGTCAAGGCCTCCCGCCCCGATGTGGCGCGCGTGACGTCGAGGCCGCGCCTCTGCAAACGCTCGGCCAGCGCTTCGAGGAAGTCCACCTCGTCGTCAACCAGAAGAACTCTATCCTTCGCCATTCAATCCTCCGTTTCGCTATCGTTCACACCTTTTTAGGCCATCTCCGTCGATACGCCACTGAGGGCAAGAACGATACGGTGTCCTCCTTCGGATGCCGGTTCGATGCGCGGAACCACGGACAGGGCTGCACAGCCGGCATCGATCGCCGCAGCCGTCGGCGTGTCACTCTCGAGTTGAGGAATGGGATCGGCACTTCTGATGATCACCCGCACACCATCGGCTCCAGATTCGCTCCAGATCTCGATTCTTCGCTCTGAGACCGCCGCCTTGATCGCCGTCGTGACACACCCGTGAAGCGCCAGCAAGAGGGCGAACGGGTCGCCCAGGTGAACAATGGGCGACTCCGGAGATCGAACCCTCAGCTCGACCTCCGCCAGTCGTGCGGCCCTCGCAGCCAGCGAGCCGAGCAGCGCCAGCTTCTCTCCGAGATCGAACGTTGTTTCTTCTTTGTCAACGGTGTGCGACAGATGGTGCAGGCAGCGGTTGATCTCCTCACCGCGAATGACCTGGGTCTTGATTCGCGTCGCGAGATCCGCCACCCGGCCGAGCCCGGCGGTTCCGTCCTGGGCGGCGCCTGCGAGGATGTCCTGTTGCAGACCAGAGAGCTCGTTGATGATGTTGAAGACATTGCTCAGTTCGTGCGACAACCCGGCGCCCACGGATCCGAAAAACAGCGCGCCCTCACGCTCGAGGCGCCTCTGCGGTTCATCACTCATCGGCATGGTCCCCTTCCCCGCGGTTGGACGCCTGCTTGATTGTCATTAACAGATCCTCGAGGTCGACCGGCTTTTGCAGGTAGGCCACCGCGCCGAGACGACGTCCAATCTCGCTATCCTCGGCAGAACCGTGGCCGGTCATCAGGATGACCTTGACCTCCGGGTGGCGTCGGTTGATGGTTCGCAGGACCTCGATCCCGCCGATCCCGGGCATTTTGACATCGATGACAACGACATCAAAAGAACCGCCTCGAAGACGGTGGAGCGCCTCGTCGCCCGACGTGACGCCGACCGCGTCGATGCCACGAAGGTCGAGCCGTTCGACGACTGCCGAGACAAGCTCCTCCTCGTCGTCGACGAACAACACCTTCAGATGATCCATGCGCCTTATCCCTCTCGCGAGACCGGAAGGACAACCGTGAAACGGGTCCCCTCGCCCACAGTGCTATCGACGCGGATCTCGCCGCCCAGCTTCTTGACGATGCCATAGGTGATGGAAAGTCCGAGGCCGGTGCCGATGCCTTCTTTCGTGGTGAAGAACGGTTCGAAGATCCTTTCCAGATGCTCCTTCGGGATACCGGTACCGTTGTCTCCAACGGTCACCGCGACGCGGTCCGCGCCCTCGCCCGTGATTTCGATCCCGATCTCTCCCCCTTCGGAGACAGCGGCGAACGCGTTGTTGAGGATATTGAGGAAAACCTGTTGCAGCTGTCCGCGATCGCTTCGTATGGTCTGTAGGTTGGGATCGACCCGGAAATTCACCGTCACATTGCGGTACTCGGCCTCCTTTTCGAGGAAGCCCAGGACTTCCTTGAGGAGACTCTCGAGATCGATGGTCTCGGTCTTGACATCCATGTGACGCGCGAATCCGAGCAACCGGTGGGTGACCTTCTTGCACCGTTGCACCGACCTCAGGATCGAGTCCACAGAGGCTATCAGCCGCTCCCGATTCTCGATATCGGGTCCCACCGTGACGAGATCCTGCAGCAGGCCCGCCTTCTCGTTGATGATCGCCAGTGGGTTGTTGATCTCGTGCGCGACGCCCGCCGCCAGACGTCCGATGGAGGCCAGCTTGTTGCTGTATTCCATGTGGTGATAGAGGGCTGCGCGCCGTTCGTCGGCGTCTCGCAATTTTCGGATCAGAAGTCCGGAACCCCAAAGGACCACTCCCAGGATCAAGGCGGCGCTGATCACGAGGAAGCCGATGAGCTCACTGCGGAGCTTGAACCACCGCCCCATTGCCTCACGCGCCGGCTTGACGTGGATCAGAATGAACGGCGAACTCGATATGTAAGCCGAGGACATGAACACCTTCTCACCACGGGTATCGAGAACCTCAACATCCTCCACGCTCGGCGAATAGTTGGGGACCGGGATAGGAAAGGTCTGCAGGATCTCCCCGTAGCGCCGCGACGGCGACTGGAGAACACCGTCGCGATTGATGAGAAACACGTCGTCGGATCGATCCAACCCCACGGTAAGAATTTGCTCGCTGAGCATGTCAGCATCGATGGTTGCGCGCAGGACGTAAAAGGCGCCGTCGTCCCGGTCATGCTTGATGGCGATGGCGAAATGCGGAGAGTTGCGAAATCCGAGAAAAACATCGCTGGTGTATGTGCCGAGTCTGGCAACCTCGTGAAACCAGTCCTGATCCATGTAGTTGCGCCCTGAAAGCTCGTAGGGACCCGAGTAACACAGCTGATATCCATGGTCGTCGATCAACCCGAGATCGACAAATGCTCCGACCTCGAGCGATCGGTTGAGGTTGGAGATCATCCTCATCAGGGTCCTTTCATCGCACAGGTCGGCGAACGGACGATCGTGGACCAGGAATGTCAGCGCCGAGCGTCGCTCAGACAGAAAAAGCTCGAGCGATCGTTTGGTGTTGAGGGTCAAACGCTCCATCGGCCGCACCGCTTCCGCCTGGAGCGCGTCGCGGTACTGCACATAGTTCATGAATGTGGTGATGATGAGCGGTACGAGAGCGACCGTAGCCGTCGCCACAACCACCGATCTCCGCAGCGTCCGATACGCCCTCTCGGAAACCCTGCCGTCCGCCGCGCCCGGTTCCGCCTTGAACGTGCGAGTCAGGAGGCCGCGCGTCGAGAACATTTGATGGGCTCCCTCAATCTCCGGCGCGTCCAGCGCGAGCCTCTTCGAGCCGATGGTAGGCTGCCTTCATGGTTTTGGTGAGGACGTCGATATCGACGGGTTTTCTGAGATAGGCGAATGCGCCAAGCTCCGCTGCCAGCACCTCTTCGGCGTCTGATCCATGTCCGGTGAGGATGATGACTTCGGTCCGCGGGTGGGTCCGTTTGACTCGACGCAGCACCTCCATGCCGTCGATCCCGGGCATCTTCAGATCCAGGACCATGACCTCGGGCTCGTCTTCCTCAATCATCGCCAGCGCCTGCTCACCGTTGTACGCGATCGACGGAGTCATGCGTCGCGTCTGGAGGCGCTCCGAAAGCGCATGAACGAACTCTTCCTCGTCATCGACGAGCAGGATCTTCGACGGCACCTCGATGTCGATATCGAACGAGATACCGGGTTCACGGTACTGCGGACCCGGTCGTGCAGTGGCCGATCGGACGCCGGGCACCGCCGCCGCCGCTTCGGTAAGCTCCCGTTCATAGCGTTTGAGGAACATTGTGTGCCGCTTGATCAAAACCGTGACCTCGCCGTCGCGGCATGAGACATCGACGTCGTGTCCGTCATCCGCCAGGGCCACTCCAACGGCCGCGGCCAACCGAAAATCGAGAAGGGCCTTTCCCACGGATGGCGTCAACGCCACTGCCGGCTGGAGCGCATGAGTGAAAACCGTTTCCACGGCCGCTTCGACTGACGTGTCCTGCATCGCGATGAACACGTCGTACAGTGCCTTGTCCCACGGACCACGGTCGAATAGCTCACCGGTCCACTCTGCCCTCAGCTCGTCATCCTTCGCGATCCGGCGTTGTGCCGCCCGTTTCGAGATGCCTTCCGTCAGAGCTTGCTGTACCCGGTAGACATGGGTGCCGCCCAGGCAGACTTTCAGGACGTGCGTCAGGGCCGGCGGTACGAGGTGCCCAGCGCGCCCCAGGTGCACCGATGATTGCTCACCAAATTTCTCCGCCACCGCAGCTCTCAAGTGTGCAATCAGGCGGGGTCGATCGCGGCGAACACGATCGATAATCGTCGGCTGCCCGCACAGCAGGTCTTCGAATCGCCGTGCCGCAATCCCCGACGTTTCGGCAGCGGACGCGAACAGCTCTTGATCGCTGATTTCCGCAGCCCCGAGGCGCTCCCTCACTCCGGTGGCGACATCTTGGCCGCGGCAAAAGAGACCGGCGTCGATTGCTACAACTGCCATGACCTGCGCTGCCTCCGATCGCTGGCGCACTTGATGGGACACGCTTGCCGCGCCTCTTGGGTGCATCACAAACACCCTCTTGACACCTCCCAGAGTCTAGCACCGAAATGAGACGTCGACTGCGGGCTGACGCGGACTCCGTTATTGGCGTCAAATTGACCCATTGAAGGTGTTTTTCGTTAATCTGTGCGCAGGAGGTCCGTTTCATGGTTGACGACCGAAATGAGGAGGGACGCGTGGAAGCTGCTCTCGCCAACCCTGAAAGCCAAACCGCAGGCTGGCTCGAAGCGATCTATCGAGAGGACGCCACCGTGGTGCTCCAAACCGCTTATCGGGTCACCGGCAACACCGACGACGCTGAGGACGTTCTCCAGACCGTCTTTACACGCCTCGCAAGTCGCCAGCGACCGCCCGACTTTTCGACCGGTTCGCGCGCCTATCTCCGACGTGCGGCGACGAATGCTGCCCTCGACATCGTCCAATCAAGGTACGTCCGCAGCGGCGTATCACTCGAAGTCACCGGTGAAGACGTGGAGAGCGACCCGGGTCCGGCGCCCGATCGGCAGCACCACGGTCGCCAGCTCCAGCAGCAGCTTCGTCGCGCATTGGCGAAGATCAGTCGTCGCGGCGCCGAAATATTCGTGCTGCGCTACTTCGAAGGCCTGGACAACTCCGAGATCGCCAAACAGCTCGGTACCTCGACCAACACCGTCGCGGTGACCCTTCACCGCGCCCGCGCCCGCCTCAAGGAAGAGATGGGTCAGTTCATGGGAGGAATGCAATGACCGACCGTCATCACAACAACGACAGCATTGATCGCGTAGCGGAGGAGATCCGTGCCCAGAAAATCGATGACGCAACCGCTCGGCGAATCACCAACGAGGTCCGGGAGCGACTCGGCATCGGCCGCGAAGACAGTCTTCCGTTGAACTCGTGTGCGGATTTTCAGGCTGAAATTCCGTCCTACGTTGCCGGCATCCTTCCGGAGGCCAGGGCGCTGTTGGTGGGTGACCACACGCGCGAATGTGTGCTCTGTCGGCGTCTGCTCATGGAGGCTCGCGGGGCAACAATGCAGGTATCGCCGCAGCCCTCCGTGCGCATGAACCCCCGTTGGCTGAGTCCCGCACTGCGAGTCGCGGCTGCGTCCATCCTTCTGGTCGGAGGCATCGCCACGGTTCGCGCCGTCGGTAACGTCATGATCGACCGAAATCTCCGCGCCACCGTCGACACCGTCGACGGCTCCCTGCAACTCGTAGACCACAACTCAAATCGGGAGCTCACGGCCGATGTTGAGATTCGCTCCCGCCAAGTGCTGCGCACCACCAAGAACTCTGGCGCGATGCTTCGCCTCGCCGATGGCTCATTGATCGAAATGGATGAACGTTCCGAACTCCATCTTCGAGCTTCACGGCGCGGTACGACCATCGATCTCGCTCGCGGCAACATCATCGTCCACGCCGCCGACCAGGGCAGCGGGCAGCTTTTCGTCTCAACCAGCGACTGTGAGGTCGCGGTCAAGGGCACCATCTTCGTCGTCAACCATGGTCTCAAGGGGTCGAGGGTTTCAGTCATCGAAGGCGAGGTGGAGGTGAACGAAGGCTCCTCCAGTGCGCTCCTCCACCCGGGCGATCAGATCACAACCGGCGACCGCCTGCGGCGGGTGCCGCTCGAGGAGGAGATCTCTTGGAGCCGCGATGCCGCCAAACACAAGGCACTCCTTCGAGAGCTGACTGATTTGCGTCGTGTGCTTGCCGACGCGGTCGACCACGCGCCGCCGAGAACATCCACATTCCTTCTCGATCTCGCGCCTGGAGACACCCTTGTCTACGCCGCTATGCCCAATATTTCTGGAGATCTCGACGAGGCCCGTGCCGCCTTCTACGAGCGGCTCGCGTCGAGTGACGTGTTGGCCGAATGGTGGCAGGAAAACGTGGTTGCCCACGGCGCCGATGAAAAGATCGATCAACTTCTCGACCGCCTGCAACCGATTGGCGAGGCCATCGGCGCCGAGGCTGTCGTTACCGTACCGATTTCGGCAATCCGCGGGCAGGGATCACCCCTCTTCATGACCGAGCTCGATGATCCGTCCAGCTTCATCGATTTGCTGGCGAACATGATAGAGGACGCCAACGCAGAGGCCGGCGACCGCACTGTCATCCTTCTGGTCGACGATCCGCAAACCGCCTCTGCCGGATCCGCCGAAGTGTTCATGTGGGTCGAGGGCAATCTCTTCGCAGCGTCGAGCAGCCTCGAAGCGCTCCAAGAGCTTGCGCACCGCGTTGACGATCCGGGAGCTCGCTCATTCATGGGCTCCCCATTGCACACCCAGCTCAGCGAGATTTACGCCCAGGGTGTCTCCTGGCTCCTCGGGGCCGACCTTGCGGCTGCCATCGCCGAGGGCACGAGTGAGATTTCGGACGAAGAAACCGCGACCATGGAACACCTTGGACTGCTCGACGCCACCACCTTGGTGATCGAACGACACCGCGATGGTGAGTGGTACGCCACCAACGCCGAGGTCCGGTTCTCCGAAGAGCGCCGCGGCATCATGGCGTGGCTCGCGGATCCCGCTCCCATGGGCGGCCTGGAGTTCGTATCACCTGACGCATACGTTGTGGCCTCCGCCGTCACCAAGGATGCAGCGGAGATGTTTGATGACTTTCTCGAAATCGCTGCGGCGCGGAACCAGCAGGCGTTGGAGCAGCTTGACCTGTTCCAGCAGATCATCGACATCGACCTTCGAGAGGATTTCGCTGCCACTATAGGTGGTGAGGCGACCTTTGCCCTCGACGGCCCGATGTTGCCGGTGCCATCCTGGAAGCTGATCGTCGAGGTCTACGATCCCGGAACCCTGATTCATACCATGGAACGGGCGGTGGAGCTGGTCAATTCGCGACTGGTCGCCGAGGGCCAAGCAAGACTTGTGCTCGAGGCGTCACAGGGTTCCGGTCGCACCTACTACACCCTCAGCCGCGAAGGGCTGGACGGCCGGGCGGTGTTCACCACTGTTGACGGCTACCTCGTGGCCGCCCCGAGCCGCGCTCTCATCGAGCAGTCCATCGCATTTCGCAAAGCCGGGACGACGCTCGCCAGCTCGCGCGTCTTCCAGTCCCTGCTTCCGGACAACGGCTACACGGACTGTTCAGCCCTTGTCTACCGCGATCTCGGGTCGCTGATCGACGCCATTCCACCGGAGATGCTGGGAGAGCTCGAGTTCGCTGACGCCCTCAGCGACGGCCTGAGCCAGGGTCTGGTGTGTGTCTTCGGTGAAGATGACCGGATCATCGCGTCTGCGACCGGTGGCAGCCTTATCGGACTCGCCTCCACCATCGGGATGTGCGGTGCCGAGTATGCTCAACAGAACGCGATCGAAGAGGTTCGAGAGACAGAAGCTGTATCATCACGCTGATGAGTCGGCCCGAGAGCACTTCAACCCCCGCGATCGAGCTTGACGGGCTTACCGTCAATCTCGGTGGGCGGCCGATTCTGATCGACCTCTGCGCCTCTCTCGAGGGGCGCTCGATCGGTCTCCTCGGGCCCAACGGCGCCGGCAAGACGACCCTCCTGCGGACCTTGCTCCGCTTCTTCCCGGCAACCTCGGGCACCGCCCGGGTGCTGGGTCTCTCCCTCGCCAGTGAGGGCAAAGAGCTCCGCGCCCAGGTCGGCTACATGCCCGAGAACGACTCCTTTGTCGCAGGCATGACTGCGGTTCACTTCGTGCGCCTGATGGCCGAGCTCAGCGGCCTTCCGCCCGAGCCGGCCCTTGAACGCGCGCACGAAACCCTTTTCTACGTCGGTCTCGGCGAGGCGCGATATCGCAAGCTGGGGACCTTCTCCACAGGCATGAAGCAGATGGTCAAGCTCGCCCAGGCGCTGGTCCACGGTCCGCGCGTGTTGATGCTCGACGAGCCGACCAACGGCCTCGACCCGCCGGCCCGCAAGCGCATGCTCGACCTCGTGACCGACATTCGTGATCGCGGCGAAACCCACATCCTCATATCTTCGCACCTGCTGCGCGACGTCGAGGCGGTGTGCGACGAGGTCCTGATCCTCAAGGATGGCCGTATCGCCGCGAGCTGCAACCTCGAGGCCGAGCGCCGGGCGAACTTGTCCTTCGTCGAGGTCGAGCTGCAGTCGCCGGACCAGCGCTTCGCCGACGAACTTTCCGGGCTTGGTTGCGAGCTCGCGACCCACGACGGCGGACGCCTCAAGCTGGTGCTTCCAGAGGGACGCACCGTGCGTGATCTGTACGCGATCGCCGATCGCCTCGGGGTCGGCATCCGTCACCTCGACCTCAAGCGGGACAGCCTGCAGGACATCTTCCTGCGTGCCATGGAGGGTCACGATGGCGGTCTATGAGCGCACCTGGCGCCGCTATCTTGGCGAGCTGACGCCGCTGCGATGGCGCTGGCTGGTGGTGACTCGCTACGCTCTCGCCGACGCCTTTTCTTCGCGCCTCTTTACCGCCTTTTACGCCGTTTGTTTCCTGCCGTCGGTGGTCGGCATTTTCTTCATATATTTGAGCCACAATGTCTCTCTGCTCCAACAGCTCGGAATGCCCCCCGATCTGATGAACATCCTGACCGACAAGTTCTTCATGCTCCTCTTCTCGTGGCAGGCGTTGCCGGCATTCCTGGTCGCGGTGATCGTGTCGCCGAGCCTCATCGCGGCAGATCTGTCGAACAACGCCCTCCCGCTCTATCTCAGTCGTCCCATCGATCGGCACGAGTACGTTCTCGGCAAAACGGCCGTCCTGGCCATTCTCCTGTCGCCGATGACCTGGGTCATGGGTCTTTCTATCTTCGTTCTCCAAGCGTACTTCGAGGGTGGCGATTGGGGTTTTGAAAATTACCGAATCGGGATGGCCTACCTGGTCGGTCATGTGGCCTGGATCGTCGTCATCTCCATGCTGACCCTGGCGATCTCCGCGTGGGTTCGATTCAAGCCAGCCGCTCGCGGAGCTCTCTTCGCGATCATATTCATCCTGGCCGGATTTGCGCAGGCGGTCAACGCGGTGACCCGGACCTCTTTCGGTGACCTCATCCACCTGGTACGTGCCATCAACAGCGTCGTCATGTCGCTCTTTGGAGCGCCGACGCCGAGCGGTCTCCCGGTGTCGCTCAACTGGTTCACTCTCGCGGCAGCGACCGCCTTGAGCGTCTGGCTGATCAACCGCAAGCTCCGCCCGCACGAGGTGGTGCGGTGACGAGTCTACAATCAAGCGACCGTATCGTTTTCCGCGACGTGTCGAAGTTCTACGGAGAGGTCCTCGGCGTCAACAAGGTCAACCTCGAGGTGGCTCCCGGACTGACCGGCCTGGTGGGGCCCAACGGG
Organism: uncultured Thermoanaerobaculia bacterium; assembly: GCA_964423595.1. GTDB lineage: Bacteria > Acidobacteriota > Thermoanaerobaculia > Thermoanaerobaculales > Sulfomarinibacteraceae > Sulfomarinibacter. Next base: position 6,418 of record CAYRFI010000032.1, on the reverse strand, counting down.
TCCGGCAAGAGCACCCTTATGCACCTGATGACCGGCCTTCTACGGCCGAGTCGAGGCGAGATCTCGGTCTGCGGGGTATCTCCCGATCGCCCCGAACAGCTCTTTCACCTGGTCGGCTACTGTACCCAGTACGACAATTTCCCGAACGGCTCGACCGGGCTCAGCTTCCTCCGTTTCGCGCTCGCGCTTCACGGATACTCCAAGCACGAAGCGGATGAACGCGCCTGGGCCGCGCTGGCGCGGGTCGGTCTCAGCGACGCCGCCAACCGGCGAATCGCCGGCTACTCGAAGGGTATGCGGCAGCGGATCAAGCTCGCGCACGCTCATTGCCATGATCCTCGGGTTCTGGTCCTTGATGAGCCGTTGAACGGACTCGATCCCATGGGACGCGCCGAGATGATCGACCTCTTCACCGACCTCGCCAAGGAGGGCCGTCACATCATCGTCTCGAGCCATATCCTGCACGAGGTCGATGTCATCTCGGACGGTGTCATCATGATCCACGGCGGCGCCATCGTCGCCGAGGGCGGGATCCGCGAGGTTCGTGGCGAGATCACCTCCCACCCGATCCAGGTATTGATTCGCTGCGACCAGCCTCACGTAGTGGCGTCTCGCATCTTCGAGCTCGAGCACATCGTCGAAGCGCGCATCATCGAAAGGGATGGCCTTCTCGTGCGTACGCGGGACGCTGCCGACTTTTTCACTCAGTTCAACCGCATCGTGATCGATACCGGCGTCGTCGTCGAGACGGTGGCTCCGGCTGACGAGAGCGTGCACGCGGTTTACGACTACCTGATCGGAGAAGGCCAAGGCGGAGGGAGCGCATGACGACTCCGTCCAACCTCTTGCAGCGCCAGGCAATCACTCTCGCCAGGCACGAGATCCGCCGCAGCCTCTTCAGCCGCCGGTCGCTCTCGGTCTACCTTCTCGTCGCCATGCCGCTGGCTTTGATGCTGCTGCGCGCGCTCTTCATGCCGGGATCGATGCGCGCCGACGCCACCCACGCGACGACCGAATTTGCAGAGGTCTTTCACTTCTTCCTCCTTCGCTTCGTGGTCTTTTTTGCCAACGCGCTGATCTTCGTCCGTCTCTTCCGTGGCGAGATCCTCGAGAAATCGCTCCACTACACCCTCCTCGCGCCCCTGCACCGAACCGTACTGGTGCTCGGCAAATACCTCGGAGGTGTACTGTCGGCCACCCTGATCCTCGTCATCACGACAATGTTGACCTATGTGCTGGTCTATCTCCCGCACGGCGCGGCAGGTCGTCAGCTGATGCTTTCAGGTGCCGGCATCGCGAGTCTCGCGAGCTATCTCGTGATCGTTGTGCTTGCCTGTTTTGCGTACGGCGCCCTCTTCATGCTCGCAGGGCTCTTCTTCAAGAACCCAATGGTGCCGGCGATCGTTTTTCTCGGCTGGGAAACGCTGACGCCCTTCCTGCCGACCTTCCTCAAGGTCTTGAGTTTCGTCCACTATCTGGTGTCGTTCGCACCCGTACCCGTGAACCTGGGTGCGTTTGCCCTGCTTGCGCAACCCGTTCCCTGGTGGGTTGCTCTCGTTGCGCTCTCCGTGAGTTCAGCGGCCCTTGTTTTCGTCGCTTCTCGTGTCGCCCGCCGCCTCGAGGTCACGTATTCCGCTGATTAGTCCCCTCCCCAACGAAGTTAAGGGTTAAGAGTTAAGAGTTAAGAGTCAAGAGTTAAGGGTTAAGGAGGGGGCGGCTGGGCTTAACTCTTTCCTCTTAACTCTTTATCCGCTCGACAGCGGATCGGTGGTCGGAAAGCCGAGGAAGACCGGTTCCGGCTGGAGCTCGATGTCAAATCGGCGCCGCACGCCCTCCCGGATGTCCCGTGCCAGGGCAACCAGCTCTTCAGTGGTTCCACCGCCGTGGTGGACGAGAGCCAAGGCGTGGGCTGACGAGATGCCGAACGCGCCCCGCCGCAGTCCTTTCGCGAAACCCGCCTTCTCGATCAACCACGCCGCCGGCACTTTGAACGCCCGGTTGTCGGCCGGAAAGGTCGGTACGCTCTCGGTTGCGGCGAGAACCCCCGAAGAACGGGCGCGTTCATCAAGCGCCGCCAGCGCTACCGCGTCGACCACAGGGTTGACGAAAAATGAGCCGACGCTGCGGCGGTTGGGATCGCCCTCTTCGATCACCATCGATTTGGAGCGACGCAACGCGAGCACCGTCCGGCGAACCTCTTCCAGCGACGGTGTCGCCCGCCTGATCCCGAGCGCCCGTTGAAGCTCGCGGTACTCCACCTTCGGCCGGCCGCCACGCTCGAGGGAAAACGTGACCGAAAGGATCAGGAAGCGGCCCGGAAACTCACGAAAGGTGCTCGTTCGGTAACCGAACGCGCACGCCTGCGAGCCAAGTGTTCGCTGCTCGAGACTCATCAAATCGAGCACATGAACGCCCTCGATCACCGTCGCCACATCCTGCCCATAGGCGCCGATATTCTGGATCGGCGTCGCGCCGACCCACCCGGGGATACCCGACAAACACTCGATCCCTGCGAGATTTTCGGCGACCGCCATTTCCACGATCTCGTCCCAGGGTTCTCCGGACGCCGCCGTCACCCGCACCATTTCCCTTTCATCTTGGAGTTGAACGCCACGCAGTGCGGCCCGGACAGCCAACCCTCTAAAGCCGTCATCCGACACCACGACGTTCGAGCCACCACCAAGAATCACCACAGTTTGGGAGTGCCGACCTGACCAGCGGATAGCCTCTTTTGCCAATCCGACGCTATCGACGGTGACAAATGAGGATGCGGTCCCTCCGAGCTCGAGGGTCGTCAGCGGCGCTAATGACACCTGACGCTGAATCTGCAGGATCGATTCCTGATTGCGATCGCAACCTTCGCCCATCAGACCCAGTGTGCCCCAACAAGCCTGTCAGCGCCACTGCGGATCAATCAGAGAATTCCGGAACTCTTTCATTCGATTCGTTATAATGAGATTTGAGAGGCCTTTGTATGCCCAGTCAGGTTGTGATGACCCGCACCGATGACGCGACCTTCGCGAAAGCGAGGGAAGCGATCCGAGGAACTGACATCAACCTCCAAATGGCGCCTTGGAACGACAATACTCTTGAGCTGGTTCAGAGCAAGCGATTCGATGCCATCATCATCGGGTTTCCCGGTCCGATCACCGCCTTGCGGCGGTTCGTTCAGTGCATCCGATCTCCCGGGTCGGCCTGCCAGCGCAGTGGAGTCGTTCTGCTGTGTGAACCCCGGCATCTCGAGGCGGCCCAGACTTTCGTCGGCATCGGCGTTGGCATCAATCGGGCCATCAGTGCCACCGATATGAGTGAGCACCTCGCTGCGACCATCCGGGAGCTTTCCTCCGTCGCTCCGCGGGCCACTTTGCGGGCACCGACTCGGGTCGTGCTTCATCTCGAACAACGGCCGCTGCGCACCTTCTGCCAGACCGAAAACGTTTCCGAAACAGGGATGCTCTTACGTGGTTTCGGCCACTATCCACCCGGCACCACGATCGACTTCGAGATCAATATCCCGGGTCAGAGCGATCCGATCCGCGGTCGGGCCACCATCGCCCGCACAACGAACGTGGCAGCAGAGCGGATGGAAGGCGTCGGCGCCCGTTTTGACGACTTCCGCGAAGGCGATCGCGCGCGCCTGACCGAGTACTTGAACGATTTGGTTCACTGACCCACCAAAAAACGTCGAAACGTCAGGACGTTTCGACGTTTTTTCGCCACATGCGTTCGAGCTCGTCAACCAACTCGATGTCGGCGCGGATGCCGTTGACGCGGTTGACCTGGACGATTGTCGTCGGCGAGGTGAAGTTAACCTCGGTGAGGTCATCGCCGATGAAATCGAGGCCGAGAAGGTACAGACCCAACGGGTTGAGTTCCTCAGCCACCACCCGACAGGCCTCGAGCTGGCGCGGGGTCGGCTCGAGTCGGGCTGCAACCGCCCCTTGGTGGAGATTCGCCAGCCGCGACCCCTTGGCCGGGACCCGCAGGACCGATCCCAGGACCTTGTCGTTGATCGTCAGGATCCTCAGATCTCCCGACGACTCGATGGCCTCGAGAAAGGGCTGCACGATGACGTGCGGTTTCCACTCGTCCCAGTACGCAGCGAGCTTGTCCTCCGAAACTCCGGATTCGAAAAACTGGATACCGATGCCGCAGTAGGTGTTCTCGGGCTTGAGCACAACCTCGCCAGGCAACACACGCACGGCCTCCACCAGCTCTTCGAAGCTGGTACAGACCGCGGTCTGAGCGGCGTATTCTGGGAAGCGAAGAGCCGCGGTGTGCTCGGAGAGCTCGTAGGTGGCCGGCGGCCGATTGATCTGCACGATCTCTTCCGGCGCCTCCTCGAAGTGTCGGGTGCGTGAAATGAAGCTCTCGTCCACCGGCGGATCTTTCCGTTGCAAGATCACCCGGAACTCCAGGACATCGGCCGTACGCTCTGGACCGAGCTCCCAAAACGGCACGCGCTCCGCGTCCGACGACAGGATCTCGCGCACCGGAAGGTTGGCGAGATAGTCCTCCGAACTCTGCTCGGGATCGGTGGCGGGGAGGTCGAGGTAGTCGACAACGATCCCACGACTGATGAGTTCGGTGCTCACGCACACTCCGAGATCGAATTCCGGGTTGAGGTCCTCGAGGCTGTCGGCGACCAAAAGGTAGCGAGTCTTCATTTCTGCATTCTGCCATGACCAACAGACGCACCGTTTCTGATCTTCCGGCGATTGACTGTTTCCCCCATACCCTGGCAGCATGGAAGCATGCCTCATTTTGAACCCGTGCCGGCCTTTTCCGACAATTACGTCTGGCTCATCACCGACCCACCGTCCCCAGCGGTGGTGGTTGTGGACCCAGGAGAGGCCGCGCCCGTCATCCAGATTCTCCAAAAACGGATGCTGGAACTCGGTGCAATTCTCCTCACCCATCACCACGGAGACCACGTCGGCGGCGTCGACGAGATTCTCCGTGCACGCAGAGTTCCCGTCTTCGGTCCCGCTCGAGAGAACATCCCAGTGGTCGATCACCCGGTCCAAGGCGGTGATTCCGTTCCCCTTCCAGACCTCGATCTGGACCTCGAGGTGATCGATGTCCCGGGCCATACCGCCGGCCACATCGCCTATCGCGGCCCTGATTTCGCGCTGGTCGGGGACACCCTTTTCGCGGGTGGCTGCGGACGGGTTTTCGAGGGCACACCCGAGCAGATGCATGCCTCACTCAACCGTCTCGCGCACCTCCCCGACGAAACTCTGATCTACTGCGCCCACGAGTACACCGTCGCCAACCTCAGCTTTGCGCGCGAGGTAGAGCCTTACAACGAGGTCCTCAAGGCGCGTCTCGGGGCCGCTCGAAGCGCACGCGCCGAGGGGCGCCCCACAGTTCCCTCCACCATCGCCGAGGAGCTCGAAACCAACCCGTTCCTGCGCTGCGAGAATTCAGCGGTGATCGCCGCCGCAGAGGCCAGGGCCGGCCTCGACCTGCCGACCGCGGTCGACGTCTTCGCGGTCATCCGCGGTTGGAAGGACGGCTGGCAGGGTTGATGGCGACGCCACGAACCCGACTTCGCCTCGTGCTCCTCCAGGTTCGAAACGAGCTCGTATCCCTCAGGCAGGAACAGAGCTGTTTCATCGAGCGCTGCCGTGTGGCGCGCCGCCAGTTTCGTTTCATCAATCTCCCCGAGGCGCCGGACCTCAAGTGGTTGGATGTCCAGGACGCTCACGCCGTCCTGATCGGCGGAGCCGGCGCGTTCTCGGTCACCCGGGAACATCCCTTCACGGCGCCGCTGCGCGAGGTCATCCATCGTCTGATCGATGACGGCCGTCCGGTAATCGGTGCCTGTTGGGGCCACCAGTTCCTGGCGGATCTCGGCGGCGGCACGGTCATCGAGGACAAGGAAAAATCGGAAGTCGGCACCTTCCCGATTCGCCTCACCCCAGCCGGTATGGCCGATCCCCTGTTGGCCGAGTTTCCCGAGCGATTCCATGTGCAGCTCGGTCACAATGACCGGGTCTGTGAGCTCGGCCCCGGCTGGGTTGATCTCGCCCAATCCGAGGTGTGCCCAAATCAACTCATTCGCCTCGACGGCAAACCCGTCTACGGCACCCAGTTCCACAGCGAGATGGACGAGGAGCGTTTGCGTGAACGCATCCTCGTCTTCCTCAAGGACTATGTGGCCGACGAAGCGGCGTACCAGAAAATCCTGTGGAATCTGCGCCCGTCCATCGAGGCCGACCGCCTGCTCGAGCTCTTCCTCGAACGCTACGCGTGATTCTCCCCCATCCGACCCAATGAACGCAAAGTCGCAAAGACGCTAAGACGCAAAGGGGATCTCTAACCCGCATATCTCACCAACTTCCTGCTGCGGGCGCCGATGCACCGCGCTCAGCGGTGTTTTCTCGCCTCGGGGTGCTCCACGTACTGTTGAGTA
>CAYRFI010000031.1:0-37767 GCA_964423595.1 uncultured Thermoanaerobaculia bacterium | reverse complement strand
CGGCTCCCGGTCTCGGCGTTCGTGGGTGGTTGCCTTTGCGTCTTTGCGTTAGAAAGGGTGGGTGGGTGATGGCGACCGCGATCGCCGTCGACGAGGCGCGGGTCCGAAGCGACGGCCTGGACGAGCTCGAGCGAATGCTTACCGGTTGACCTTTCAGCCTGCTATCCTTCGCCGGTGCCGACTGTGGAGATACCAACGTACGAGAGATTTGCAGGTGGGGGATTTCGCGGCGAGGTGGCGAGCGCCCATAGGCCTGAGGATGTCGTTTCGGAGGTCGTGCGTTTGGTCGATCCGTCAGCATCGACGGAGACCATTCATTGGGGCCGAAACTATATCTACGCAGCCGAGATGCAGACGCGCAACGGCGGCCTTCCGGTGGTCGTCAAGCAGTTCAGAAACCAGGGCTTGAAAAAACGGCTCGAGCGCCGCTTCAGGGGAAGCAATGCGGAGCGGAGCTGGAGAGTGGCGAAGGAGCTGGTGCGAGTCGGCCTGGCGACGCCCGAACCGATCATATGGGTGGAATCGGATGAAAATGAGGGGCCGTCATTTTACGTCGCGAAATTCCTGAAGGGAGCAATCGAGGTCCGGCAGTTTTTCCGTCGCCTCAACGGAGACCCGGACGCACGGGATTTCCCGGAGGTCGATGACGAAGAGTTTCTCGGCCGGCTCGGGCGGCTCGCTCGGAAGATCAACGATTCCGGAATTCTCTACCGCGACCTTTCCATGGGCAATGTGCTGGCCGTACCGGCCGAAGGGGACCTCGACCTCTACCTCGTCGATTTCAACCGCGCCCGTGTCGGCCGTGAGCCTGGCGTTTTTCGCCGGACCCGCGATATCTGCCGCCTGCCGGTTTTGAAGCGCGAGCACCGGGCGGCATTTCTCGGCGCCTATTGGGGAACGGTGCCTCCGCGTTATTCCTTCCGATGGTGGTCGTACGCCATCTCGGTTGACGGCTACATCCTCAAGCACGCGATCAAGCAGAGATTGAAGTTACTTCGGTTGAAACGCCGACACGCGCACGGCGGAACGCACCACCCGCACATCCCAGCTGCATCGGACGGCGCCTCCTCCCGCGACAAGGCGGTGTGGGACCATCTCTCAGACCAACCACACCAGCACGCCAGCCGCGGCGAAAAATTCGCCATTCGCCTCGCCGACAGCCCGGCTCACCTTCGCGATCTCGGGATTGTCGCCGCTTCAGCCGCAAAGGTGCGCCGCCGATATCGCGAGCTCAAAACAGGTCTTTACAGGGACCAGGGACCTTTCGTCGGCATCGGCCTCGCGGTCCGACCGTGGCCGCAGAACCCGAATCAGCAGCTGCGAGAAATCGAGGCCCTTGGCGTTGGTCCCGTCCTGTTGCGTCTCCACCCCTGGGACAGCGACCACAGCGACGAGGAACGGTTGGCCGAGGCGCTGGTCAGCCGGGATCATGAGGTTGCGTTCGTGATCCCCCAGAACAGGAACCTCGTCCGAGATCGAGCACGATGGCGGGCGTCGATCGAGGAGCTTGCCGACCGGTTCAGTCCGTTCGGTCGGCACTTTCAGATTGGTCAGGCGATCAACCGCAGCAAGTGGGGTATCTGGACCCACGGCGAGTATGTCGATCTCTACCTCGAGGCGGCGGAGATTCTCCGACGAAGAGAGGGAATCGAAGTGTTGGGTCCATCGGTCATCGACTTCGAGTTCCAGGCGATCCTCGCCCTGGTCAATCAAAAGGAGCCCGGTCTCCGCTTCGATATCGTGTCGAGCTTGCTCTACGTCGACCGCCGCGGAGCACCCGAAAATCGTCAGTTCGGGCTCGACACGGTGGACAAGGTCACCCTGCTTCGAGCGATTGCCGAGACTGGACGCAACTGCAGCGAGCGTTGTTGGATCACCGAGGTCAACTGGCCACTGTGGGAGGGCCCCCACTCGCCGGCCGGGAAAACAGTGTCCGTCGGAGAGGAGGAGCAGGCAGACTACCTGGTTCGGTATTTCCTGCTGGCTCTCGGCACCGGGCTGATCGAGCGCGTTTTCTGGTGGCGATTGATTGCTCGCGGCTACGGACTTATTTCGCCGGAAAGTGACGGTTCCTTTCGCAGGCGCCCGTCCTGGCACGCACTGCGCACCCTGATACATCAGGTCGAAGGTGCGACCTTCAAAGGGCCCCTGTCGGCACCTGACGGTGCGTTTCTCTATTCGTTCAATCGAGACGGCGTTGACCTCGCCGTTGGTTGGAGCGTGGCTCGTGGCGCTCGGGCTGCGTTGCCGCGGCCGGCGTTCTCGGCGGTCTCCCGAGACGGCGGGTCCCTGCCGGCCCCAGACGGAACCGAGGTCGAGCTCTCGCCCTCTCCCGTCTATTTCCACCTCGGATGATCCCTTTCGGATTTCGCGATCAAGACCCGGGTCTGCGTGGTACCATCCTGCGGTCTTCGTCTGCCAGCGGGCGGGACCTTGATCACCCATGAACGATACGGCCCACACTCCAGAGTCTTCAGCCGGTGCATCCGGACAGCCGCGCCAGATGACGTGGTGGCGGCGCGTGATCTTGGGCATCGGGGCTCCGGTTGCGGCGTTCGTGTTGCGGCTGTGGTGGTCGATGTATCGATTCGAGTTGGAAGAACCTGACGCCATTCTCGAATTGGGGCGAACGCAGCTACCCGCAGTCTTTGCAGTTTGGCACGAGGGGCTGTTGACCGTGTGCTGGTATGTTTCACGGCTTCTCAAGCGAGGAGTCAAGGCGACTTTTCTGATCAGCCCGTCGGTCGACGGAGAGATTGGGGTGAGGATACTGGCGCAATTCGGGAGCCGGGCGGTGAGAGGCTCTGCCCGACGAAGCGGCGCCGCCGCGCTCAGAAGGCTTCATCGCGCCATCATCGAGGACCGTCAATCGCCGTTCATCACTCTCGACGGATCCAAAGGGCCGCGGCGCTACTGTAAGCCGGGAGCGATTGCGGTGGCGCGGATGGCGGGCGTGCCGATTGTTCCGATCGGCGTGGCGGCGCGTCGAAGCTGGCGAACACCTACCTGGGATCGCCATCTCATTCCCAGACCTTTTTCAAAAGTGCTGATCACCGTTGGCGAACCGATCACGGTGCCGAGGAAGCTCAGCGATGACGAGCTCGAGATCCAGCGACGCGACCTCGAGGACGAGGTGAACCGGCTGACGGGAATTTGTGAGGAGCGCCTCGGGGTTCGAAGTGATACATCGTCGGCCGAGACCGGTCGGCCTTTGGAGGAGTCATGACTGATCCGCGGGCCCAGCCCTTGTCCGAAATCAAGCTGGACGACAAAAACCTTTACCGTGAAGAGGTATTTACCGATCTCAGGGTCGGTTCCCTCAAGCAGCTGACGCCGGTCACGACGGATGGCAACCGTGACCTGGCGCGGCCGATCGTGTATATCGGCGAGACCCAGCTCATGTCGCAGGTCGGCCCGTTGCCGGTGCAGACGCGCATCGACGCCGAAAATCTGCAGGCCGCCATCGCGCGATTCCCGGCCGCTATCCAGACCGCCGTCGAAGCGATGATCGACGAGGTCAAGGAGCTCCAGCGCAAGGAGATGTCCCGTATCGTCGTCCCTGGAGCTGAAACGGCCTCCAAGATTCTGGGGCCTAAGTGAAATGACGACGGGCCAGCTTTGCTGGCCCATTCGGAATTTCATCCTGGGCGAGCGAAGCGAGTCGAAGGATCTGGGTGGGCGGGACGTGAGCTCCCAGACTCCCTTCCGAGGCGTTGAAAACGCAAAGACGCAAAGAAGCCGCGAAGATCATTATTTGTGTTTCTTGGTGCCCTTGGCGTCTTTGCGGTTCCAAAGTCGTTTCGGTCAGGGACTCAATTCCACGAAGAGACTGCTCGCTCCACGCCCTCGAGGCTTGCGTCGACGGGCTCCAGGGACGGTAACGCTCGCGCGGCGGCGTCGACGTCCTTGAGGCCGTTGCCGGTGATCATCAGCACGACCCGTTCGTCCCGACCAATCAGGCCTTCGTCGAGGGCGGCTTCGAGACCGGCCAGGGCGGCTGCGCCGGCGGGCTCGGCAAACGTCCCGGTAGACCGAGCGAGCCGGGAGATGGCGGCAGAAATGGCGTCGTCCGGAACCCGGACTCCGCCTCCGCCCGATGCGCGGATTTCAGCCAGACAACCGATCCCATTGCGCGGCATCTCGACAGTCAGGCTGTCGGCGACGCTGGCTGCACCGGGTACGGCCGTCGCCTCGTCCGCCCCGGATCGAACGGCGTTGACGATTGCAGATGAGCCTTCCGGTTGGACGGCGACGAGGCGTGGGCGCCGCTCGATGAGGCCCGCTTTCTCGAGGTCGCGAAAGCCCTTGGCGAGGCCGGAGAGGATGACGCCATCACCGGTCGGCACGAGGATGGCGTCCGGAGAGTCGGGCGCCATGGCCGCCACAATCTCCAGCGCCGCGGTCTTTTTGCCTTCGATGGTGAAGGGGTTGAGGGCGGTGCTCCGATTGTACCAACCGAACTCGTTGCATGCTGACGTGCACAGCTCGAAAGCCTGGTCATAGGTGCCGTCGATTGGTACGACGACTGCGCCGTAGCTTTGCATCTGAGCGAGCTTCGCCCGTGGTGCCGACGCCGGAACGAGGACGACCGCGCGCAGCCCGGCGGAGGCGGCGACGGCAGCCAGTGCAGAGGCAGCGTTACCGGTTGAGGCCGTGGCTACGGTGTCGCATCCGTACTCGATCGCCTTTGCGACCACCAAAAACGAGGCACGGTCTTTGGTCGAACCGGAGGGGTTGCGGGTGTCGTCCTTGAGGAGCAGATACTCCATCTCGAGCTCTTGGCGTAGACGCGGCGCCTCGAGTAGCGGCGTGTCGCCGACGGGCAACGGCGGTATGGCGCTTTCGTCGGTGATCGGGAGGAAGGCGGCCAAGAACTCCGGATCCGAAGCCCGGAAACGGGGCCACGCGGTGGGCAGCACTTTGACGACAACCTCGAGAACCCCGCGAATCGTGCCGCCCGGCTTCTGCTTGTCGCTGCAGCGCGAACACACGAAACGGTTCGGGTCCTCCGGGAACTCCTCGCCGCACTCGATGCACCGAAAGTGGAAGCGGGCCATGTTGGGGATTGTAACCGGGTGGCGCTACGCTGCGGCGTCGTTCGTCAATTCTCAATTCTCAATTCTCAATTCTGAATTCCCGCCCGCCCCTCCAAATCCAGCTCGGGAGGGTAGAGGGGAATTGAGAACTGAGAATTCAGAATTGAGAATTCAATACGTTCCGAGCTCTCCGATCTCCGATTCGACCGCGTTGAGTATGTCGAGCCTCTCGACAGCGGCCTTCATCGCATTGTGATCGGGATACAGCGGACGGTCTTTGTCGAGAAAGTCCACGTGACGGCGAACCTCGGCGTGGGCGGCCCGGGTGCCGCGACCGGGCTCGAAGTCGCGGAAGTCGAGCCCCTGGGCAGCGGCCATCAGCTCGATCCCGAGAACGCCGTGGGCGTTGTCGAGGATCGTTCGCGTCTTGAGGGCCGAGTTCATGCCCATCGAAACGAAGTCCTCCTGGTCGGCCGCGGCCGGGATCGATTGGGTGAAGGCCGGACTCGAGAGGATGCGTTGCTCGACGATCTGCATGTCCGCCGTGTACTGGCTGAGCATGAGCCCCGAGAACATGCCCGCCCCCTTGATCAAGAACGCCGGCAGGCCGGCACTCAGCGCCGGGTTCGTGAGGCGATTGAGACGGCGTTCGGAAAGGACGCAGACCATCGTGACCGCACCACCGAGGGTGTCGAGCGGCATGCTCACCGGTGTGCCCTGGAAGTTGGCGCCGGTCAGCACCACCTCGTCATCGGCGAGGAAGATCGGATTGTCGCCGACCCCGTTGGCCTCGATTTCGATCTGTTCGCGGGTCCAACGGAGCTGGTCTCGGGCGGCGCCGATGACCTGCGGCGACGAGCGCATGCTATAGGCGTCCTGAACCCTGACCTTTTCCTTGCCGTTGAGGAGGTCGGAGCCGTCGATTACCGCCCGGATGTTGGCCGCAGAGACCACCGCGCCGCGGAAGCCACGCAGCACGTGCAACCGCTCGTCGTAGGGCTTCATGTTGGCGCGCAGGGCCTCGAGGCTCATGGCACACGCGATTTCTGCCTGCTTGAGGAATCGTTCGGAGTCCCAGACGGTGAGGCAGCCGATGGCGTTGGTGAGGTTGGAGCCGTTGATGACTGCGAGACCGTCGCGTGCTTTGAGCCCCGGCGCAGGAATCCCGGCCGCCTCGAGGGCTTTGTCGCCGGGCATCCTGGAACCTTGATAGAAGGCCTCGCCTTCGCCCATCATCAGGAGCGCGATCTGGCTCATCGGTGCGAGATCGCCGCAGGCCCCGACGGAGCCCTTTTCACACACGACCGGCGTCACCCCTGCGTTCAGCATGGCGACCAGGGTGTCGGTGATCTCGGGCCGGCAGCCGGAATGGCCGTGGGCGTGGACGTTGACTCGCAGCGCCATCGCCGCGCGGACCCGGTCCTCGGGGCACGGCTCGCCGATGCCCGCGGCGTGGTTGTAGATCAGGTAGCGCTGAAAATCGCGGACCTGTTCGTCGGAGAGGACCACCTCCGAGAACTCGCCGATGCCGGTGTTGACCCCATACATGATCTCGCGAGCCTCGATACGTTCGTCAAGAAAGGCACGGCAGCGGCGAATCCGTTCGGCCGCTTCGGGATGCAGCTCGACACGTTCGCCGTGTCGGGCGATTGCAACGACGTCTTCGATGGAGAGATTCTTACCTGAAATTGAAACTGCCATGAGCGCCTCCGGTTGCCTCCGGGTCGGGTAGAGCGCTGACCCGAAGGGTCATGGTCGCTCCCACCCACCCCGCAGCAACCAAAGGCCCGCACGGCCTTTGATCCGCGTAAACCGATTATGCGCTCTTCGGGCAGAAACGCAAGTAGCACAACGAATTCAGAATTCCGAATCCCGAATCCCGAATTCGTGTCCGACTGGAACATAGTGCTCGTTGGCGCGCAGTCGAGTCATGGCTGCTTCTTCGCGGCGGCCGAGGGCCTCGAGGATCTCAGCACGGTGCACGTGGCAGGCGCGTGCGATCCACGAGTCGGGGAAGGACCGCGCAGAGAGGGTGAAAAGCTGCAGCGCATGATCGAGGGCTTCGGGAGTGCCGATGTCCTGGGCGACCAGCCCGGCGAGGTAGTTTTCGTGCCACTGCCGGATTTCTGGGCGTATGCGCTCGGACTCCTGGAAGACCTCGAAGGGCTCGACGGTAACCAGTGAGTCCTTTTCGACGATGGGAGGGATGGGATGGGAAAAGAAATCTGCCAGGGCCGCAGCGTACGCCTCGGCCTCGCGTCGGTTGTGTTCGGCGCTGCGCAGGCACTCCTCCTCGTCGGGGTTGGTGAAGAACGAGGCCTCGCCGATGACGCCTGGGATGCCGTACGAGTGCCGCAGGACGGCGGCGCCGCTGGTCGGGAAAATCGCATGGTCCGAGACAATACTGACCTCGGTTTCCCCTTCGAACAGGGCCTCGGCGAGAGCGGCGGCCAGTGTACGACCGAGCGTGACGCCGGCCTCGTTCTCCGAGGCGTTGCCATGGAAGTAGATGACAGGGAAGTTGGCCTCGGGATCGGCGGTGGCGTTGTGGTGGATCGAGAGGAAGACCTCAGCCCCGTTCTCGACCGCCAGGGTGGCGCGGTCCTGGAGCTCCACCGCCACGTCCTCGGTGCGGGTCATCAGCACGTGGGCGCCCCGCTTTTCGAGGATGTCGCGCAGCATCAGGGCGACGCGCAGGTCGATCCACTCTTCACGCTCGCCCGTTGGGCCGACGCGGTAGGAGTCGGTTTCGGCGGTTCCGCCGTGGCCGGGATCGATGCAAACGATACGTCCCTCGAGGGGATCGTTTTCCCGGCACGCAGCGGTCATGACGGTGCCGAGTAAACACGCTGCGATCAAAAGAGGAGCACGCATGAAGTCCCTCCCGGTTGGAGGAGCCTATCTGGATCACCTCACGGATTTCAATGGCGCGGTTTGGTGGGCAGGTTACATGGTCAATGCCATGAGGGCCTTCTGAACGTGCAGCCGGTTCTCGGCCTCGTCGTAGACGACGGATTGCGGGCCGTCGATGACCTCGTCGGTGACCTCGCGGCCGCGGTCGGCGGGCAGCGGGTGCATGTAGATGAGGTTGTCGGCGCCGAGTGCCATGTGTTCAGTGCCGCAGCGCCAGGTCGGGTACTTCTCGATCAGCGCCAGACCCTCGGCGGTGTTCCGGGTGGTCATCAGAGGTCCCCAGGATTTGGGCACGACGACGTTCGCATCGGTGAACGCGTCCTCGAAATTCTCCGAGACCTCGAAGCGGGCGCCCCCGGCCTCGGCGTTGGCCTTGGCCTGAGCCTCGATCTCCGGCATCAGGCGGAACTCGGGCGGGCAGGCGAGGGTGACGTCGATGCCGAAGCGGGGCATGAGCAGGATCAGGCTCTGCGGCACCGACAGCGGGCGCACATAGTTCGGAGCGGAGGTCCAGGCAACGCCCATCTTGAGGCCGCGGGTCCTGCCGTGTTTCTCGCGGATGGTGAGCAGGTCGGCGAGGATCTGGCACGGGTGGTAGACGTCGCACTGCATCGAGATCACCGGCACCGAGGCGTGCTCGGCGACCTCGCGGATGTACTGATTGCCCTCGCGAAATGCGCAGTGGCGGATGGCGATCGCCTCGCCGTAGCGCGACAGCACGTTGGCGGTGTCGCGGGCATTCTCACCGTGGCTGATCTGCATCTTGTCGGGCGACAGGTAGATGCCGTGCCCTCCGAGCTGCGTGATCCCGGTCTCGAATGAGTTGCGGGTCCGGGTCGAGGGGTCGAAGAAGATCATGTAGAGGGTTTTCGCCGGGAGCAGGGGTGTCGGCTCGCCCGCGGCCCTTTTCGCCTTGAGATCCGCCGCCAACTCGAGCGCCTGTTCGAGCTCCTCGACCGACCAGTCCTGCGTCGTGATGAAGTCCTTGCCCTTCAAGTCTGTCGTCATTTGTCTTTCCTTTTCTCAAATTTCTCGGCTCAGAATCCGGTGGGGAGCCGGCTTTCAGTCCTGCCCCTGAGATTCTGAGCCGAGAAATTTGACCAGAAGAATTTTCACATTCGCTCGCTCAATACTTCAGGTATACGACTGTACACGGCTGTTGCCTTCAGAAGGTCTTCTACGGCAACACGTTCCTCGGTGGTGTGGGCGAGTTCTTCGAGGCCCGGCGCGAAACCGACCGTCGGGATGGCGAAGAGACCCATGGTAGCGACGCCGTTGGTCGAGAACGACCAGCGCGAGATCTTCGGAGCTTCGCCCAGCGCCTCGGCAGCAGCGGCCGCCACCCCCTGCACCAACGGGTGGTCCTCGTCGAGGACCCAGGTCGGGTAGTACTTGTCCTGTTGCGCCCTGGTGCCGCGCCAGCTCACCGCGTCGTACTTCAGCAGCTCGACATCGGCGTTGCCGAGGTGGGGGAGGGCCTCGAGCTCGGCCATCGAGCTCTCCACAGTCTCGCCGACCGTCAGCCTGCGATCGATGTAGATGCGGGCCGAGTCGGGCACCGCGTTGAGCGACGGCGTCGTGCACTCGATCGAGGAGACGATGATCGATCCCTTGCCGAGGAACTCGTCCTCGGCGAGGTTGTCGTTGAGCCGCTCGACGTCGCTGATGATCGGCGCCATCTTGTAGAGTGCATTGACGCCGCGGTCGGCGTGGGCGCCGTGGGCGGAGACCCCGTGGGTCGTGATGGTGGCCTCCATGCGGCCGCGATGTCCGCGGTAGACCCCGAGATCGGTGGGTTCGCCGAGCACCACCACGTCGGGCCGGATGCCTTCCATCTCGATGAGATGGCGCATGCAGTAGCCGTCGCAGTCCTCCTCCATGACGGAGGCTGTGAGATAAACGGAGACGCCTTCGGGTACTCCACGGTCAGCCAGCATCTTCGCGCCGTACGCCATTCCCGCGATGGCCGGCAGCTCGTCCACCGCGCCCCGGCCCCAGATCTCTCCGTCTTCATATTTTCCGCCGAAAGGATCGAAGTCCCACGCGCCGAGATCGCCGACGCCGACGCAGTCGATATGGCCGTCGTAGAGGATCTTGAAATCGCCCGAGCCGATCCTAGCGACCACGGTACCGAGCCCGTCAAAAAAGACCTCATCAAATCCCAGAAACTCGTACTCACGACGCACCCGCTCGCAGCGGTCGCCCTCCTTGCCGCTCTCGGCGGGGATCGCGATGAGATCCCTCAAGAAGCGGACAATCTGCTCCTCGTAAGCGCGGGCCGCACCCAACTCGTTTCCGGTCTGTGTCATGGTGTTCCTCTCACGGCGCGGTCGCCGATGTGTACTATAGTCCGGAGCTTGAGCGGAAGGGAATTCTTGCCATGCGGAATCCGGAGCAGGTCCTCGAAAACACGGTTCAACGTTGCCGCGAACGGGACATTATCATCCCGACCTACCGCCAGATGGCCGACCCCACGCTGGTTCCGGAGGGTATCCGCGAGGAGCTGGCTGAGATCGGTCTGTGGGATCTCCACTCGCGCAACCTTTTCCGGATCAGCTGGAAGAATGAGCCGGTTGCAAACGGTGGCGGTTTTGGCGGCGTCAACTTCGTCGAGCTCCCGTCAGAGCTGACCGGCGTCGAGGCGCGGATCTTCATGCTGCTTGGGAAGTTCTTTCCGACTGGCGCCCACAAAGTCGGCGCGACCTTCGGCCCCCTGGTGGAAAAACTGGTGCGGGGAGCGTTCGATCCCACCACCCAGAAGGCGCTGTGGCCGTCGACCGGCAACTACTGCCGGGGCGGTGCCTACGACGCCCATCTGCTGGCGTGCCCGTCCATCGCTGTCCTCCCCGAGGGCATGTCGCGCGAGCGCTTCGAGTGGCTCGAGAGGGTTGGCTCGGAGATCTATGCGACTCCGGGGTCGGAGTCCAACGTCAAGGAGATCTACGACAAGACGAAGGAGCTGGCAGCGGCACGACCCAGCGAGATCGTGGTCCTCAACCAGTTCGCCGAGTTCGGCAATGCGATCTGGCACTACGTCTGCACCGGTCGTGCGATGCAGGAGGTTTTCGAGGCCGAACGCGCCGCCGACTCGCGTCTTTCCGCCGTCTGTCTGACCCAGGGCTCGGCGGGAACCCTCGGCTGCGCCGAGTACCTGCGTGAGGAATTCCCAACGGTCAAGGTCGTGGCCGCCGAGGCCCTGCAGTGCCCGACCCTTCTCCTCGGCGGCTACGGATCGCACCGCATCGAAGGCATCGGCGACAAGCACGTGCCGTGGATCCACAACCTCAAGACCACCGACGTCGTGGCCGGTATCGACGACCAGGCCTGCATGAGCCTGCTCCGCCTGTTCAACGAACCGGAGGGGCGGGCCTATCTCAAGAGTCAAAGAGTGGACGCAGGTCTGGTCGACCGACTCGACCTCCTCGGAATCTCGGGCATCGCCAACCTGCTGACCGCGATCAAAACGGCCCGCTTCTTCGAGATGGGACCCAAGGACATGCTCTTCACCGTCGCCACCGACTCGATGGAGCTCTACGGCTCACGCTTCGAGGAGGAGCGCGAGCTCTACGGTCCCTACTCTGAGACCTCGGCAGCTGTCCATCACGAACGCTACCTCCTGGGCGCCGGCATCGACCACATGCTCGAGCTCGGCTACTGGGACCGCAAGCGGATCCACAACCTCAAGTACTTCACCTGGGTCGAGCAGCAGGCCAAGACGGTCGAGGAGCTCGATGCCCAGTGGTATGAGGACGATTACTGGACCAGCCACTTCCACGCCTGGGAGGAGTGGGACCGGCAGATTGACGAGTTCAACCAGAGGACCGGTCTCCTCGAGCGATATCGCTGATCAATTCTCTTCGTTGCTCTGTTTTCGCTCGTCGAACCTGGGCTCGAAGACCATCGCCTGAATGAAGTGCCCGCCGCGGGTGAACGGCCGTCCGAGGGGCCACCATCCTTCGACCATGCGATTGGTGACCGCACTCGAAAGATCGTCCAGCGAGGACGAGTAAACGAGCTCGCAGGTTGCTGTCTGGCTCATGGTTCCTTCTCCTCGGTCCTCGATTACGCAGGATTGATGCCAGGCTCGGCTCCGAAAAATGGTTGTAATGCCGGGACAGCGCGTATCATCCTGGATCACTCATCGCATTTGGGTGCGCTTTTGGAGGAGGTGAGATGGGCCGAGACGAGCGACTTCTGGAGAAGAGAATCGGGGGAGAGTGCGTCTACCAGGGAAGGATCCTCGACCTCGAGGTCGATCGGGTGCAGTTGCCGAACGGTGGTGAAGCCTTGAGGGAGGTCATCCGGCACAAGGGCGCCGTCGTCGTTCTGCCGCTTCACGAAGATCGCAGGATAGAGCTCGTCAGGCAATACCGTTACCCGACCGGGATGATCGTCCTCGAGCTTCCAGCGGGCAAGCTCGATCCTGGCGAAAGCCCGATCGACTGCGCCGGTCGCGAGCTGGCCGAGGAGACCGGTTGGAAACCGATCGAGATCCAGGAGTTGGGGTCCTTCTTCACGACACCCGGCTTCAGCGACGAGGTCCTGCACGCCTTTATCGCCACCCCGCTCGAGCCTGCGCCCGAGGCCGCGCAGGATCCCGACGAGTCTATCGAGATCGTGACGATGACGGTGGAGGAAGCGCTCAACGCGTGCCGCCGAGGCGCAATCCGTGACAGCAAGACAATCGCTACTCTTTTCCTCGCTCAGCTTCACGGCTGGATTTGACGACGCCACCGAATGGCGTCGAATTCGGAATTTTGAATTTCCGCGCGCCCACCCACGAAGTGGAGAGCACCCCGATTTCATTCCGAGTTCCGAATTCCGAATTCCGAAATGTCGTCGTCGGTCGGGCAGTACTCATCCCGCCTTCGCGTGAGGTCCGCGACGACCGCAGCACGGAACTTGAGATTGGGGTAATCCCGCTGCAGCTCTTCCTTGTAGGAAGGGATGTCGATCATCTCCATTCGACAACGAATGGTCTTGAACGGGGTCGGCAGGAGCTCGCCCGGAACCTGGATGTGGTGGAGGCCACCCGAGTAAACGACGAGCATGCGGCCGTCGGGCAAAGCCTCGATGATGTCGGCGATGCCGGCGCGGACGGTCATCTCCCGGCCTTCCGAATCGAGGCCGGTAGCTCGTTTCATCCGGCCCTCGGGAAGGATGATGACGATCGCTTTGGAGTCGACCCGGTTGAGGAAGTTGTCCCAGGTCCTGTCGCGCTGGCGCGTGACCACGATCGGATGTCGGACGAGGAGGCGGAAGAACATCCCGATACGCCGCTTCATGGTTTTCTCGGCGACCGGGAGGACACCGTGACGGGCGAACTTCCACAGCAGTTTGTATTGAGCGTAGCCGGCGATCAGGGGTTCGTAGAGGCTGGTGTGGTTGAGAATGGCAACGATTCGGGTGTTCAACGCGTAGTCGTCCGGCTCGCCGTCGATCCAATAGTTTTTGAGCTTGAAAAAGATCCTGGCCATGGTTTTCACCGCTACCAGAATTACGAAGGTGATGACCGCCTTGATCATGAACCGTCCCGTGTCACGGGAGACAGTTTACCTGGGCCCAGCTCTGCCTGGAACTACCAGTCGAAGGTCAGTCCGAGATAGGCGTTACGGGTGGCGGCGACGATCCATACCGGTTGCGAGCCGTCGACATAACCGAAGGTGGTGTAGAACCGATCGGTGAGGTTGTTGACGCGCAACCGCAGCGCAACCCGGTGGGCGCTGAGCAGCTCCGCGACGGCGCGGCCGAGATCGGCCTCGAGCCCGAGATCGAGGACCCTATAGGCGGGGTTGACGCGGTGGATGTAATCGGGGTCCTGGCTGATCTCCGGAAACTTGCGCATGTCCTCGGTGTTGTCAAGGTAGAAGTCGTCCACGAAGCGGAACTGGAGGAAACCATCCACCGGCCCGGCGCCGCCGCGAAGCTCGAGGGTGCCGAGCCACTCGGGGCTCACCGGCAAGGCATTCCCCGAGTGGTCCATCGAACCACCGCCCCAGATGTTCTCGACGAACTCGACGATCGTGTTGTCGGACCAGGCGAGCGCCAGGCGGCCGCTCCACCGGCGTCTGGGCGCCCACGACAGGTCGAGCTCGACGCCCTTGTGCTCCGTCACCGCGCCATTGGCGGTCACCGGGTCGCCATTGTTGTCGAGGCCGCCGGCCCAGACGATCGCGTTGTCGAAATCCAGGTAGTAGAGGTTGAGGTTGGCGCCGAGGTTCTTCCACGAATAGCGGGCGCCGAGCTCGAAATCGGTGAGCTTCTCGGGCTCGAGGTCCTGCGGTGGTGGTGACCAGTAATCCTGTGGGTCGTAGATGTCGCGGAACGCGGGCTCGCGGCCGCCTCGCGAAACGTTGCCGTAGACGCTCCACCGCTGGTCGGGGTGGAACGCGAGCCCGATACGGGGCAGAAGGTATGCGAACGATGCGTCGAAGGCGACATCTCCGATCTCGTCGTTGTGCATGTGATAGCGATGAGAGGTCCAGGTCAGGCCGGCGAGCAGATTCCACTCCTCGCTGAAATGCCAATTCTCCTGGATGAAGGGCTGCAGGGTGGTCTTGTCGAGCTCGTAGTCGTAGTAGCGGTGGTCGGGCGCCAGGTTCGGCGGGTAGTACTGTGCCCACTGGACGATGCCGAAGTGACGGCCGCTGTGGAGGCGGATCGCGGCCCCGGCCTGGAGGCTGCCTCGCCCGCCGCCGTGGGACCACTGGAGGTTGGGGATCCAACCACCGTCCCATTCATTGACGTCCCGCCGGCGCACAAGGTCGGTGGTGTCGACGATCTCGCCACCCGGTCCGGGGAAGGGCTCGAGGCCGTACTCCGGAAACCAACGGTCCTGTTTGAACTGCTGGAAATAGCCGTCGCCGGTGAAGTAGAAGAACGTGTTCTGGAACACCAGGTCGTCGCTCATCTGCCAGCTGTGGATCAGCTGGTAATGGGGTTGGAAGAACTCGTCGATCTCGCCGGGGTACTCGAGCGGGTTGTAGCGCCGGTCGGCCCGCTGGTCGCCGGAGATCTCTCCCTCGAGGTAGGCCTTGGGAACACCGTCATACGCGAGGTGGGTCTTCTCCGGGCCTCCGAAGAGATTCAGCCTGGTAGTCGTTTTCGTGCCGTAATGGATGATCGACGTGTAGTAGTTCCACATCTCGGCCCACGACTGGTCGCGGTAGCCGTCGCTCTCGACCCGCGAGTAGCGGAATGTCGCGGCCCATCGGTCGTTGACGAGGCCGCTGTCGTACTCGAGGGTGAAGCGCGAGGTGCCGTACCCGCCGCCGAGGGCCTCGACCCGCAGCCGCCTTTCGGTCATGGGCTGCCTGGTGCGAAGATCGATCGAACCGCCGATCGCACTACCGCCGTAGAGGGCGGTGCCGACGCCTCGCTGCACCTGGACGTCTTCGGTGGTCGACAGGAAGTCCGCGAGATCGATGAAGAAGAGGCCGTGCGAGTGGGCGTCGTTGAGCGGCACGCCGTTGAGGCTGACCGCGGTCCGGCGCATATCGAAGGAGCGCAGGAAGAAGTAGGAGTAGCCGATGCCGTTGCCCGAGTCGTTATAGGCGTAGAAGCCCGGAGTGGGAGACAGGAACATGGGTACGTCCTGGGCCCAGTAGAGGCGCTCAATCTCCTCCCGGTCGACGTTGGTGACCGTGACCGGTGTTTCACCAACCTCCGCACGAAGACCGGTGACCTCGATCTCGGAGGTGAAGAGCGTGTGCGCCTGGAGGGAGAGGAGGCGGCTATGAACGAGGTCGGTGAGGTTGAGGTCGAGAGTCTGGTAGCCGGCGGCCTTGACTGTGAGCCGCAGCGAGGGTGGGGGAGGATCCGGCAGGACGAGAACGAACGACCCGTCGGACCCTGTGGTCGCACTCAGCTCGATGCCGTGGGCGGTGCCGCGGATTTCGGCTCCGGCGATCGGTGCCTTCGAGGTGAAGTCGATCAGGGTCCCGGGCAGCTCGCGGGCTGCGGCGGTCGAAACCGAGGCGACGAGAGCCGCGAGCACAAAAATTGTCTTGAACGAATGCATGCCGCTGCTCCTGGTTTGATCCGGGCCTGAGGGTCGAAGGGGGCCCGCTCCAGAATGCTGCGGCATGGTGGGTGGGCGTCTCCAATTTCCTCCGCCGGCATGATCCGGATCAGGTTCGAGGGGTGTGCTCTCAGCCCGAGTATGTACGGGCACCCCCACGGAAACGCGTGCTCGTCAGAACGCCAAAGATCTGCAAGAAGTATGGGATCCGGGCAGTGGCCTGTCAACCCTGGTTGACCGAGACCGTTTGCGTCAGATGAATCGCAGCAGTGGCCCTCTCCGCCGGTGCGCGCTATCATGTGCCGCACGGAAAACAGTCTGTCGATGGAACATCACTTCTTCTCGATTGTTATCTCAGACATGCAGGAGGATATTGATCTCCGCGCCGCGCCTGGTGTGCACCGGTTGACCGGAGCTCCGTGGGGGATCGTGTGACGATCTGCCCGGCATGCGCCGCAGAGTGCTCCACCGACGACGAGCGCTGCCCGAAATGCGGGACTGAGCTCGCCGGGATGGCCGACGCCACGCTGGTCGTCGATGGCGATCCGGACGACGAGCACACGGTAGCGCCTCTCGGAAATGCGGCGGAACACGAGCACACCGTGGCGTTGTCCGGGGACGGGGGCGAGCACGAGCACACGGTGGCGCTGACGGACGAGGTGTCCGAGTTCGACGCGACGGTGGATGTTGATCCGGAATCACTCCTGTCCGGCAAAGCCAAGGTCGGCGCGACCCCGCCGGCCGCACCGGGCGTGCAGATGCCGGGTGAGACCGGAAGCCCCCTCAAGGTCGGCGATGCCTTCGGCGATCGCTACCGCATCGACAAACTGCTCGGTTTTGGCGGGATGGGAGCGGTCTACAAGGCCTGGGACCAGGAGCTCGACATCCCGGTCGCGCTCAAGGTGATCCGGCCCGAGATGGCGCAGGACCCTGCGGTCGCCCAGCAGCTCGATCGTCGTTTCAAGCGCGAGCTCCTGCTGGCGCGCCAGGTGACCCACAAAAACGTGGTGCGGATCCACGACCTCGGCGAGATCGAGGGCGTCAAGTACATCACCATGACCTACATCGAGGGTGAGGACCTGCTGGGCATCCTCAAGCGCGAAGGCAAGGTTTCGGTACCGGATGCTCTCAAGATCCTGCGGCCGGCGGTTGCGGGTCTGGCGGCTGCCCACGAGGCCGGGGTCGTCCACCGCGACCTCAAACCGGCCAACATCATGGTCGAACCGGCCACCGGCGAGAGCTACATCATGGACTTCGGCATTGCCCGCTCGGCGGCGCCCGCCGGGGTGGAAATGGTCGAGGGCCTGGCGGAAGCCAAAGCCCGGAAGAAGGTGGGGATCACCGAACAGACCCAGGCTGGGGCGGTGGTCGGGACCCTCCAGTACATGGCGCCCGAGCAGTTCATGGGCAAGTCGATCGACCAGCGGGCGGACATCTACTCGATCGGGCTCATCTTTTACGATCTGCTGCTTGGCCGGCGGCGCATCGAAAAGGTCGAAAGCGCCTTTGCCGAGTTTCGGGGCAGGATTGAACACGCACCACCGGCTCCGCGATCTTTGGACCCCGAGATCCCCGAACCGGTCGACAGCATCATCTCCCGCTGTCTCGAGCCCGATCCCGACGATCGGTTCCAGACCACCGCCGAGCTGCGGGCGGCATTCGATCGCCTCGACGAACGGGGCGAATTGCTTCCAGTCACCAGGATTCTCACACCCAAGTTGATGGCGGTGGCGGCTGTCCTCGTCGCCGTGCTGCTTGGCGGGACCTGGTGGCTGGCCAGCTTGCGCGGCCCTGCCGTCGAGCCCGATCCGATGTCGGTGCTGGTCGCCGACTTCGACAACCGGACCGGCGATGCCACGTTTTACGGCGCCCTCGAGCAGGCGCTGATCATCGGCATCGAGGGTGCGGGATTCATCAGCGCCGTGGCGCCGGCCACCGCCCACGAGATCGCCGAGCAGATTCAGCCCGGCAGCCCGCTCGACGAGACCATGGCCCGGCTCGTGTCGCGTCGCGAAGGTGTGAGTGTGATTCTCGCCGGCAACATCGAGCAGGACGGATCGAAGTACTCTCTCACCGTAAGGGCGCTTGACCCTGGGCTGGAGCCGAGTGAGAGCAGACCGCTGGCCACCGCCCGGGCCACCGCCGCCAGCAAAGACGAGGTCCTGGCTGCGGTCGGCAAGATCGCCGCCGAGCTCCGCGGTGACCTCGGTGACACGACGCCGAAGAGTGATCGACAGGCGGCCGCGGAAACGTTCACTGCCGGCTCGCTCGAGGCCATGCGTGCCTATGCCCTGGGCCAGGAGCTTTCCGCGCAGGGGCAGTTTGAAGAGGCCCTCACCCGTTACCAGGAAGCGGTCGCCAGCGACCCCGAGTTCGGACGAGCGTATGCGGGAATGGGGGCCGTCTACGGCAACCTGCGCCAGGAGGCAAAGGCCGAGGAGAGCTACCAGAAGGCGCTCCAGAATCTCGACCGTATGTCCGAGCGCGAGCGGTATCGGACGCTCGGCGGCTACTACTTTCTAGTCTCACAGAACTACCAGAAGGCGATCGAGAACTACGAGGCGTTGGTCGACGCCTTCCCAGCCGATGACGGTGGTTTGACGAACCTCGCGCTGGCCTACCTGTACGTGCGGGAGTTCGACAAGGCGGTCGAGGCTGGACGGCGGTCGGTCGAGCTCGAGCCCAACAGCATCCTCAACCGCATGAACTACGCCATGTACGCGATGTACGCAGGCGACTTCGAGACCGCGATTGCCGAATCGGATGTTGTCTTCGAGCAGAACCCGGAGTTCGGCTACGCTCTGTTCACTTCGGCGCGGTCGGCCGCCGCGGCCGGAGATGTCAACGCTGCGCGAGACGACTTTGCGGAACTCGGCGGCTCGGACGTCATGGGCGCGTCGCTGGCGCCGATCGGCGAGGCCGACCTCGCCCTCTACCTGGGACATCCGCGCGACGCCGTCGCGATCCTCGAACCGGCGATAGAGAGCTCTGAGAACCCTTTCGAGTCGGCCGCGATGCTCGTCGCACTGGGTGAGGCCCGGCTCGCCCTTGGCGATGCGGCGGGCGCCGCGGCGGTAGCGACCCGGGCCGCCGAAGCGAGCCAACATGAAAGCGTGCTCTACCTCGCCGCCCGGCTGATGCTCGCCGCGGGCCAGGAAGAGGCGGCAGAGGTTATTGCCGTCCAGCTCGATAACCGGCTGCAGACCCAGACCAGTGCCCTCGCCGGCCTGATCCGCGGCGAGGCTGCACTCCGTGACGGGCGCCTCGCCGACGCGTTGGACGAGCTTCGCGAGGCTTGGCAAGACTACGATTTCTGGTTCGCCCACTACCTGATGGGTCGCGCCTACTTCGAGGCGGGCCACTTCCCCGAGGCCATCGACGAGCTCGAGCACTGCGAGCGCCGCCTGGGTGAGATCACCGATGTCTTCCTGGTCGACAGCGCGACCCTGCGCTACTTCCCGCCCGCTCTCTACTGGCTCGGGCGTGCCCAGGAGGGACTCGGGAGCGGCGCTGCCGCGCGCGAGCGCTTTGCCGCCTATCTCGATCTTCGCGGCGAAGCGGATCCGGTGGATCCGTTGGCCGAGGACGCCCGCATGCGTCTCGAGTAGCCCATCAGAGATTTGTCGTCAAAAAAAAGGCGCCGCTGATGCGGCGCCTCCCGTGTGCGATGATCTTCTCGTTGTCTAGCGCAGCTCGAATCCGAACGGGCCGTCTACCTGCCCCGTAATGGGTTGGTAGATTCGGACGTTGTAGCATCCGACGTCGAGACCGACAGTATCCCAGTTGAACTGCCAATCGCCCTTTTTGTAGCGAAGATCGCTCGATCCCGCGTCGTTGACCGTCTCGACCGTGTCTTCATCCTCTCCAAGGTCGCAGTCGAACGGACCTGCGACTCGGATCTCGAGGTCCGGTGAGTAGCTCGCGACCTTCTGGCCGTCCTCCTCGTAGTACCACTTGATCGGGATCGTGCTTCCGGCGGACATCGGATAGCCCTCGTACCACGGCTCCATCGGTCCGATGAAATCCCAGATCTGGGCCGGGAGGACATCGATCAGAAAAAATGCTGTGTTGTTGACCTCATTGACCTCTGAGATCTCAACCTGGTCATCCACGTAGACCGTGAGGTAATAGAGACCGGGCTCGGTGTCGGCCGGGATCGTCAGCGACGGCGCTGGCTCGATATGGATCGCCTCCCCGGGATCCATCGTGTTGTCCGTTGGGGTCGGGTCCTGGTATAGCGGCCCGATGCACCCGGAAACATCGAGCGGGAGATACTCCAGATATTCCGGATGATCGTACATATACTGTTGCGCGCACAGGTAGTAGCCCTGAGTGAGGTCGCCGTTCTCGGCTTTCGCGTAGGCATCGGGATGGTCGGCCCGGTTCTTGAGAACCCAGGTCCCATCCCAGCCGTCAATCGGGAAGGTGATCTCGGTGCCGGCGGGGAAGGCCCCGCGCGACGAGGTGTCGAGCGTTAGAGGATTCAGGTACGTCAGCTCGTCCTGCTGCATCGGAACCAGATCGGGCGATGGCGACACAACGCAATCTGATAGATCCGTGCACCTGGTTGGCACGGCCGAGATGGCCGGCTCGTCGACGTCGGGTCTGTATCTGAATCCAGAGGCTTCGATCGTGGCGTCGTCCACCAGCTGGAAGGCGCGCAGGGTGATGAAGATCTTCTCCGGCAGCCGCGGCACGCGCAGGACGCCGTTTTCGTCGATGAGATTCTTGGCGCCGATTTGGGTCGCGTTCGACGTGGTCGACTCCTCGAGGACCACACCATCGGACGGTGCGACGGTGATGGCTGAGTTGCGGACGAACGGGTTGCGGACGAAGGGGTTGCGCACGAATGGGTTGCGCACGAATGGGTTGCGCACGAACGGGTTTTCGGCCGTGTCACCGGGCGACTGGACCACGTTCGAGAGGATCACCGGGTTACCGGCATTCACCGTTTCACAGCCTTCAAGCGCTCTTGTTCCGTAGGAGGCGTTCTTGTAGATCAGGAGCTGGAAGGCGTAGTTTCCGAGGAACTGCTCGGCGTTGTCGATGTTGATCACCGGCAGGTAGCTGCCGGCGCCGCTGTCCTCGGTGGCCTGCACCGACCAGGTCGTGTCGATCACCTTGTACAGTTCCATCTGATCGTCAATCGCCGTGTTGCGGACGAAGGGGTTTCTGACGAACGGGTTCCGGACGAAGGGGTTGCGCACGAAGGGGTTGAGCGCATCGATTACCTGGTCCCCTTCATAGGTCTCGACCGCCTCCGTGGTGATGATCAGGTTCTGCCGCTCGGAACCGGCGATGTCCGGGTTGCTCGGGTCCGGGTTGAGGGTCACATAACCCAGTTGGCCGCCGTCGACCGGGACCCACATCGGGATCGGGATGTTTTCGTCCCAGTCGACCTGTTTGACTTCGATGATCATTTGTTCCGACGCTCCGGGATCCACATAAACCATTTGTGATGTGCTCGAGTAGGGAAAGATCTCCACCACGCCGACATATTTCTCCGCCGGAAACTCTAACTCGCCAGGAACGACGGCAAATGAAGCGAAATCCCTGTCTTCCAGAATCTCGAGTTGATAGAAGCGGGTCTCGGCACTCTGATTGAAGACTGAAATCGGATAGCCCCAGGTGGGATCTCCCGGACTTCCCTGTTTGTAGGTCGTAGGCGCTGAAAGCACCAGCTGCGCGTTCACCTTGGCCGTCAGCACGTCGGTGTTTCGCGAGCCGGCATTGATGCAGTTTCCTGTCGGCGGGTCGGGATAGAACTCGTAGGCGGGATAGCGCGCCCACTCCGGGTCGGCAGATGGCACAACCGGCGGTATCAAATGCCGGTTGTCTGGAAAAACTACATGGAATGCCGGATAGGGGACGTCGGCTGCAGCGGTTGCCCACCTCCACTGCTTGCGCCCCTCGTCATCGATGTCGTCATAGATCATCGACAGGATGGGCGTCATCCCGGGGTAGTCGCCCATGAAGGGAACCTGGCCGGCGCCAGAGTGGTTCTTGTTGTACAGGTTGAGGCTCGGCTGGCAGTACTCCGGTGGCCCGTTGACGCGGTCACACAGTTCGGGGGCGATTGGCGCGATGTCGCTGACCTGCTCGCCGTCGGTCAGATCGGCGTACCCGCTGATCGGGTAGCGCGAGACCTGGGTCGTGTCGAGCGGTTGTCCGGTTGCCGGGTCGAGCATGGCGACGCGGAAGTCGACCAACCGGTCGATGCCGCTGACGAGACCGTTGCTGCTCAGGTCGTCATCAGTGATTCCGATACTTTCCACACCTTCCTCGTCGAGAGTTCCCTCACCTTCCTCGTCGAGGAAACCCCGTGCCTCGGTGTAGGCCAAGGCCAGCTTGCCGCCTCCGAAGCTCAACCACGGCTTGACCTGGGGTCCGGAGGGTCGCCTGTCCGGAAGGACGCCAAAGCCGGGCGGTTGTTGGCAGACGTCCGGATAATCTAAGCCGCCAGGAACACAGTTGACATCTCGGTAGCCGAAGTCCACCGCGACACGGCTTTCAGAATCACCGATGCCGGTCCAAGAGCTGCCGCCATCCGTGGATTTGACCATCACAATGCGGGGCGAGCCGGTTGCGTCGGGTTGACCGAGCGTCGGGCCGCCCTCAGTGATGTCGACCTTTTCCTGCCAGGCGACGAAGACAGTTCCGTGCTCTCCCTCGGGTGTGACCACCGTAGTGGGGAAGGCGTTGGATCGAGCCGTCAGGTAGTCGGGGCTTGGGGGAGACTCGCCATCCCACGCGGACAGCGTCGGCTGGTCGAAGGGCTGCATGGGAATGTCGCCGGTGAGCTCAATCGGCTTGGAGAACTTCTTGCCGTAGTTCTCAGTCTTGATCATCACGATCGCGTCCGGCGAGAAGAAGTGGCGCCACACCACGTAGACGCTGCCGCCTCCACCGTTCCCGGGGTTGCCCGGGCGCGGATCGACCGCGATGAAGGAGCCCTGGTTTTGGGTGTAGGGCTGCTGGATCCGGGACTGGGTCCAGGTCTCGCCCCGGTCGACCGAGGTCGCGAAGTTGAGCTTGCTCTGGAACTTGCCGCCCTTGTCGAGGCCGTTGAAGGTGCTGTAGCTGACGTAGACGCGGTGTCCGCACTGGGACTCGTCGGCGGGGTAATACTGGCTGTAGTCGGCGACGTCTGAGTCCTCCCGGAAAATATCGAGGGCGATGTGCGGCTTGTCGAGGAAGTAACCGTGGGTGGCGTTGTTGCCGGACTCGAGCTCCCATGCCCCCTGGTACTGCCAGGTCCTGCCGCTCTCGCTGTCGTTGAGGTCCTGGAAGCGCGCCACCACCAGCTTGCTCATGTCGCCGCGGGTGAAGCCCATGAACGAGACGTAAACGTAACCGCACGGCCCCGCAACCGCCACCGGATCGGTGGCCGCCTCGAGGCCGTAGACCGGCGAGTCCTCGGAGATGAGGGAGTGGTCAAAGCTCGCGCCGGGCATCATGAAGCCGCTCCAGGTCAGGCCGCCATCGTGGGAGGCGCTGCCGCCCACCCACGCTTCGGCTGCCGCTACCGGCGGCACCTCGAACAGTGGAACCTCGGGGAGTGGAATGAGCCCAGCCAGCATCATATTGGTGGCCTTCATCGCCAGGACAAAAGTCTGGGTCTGTTCACCGAGGCCCGGATCGCCGGGAATGTTGACCGCCCGGTAGTCGACGAAGAACGAAAGGAGGTGATCCGGGTTGCGGGTGGAAACCGCGATCGTCGGCTCGACCTGCCGTTGCAGGTAACCGTCGCCCCGAAGGTACCAATCCGGGTTTTCGGCCAGTGTTTCCGGATCGATCTTTGGAATCACCGGAAGCACCGGGATGTTCTGGCTCGCCTGCTGCGCCGAGAGCGGCGTGTTCAGTACGAGAGCGATTCCAAAAACGATGAGAATGAGTCTCTTCATGCGGCCTCCACTGTCACTGGTCTGCTTGATGTACGAATCAAATTGTTCCTCGCAAAAACTCGAATGTCCGTTACTGTAACGATATCCGATGTCAATTGCAAGAGAATTGTCACAAGCGGATATGAATCTCATTTAAGAAGTCCGGCGCAAGCGATTTGCTGGACGTGATGCCGAGTTGAGAGGGGCAGTTGTTCAGAAGAGAAGCAATGCGATCACAGCCGCCGCGTAGCCGCCGAGAACAATCGGCACCGCCCGTCGTCCGAAGCGGGTCCAGAACGAAGTTCCTCTGAAATTGACGTGAGCGAGCGAGACCAGGGCCAGAAAGAGCCCGAAAAAGACGGTGCCGATTTGGAGAATGGGCAGGAGGCTGAACTCGGATGGCATCCAGGACGGCAGGAGGGTGGATGTGGGAAGCACCACCCAGGCATCCTTGAGGACCACGATGTTTGCGAGCTGGCTGGTCATGAGGGCCGCCCAACCGAGGATCATGAGGGTCATTGCGAGGCGGATCATGAGTGCGATCCGGCGCTCGGTGACGGCAAGAGCCATCACCGCCGAGTGGAGCGCGACGCCCGCGACGATGGTGAGAATACACAGGAGAGTGAACTGGAGTGGGCCTGCGAGGACCGCAAAGGTTCGTGCCGCGACCAAACCGAGGGCGAGCAGGGTGACGGTGACGGCGAAGAGCGAGAGATCAGCGGCGCTCGAATCGAGGCGCCACAGCGCCAGCAAGGGCGGGCGAAGCTGCAGGTTGGCCGAGTGATGGGGACACGACTGGAGGCAGTCGAAGCACAGCTTGCAGCGATAGGCCTGCTTGCCTTCGAGGGGGTGGTGGAAGACGGTGCAGCCGGAAACCTCCGGTGTTCCGCGATAGCAGGCGTGGGTGGTGCACGTCGAAGCGCAGACGGTTGGTTTGGCGACAATTTGGAGAGGCGAGGCAGGGGCGAGGGTGGTGGCCAGCCGACCCAGCGGACAGAGGTGGCGGCACCACACTTCGCGCCGGAAGAGAAGCGAGAGCATCATTGCTGCGGCGACCAAACCGAGGAGTAGGAGCCCGGATGCGACGGGATTCTCCGCCGAGTTGAAGACCCGCTCGACCCAGATGATGAGAGCGAAGCCGATGATTGCCAGCCACGGGCCGTGGCGTATCAACCACTCCGGAGGCGGCTTCTTCGAATGGTGGAGCTTCTTCGTCCAACGGGCCGCCGTGGAGAGGGGACATACGGTGCACCACACCGGACCGACAAGGAAAAAGAGAGCGAAGACCGCGGGTTCCCACAGCGACCAGATCGCGGTGTTGGCGGCCCGGCCGAGCAGCGACGAGGCGGAGGCGAGGCAGAGAACGATGACCGCGACGAAGCCCACAAGGGTTGTGATCCGAAGCACCGGGAGACTCAATTTCTGTAGCAGACGTCCCATCAGCGGTGTGCCGGTGATGTCCATCCCGGGAACGACCGCGTCATCACCGACTCCGCCGAAGATGTGCTCGGCCCGGATCTCGCCACCCTCGGCGACCCGCGTCGCGAGATCGACGATTTCACGAAGCTCGGCCACATTGCGGCGCTGATAGTGCAGCGACAGCAGAGCGTGGCGAGCGCCTTCGGTGATCACCGGGGGGGTTGGCCCCCGCCTTTGCAGGAACTCTTCGGCGAGGGGCAGAATGTCTTTGAGTCTCTTGCCGAGTGGCGGGATCTCGATCACTTCTTCAAAGCACTCGGTGAGATCCTGCGTCAGACTGTGGTTCTCTTCGCCCTTGGAAGTCTCACGCGCGGTGATGATGAACCTGGTGTTTGGGTAGGCCCTCGGATTCGACCTTCCCCTGAGGTGGGCGGAGATCAGATGCTGCGCTGCGGGCTCGAGGGCGTCGGCGCCGCGCAGGACGATGGTGCCGCCATGCGCGAGGTGGATGCCGCCGCTGGCACGCTCGCCGGCCGGAAGGCGGCCGCCGAGGTCCTCTCCGAGAATGAGCTCGGCCGCATGTCCCGGCGCCAGTTCCTTGCAGTTGACCGCGATCAGCGGTCCTTTCGAGCGGGCCGACCCGTCGTGAATCAATCGGGCGATGAGGGTCTTGCCGGTTCCGTCCTCACCGAGCACCAGGATCGGATCATCGCTGTCGGCACATTGCGCGACCTTCTTCTTGATCGCCTTCATCCGCGGCGAGGCCGCGATCAGCTCGTCCGGATCGTTGTCACCCTGGACGAGGCGGGCCATGACCTCGGCGCCGTGCATCAGGTCGAGAGCGTCGGAGGTCGTCTTGTGGATCTGGCGGGCGATGCCACCGAGAAGCTTGCGTCGCAACGAGGCCGACTCCTGGAGCGCGGACGGCAGGGCCGATGCGGGATACCTCAGGAGGCGCACGTCGGTGACGGCCACCGCGTCGATCGCGGCGCCCCCTTTCCCGAACACGGACTCCGCACCGAAGATTCCGCCCTCACCGATACGCGCCAACGGACGGTCACGGCCCGTACCCTCCGACAACAGCAGCTCGACCTCGCCCTCGATGACGACGTAGAAGTACTCCTGGTGTTCGCCGCGGCGGACTATAACGTCGCCTTCGCAGGCGCCGATCTCCTCGCCCGCGTCACGCAGGAAGCCGACGGTGGCGGGACCGAGGAGGACGGACGCGCCCGAGCTCGATTCGGTGCCGAAGAGCCTGGCCGCGGCGGTATCGGCCTTCAGCGGTCCAAGCTCGAAGACCACCCCACCGACCTTGAGCCTGGCGCGGTCCACCACAATAATCGGTCCGTCCACTGGCGTGCCGTCGACCGCAGTGCCGTTGGTCGATCCGAGGTCTTCAATGGTGATGCCGTCGTCGGTGCAGGTGAGGCGGGCATGGCTGCGGGAGACCGTCGGATGGCCGACTCTGAGATCGCTGGCATTGCCGGAGCCGAGGGTGTGCACGCCGTTGCCGAAGCGGAGGTCGAAAGCTGCGCCTTCCGCTGTGCTGATCAGCTGCCAGGTGCGCTTCACCGCGGGAAGCCCTCCCGATCGCCCGGTGAACCCTTTCTCGTCTGCACCACGGCCACGGAGATAACGGGCTGCATCGCGAGCGCCGACTGGGTCCGGGTTCAGGTTGACTGGACGGCCTCATTGTACTTCAACCCGCCAGCGTCAGCGAGATGTGGCCGAGGCCGGAGAGGAAGGGTGGGAGGGTGCCGGCCAATCGGCCACTCGCTGGCGACGGCGGGTCACGTCGCCCGGAGGGCGACAGTAGCCCTCGTTCGCGATGATCGGTTCATCGAGCCTGATAACGGTCGATGGTTCGCGGTCCGAGTATTTCAATATTGAAACATCCGGCATCCTCGAAGGGTGGTGATTTTTGCGGACTGAATATATATTCAGTTGATGGCGAGCAATAAATGATTTCGGTGCCTGAGGAACTGAAAAATAGCTTGTCACTTTTCTTCACAAGCTCTATACTCGTCGGCGCATGAGGCCCTTTCAGGGTTTCATCGGTTGCTGAGATTGACAAATAACGACCGAGTTGGGAGGTTGTCGATTTGACGGACGGTCTCTCCGCCGGCAGGAAAAATGGGAGGCATCGATGTCGACTCTGAAGAAAAACCTGTTCAAGAAAATCGAAGAGCATCGTCCGCGAACGACTCGCCTGCTCAAGGAGTACGGCGACACCAAGATCAGCGAGGTGACAATCGCCCAGGCCATTGGCGGAGCGCGCGGCGTCCGTTGCCTGGTCACCGACGTCTCCTACCTCGATCCCTTCGAGGGCATTCGCTTCCGTGGTCGCACCATCCCCGAGACCTTTGCGGCGCTGCCGCCGGTCAAGGGCCAGGAGTATCCGAGTGTCGAGGGCTTCTTCTACTACCTGATGACCGGCGATATTCCGACCGCCGAGCAGGCCGAGGAGGTGGTTGCGGACTTCAAGAAACGTCGTCAGCTTCCGGACTACGTCAAGGACGTTCTCCGTGCGATGCCGCGTGACACCCACCCGATGACCATGTACTCGGCAGGCATCCTCGCCATGCAGCGCGAGTCGATCTTCGTCAAGAAATACAACGAAGGCATGTCGAAGATGGACTACTGGGACCCGATGTTCGAGGACGCCTGCAACCTGATGGCCAAGCTGCCGGTGCTGGCCGCATTCGTCTACCGCCTCAAGTACAAGGATGACGACCAGATCGCGGAGGACCCGAAGCTCGATATGGGCGGCAACTTCGCGCACCAGATGGGTATCGACAAGCCCTACGATGACGTCGCCCGGATGTACTTCATCCTTCACTCCGACCACGAGTCGGGCAACGTGTCGGCCCACACCACCCACCTCGTTGCGTCGGCCCTGTCGGACGCCTACTACTCGCTTTCCGCCGGCATCAACGGCCTCGCCGGCCCGCTCCACGGCCTCGCCAACCAGGAGGTCCTGAGCTGGACCATGAAGTTCCAGGAGGGTCTGGGCGGCGCCGAACCGACCGAGGAGCTGGTCAAGAAGGCCCTGTGGGACACCCTCAACAGCGGTCAGGTCATCCCGGGTTACGGCCACGCAGTGCTCCGCAAGACCGACCCGCGCTACGAGTCGCAGCGCGAGTTCTGCCTCAAGCACCTTCCGGACTACCCGCTCTTCAAGCTCATCAGCATGATCTATAAGGTTGCGCCGGGCGTCCTCGAGGAGCAGGGCAAGGCCAAGAACCCCTGGCCCAACGTCGATGCGCAGTCGGGCGTCATCCAGTGGTACTACGGTCTTACCGATTGGGATTTCTACACCGTCCTCTTCGGCATCGGCCGCGCCCTGGGCGTGCTCACCAACATCACCTGGGACCGCGCGCTGGGCTACCCGATCGAGCGTCCGAAGTCCGTCACGACCGACATGCTCGAGGAAGCAGCCGGTATCAAGAAATAGTTCACTGCGTGAAAGATGGGGGCGCCCTGTCGGGCGCCCTTTTTTTCTCCCCGTTCCCGCCCCGATGAGAAATTCCGCTGGATGCGAACGAAAAAGGAATCAGGCCCCGGGCTGAGGGCTCACCTTTGAACAGTGATTTGTGTGTCGTCGAGTACGGGAACGGGGACGGATAAGGGCACGGGATCGAAGGTGAACCGCTACCCGTCTGCCTCGCCTTCGGCAGCTTGCATCTTGGTGATGTAAAACTTCGCGAACTCGTAGGCGTCCCGAAATCTCAGCTCTCGTGCAAACTGGTGAACGTGACCCCGCACGAAGGCGGGCGCCGGCAAGGCCTCGAAATCCTCGTTCTCGATCTGTTCGAGGATGGCGACGCCGATCTTGGTTTCGGCGGCGATCTGATGCAGGGTGTATCCCTTGGCGTTTCGATGAAAACGAAGATGCGCACCCGGTTCCGAAACCGGATCAGGAGCGTTGCCGATCATCAGGTCGTCCGCTGCCTCCAGATTTGCTGCAGGCGGCGGTGCCAGCGGAGCGGGCGGAGGTTTCGATTCGATGATTCTCCGGTAGGCCTCCTCGATTCGATCCACCATGCCCTCTCGCTCTTCATCGTCGAGGAGGTTGTAGGTCGCGAGGGCCGCTGGCTCGTACAAGGATCGTCGGTGGCGGTATGCACGCCGCACCTGACCGATGTCGGCTCCGGGCTCGATCCCGAGGATCTCCCAGTCTTCCGGTCGGGCTGTCATGAAGCCCTCGGCCGCACGTAGGTCATATTGCCGACAACGCCGCGCATGGCGCTGACGAAGGGAATCTGGGCGAAAAATTGGGCCGCCGGTTTTTGCTCGACCACGGATCGCACGACGAGCTTGTCGTTGGGAAGCGAGCCCAGAAATTGGAGGCGGATTCCGAAATAGTCGCGGCACGCGGACACGATGTCTTCGCCGAGCCGTTCGTGGTTCGGGTGATCGACCCTGTTGACGATCAACGCGGGGCGGAAGCTGCTCGCCTCGGCGACCAACGCCGCGCCGACATCCGGATCGACGGACCAGACCTGCGATATCAGGTCTCTGGGCGTCTTTACCTTGCTGCGGGCGCTGCCGTTCATGACCTCTTTGATGGCCGCCTTGACCTGTGTGCGCGGTTGAGCGCGCTTGAGCTTGCGGAAGAACGCGGCTTTGAGGAAATGGTAGGCGTTCTCGACGGAGGTCGGTTCCGGCACGACAACCAGGACTCCCTTTCGCGCGGCCAGGAAGAAGTCGAGGACGTTGAAGCTGGTCCCTGCACCGAGGTCGAGGACCACGTGATCGACGTCGAGGGAGGTGATATGACGCAGGATTTTGCTCTTCTGGCTGAAGTTGGGGTTGGCCATTTCGACTAGCGCCTTGGCGCCGGACACCAGCCAAACGTTTTCGATCGGTGTCGGGGTCATGACCTCGCCAAGGGAGCTGACCCTCCTTGCAATGAAGTCGGCCAGATTCACCTTGGGGCTCGGGACACCGAGCAGAGTGTGGAGATTGGCGCCGCCGAGATCGGCGTCGACAAGGGCGACGGTCTCGTTTCCTCGAGCAATAGAGGCCGCGATGTTGGTCGCGATCACCGACTTGCCGACTCCGCCCTTGCCGCCACCGACGGCCCAGACGCGCGGCCCTCTCACGCGACTCTCCGACATTTCCTCGATCATCTCGGGAAACCACCTCCGATTCCCGGAAAAGCGATCGTCGCGAACGCCGAGCCGGGGGTGGGTGTGACCCTGGTCATTTGAGACAGTTTAGCACCGCGGCAATGATATGCCGTTGGTTCGCGGTTCGCCGGACACTCTCAGATGTTCGGAGGATTGGCACCGTATACATGTCGAAGGCGGGAATCGAATCGGTCCTTCAGTAGCCGATCAACAATTTGGCGTGTCGAGCGTCCGATGGAGTGACATGCAATATTTTCGGAGAAAATCACACCCCAACAACGGCAACGCCAGCCCCCGCCGCCATCTTCGAGGGGAGCCGCCGCTCAACGCTGCAAGCCTCGGCAGCCCGATCTTTGTCGAGAGCTGGAACGGTGGATCACCGCTCAACTGGGTCGAGTTCATGAGTCGCTGGGAAAACACTCGCGTCGACAACCTCGCAAGGAAGCACAAGGACTGATCTGACAGACTGCGCGTTGACGCCCGAGACGGCTATACGGATTCCACCGCCCACCCACCCGCGGCTATTCGGGCCACCCGCCCGACCACCCACGGCATTCCGGCTATACGGCTTGACGGCCAAACGATCAAGTCTGGACCAGGCGCTGCCTACAGTATGTGCCGTATAGCCGTGGGCGGGCGGCTGGGGGGGCCCGTCAAACCGTCTGCCTGGCATGGGTGTTGCTTGAAATCCGGACAGGCGCTGGGATAGGTGCTTATACTCCTGCGTGGAGAAACTATGCGGATTCAGACACGGCTCTTCCTGGGAACGGCGGCCCTGGTGCTGGCTCTGATGGCCCTCCAATGGTGGTTGTACGCGCGCCAATTGCGATCCATTGAAGACGAGGTAACTCGGGTCGCGACGACCGTTGGGACCGGAGTTCTAACAGCGGAAAGGGCGATCTTTGGCGAAGCCTTGGTCGCCGGAGCTCACAATGTCTGGGTCGACACGGACTGCGATGCAACGACCGATGCGGAGCCTGGGAACACTCACGAGGTCGAGGACGGCACGGATGTTCAGGTTGTCATGGTTCCGAATCCGGCGAACCCCCATGCCGTTGAGCGCGATGGCAAGCGGGTGATACGTCGCGAACTCCTGAGACCCATTGGCGAGCCCGGGACTGACAAGATCGAGTGGGTCATTGAAACCCGTAATGTCGATGATGGTGACAACTCGATGAGGAGCAAAGACGAGCACGGCGCGGCGGCTATGGCCGCGAAGCCCGAAAATGTCAGAAAGCTGGTGGTCGCGGTCGAGGATGGCGAGAAGAGCCACGACCGGTATCTGGTCGTGAGGGAAGACGATGAGGCAGTCCATCGGATCCCGATCCCGGTGTCGCCGGCAGTCAGGCAGGTTCGAGAAACCATGCGCGAAGGGGCGGCGATGGGCGGTCTATTGCTGGTTGTCGGCCTTTTCGCATCCGCTGTGATGTCGCGCAGGCTGACCCGGCCGCTGCGGTCGCTTGCGGACGGTGCGGAGGCGCTCGGCCACGGCGAACTGGGGATTCAGATCCCTGTGTCCGCAACCGGTGAGGTCGGGGACCTGCAGCGCTCGTTCAACAGGATGTCGGCGCGGCTCGCCGAGCTCGAGGCGGAGCATGGAATGTGGCAGGAGCGAGAGCATTTGGCGCAGCTCGGCGATCTCTCACGGGGCCTCGCCCACACCCTTCGCAACCCCCTCCACACGCTCGGCCTGGCCGTCGAAGAGCTGGCGTCAGGCCAGGGGGACCGGCAGAATCTGGTGGCCACGTCGAGATCCCAGATTCGGCGGATCGACCGCTGGCTGCGGTCCTTCCTCGCGCTCGGTGCCGAGGAGATCGCCGAACCCGAAGAGACGGACCTCGGGGTGCTGGTGAAGGCGGTCGCCCTGGAATCGGTGCAGCACGGAGCGAAGGTACGGGTCGAGGGAGGGAAGGACGATCTGCGGGTTCGAGTGGTCCCGGGAGCAGTTCGCGCCGCCCTCGCCAACCTGATCGAAAATGCGACCGAGGTGTCTCCGGAAGGGGTGCCGGTAGAGGTGAACGTCCGGGTGGAAGGCGGGGATGCCGTGGTCAGTATCGTCGATGGAGGCCCTGGTCTCCCGGATGCCGTTCGCAAACGCCTTTTCTTACCCCACGTCACGACCAAGGTCGGCGGATCCGGCATGGGTCTCTTCCTGGCTCGCCAGCTGGTGGTCGGCATGCACGGTGGACGTCTCGAGATCGAAGACGGCACTGACGGAGGAACGGTCGCGACGATGAGGCTGCCGTTGCTCGGTGAGGCAGCAGCCAATGGGGAGCAAGACCTTGAGTGACGGTGTCTCGATCCTGCTGGTCGAGGACGAGGTCGCCCAGAGACAGTTGATCGCCGAGATTCTGCGCCGGGAGGGTCACGGGGTTCGCGAGGCGGGAACCGTCGACGAAGCGCTGCAAGCCATCGCGGAAGAAGTCCCCGATCTCATCCTCTGCGACTGGCGGATGCCTGAGCGCGACGGCGGGGAGCTGCTCGATGAGGTGCGTCAGCGAGCCCTCGGGTGCGCCTTCATCGTGATGACGGCCTACGGCACGATCGCTCATGCGGTGGAAGCCGTCCGGCGTGGGGCGGATGATTATCTCGGCAAACCTTTCGAGCGCGAGGCTCTGCTCCTCGCCGTGCAGCGGGTGCTCCGAACTCGACGCTTGGAGAAGGAGAACCGGGAGCTGCGCGAGGCGGTCCGGAAAGGTGACGGTTTCGGGGAGCTGATCGGCCGCTCGAAGGTGATGCGAGCCCTGTATCGGACAATCACAAAGGTGGGAGCGACCGATGCCACCGTGCTGGTGATGGGGGAGTCGGGGACCGGGAAGGAGCTGGTGGCCCGGACCCTCCACCGTGAGAGCCGGAGAGTGAGACGGTCCTTTGTGGCGGTCAACTGTGCCGCCATCCCGGATACGTTGATCGAGAGCGAGCTCTTCGGCCACGAGAAGGGGTCCTTCACCGGCGCCCACCGTCGCCGCGAGGGCCGCTTCGAAGAGGCTGATAGAGGGACTCTTTTTCTCGATGAGATCGCATCGATGCCGCTGCCGTTGCAAGCGACGTTGCTGCGGGTGCTGCAGGAGCGCCGGTTCACCCGCGTTGGCGGAAGCGGCGAGATCGAGTGCGACGTGCGTGTGATCGCGGCCTCGAATCGCGACCTGCCGGCCCTGGTCAGCGAGGGCGCGTTTCGCGAGGATCTCTTCTACCGGCTGAACGTGATCTCCATCGAGCTGCCGCCCCTGCGGGACCGCATGGAGGACGTGCCGCTGCTCGCGGCCGCTTTTCTCCAACAGGCTTCGGCGCGCCACGGCATGGATATCCGATCACTGTCCCCTGATGTTCTGCAGGCCCTGATGGAGCACGGCTGGCCGGGCAACGTACGTGAGCTCGCCAACGCCGTCGAGCGCCTGGTGTTGCTCGCCGAAGATGGCCGACCGAGCGTCGACGATCTGCCGGCCGAAATGCGGCGGTCGTCGGTCGGAGAAGAGGAGTGTCCGTTCAGCCTCCCGGCCGAAGGATTGCTATGGGAACAGGTCGAGAGAGGCATGATGCGGCAAGCTTTGGATCGGTCTCAGGGCAATCGGGCCGCCGCCGCACGCCTCATGGGACTGACTTACAAGGCGTTCCTCTACCGACTCGAGAAGCACGGGATGGCCGGCGAGAATGCGAGCACCGTGGCACAATCTCCCGAAATGGGGAACTGACCTCCGCAAATCGGAAGTTCGGAACCCACAATCGGTTCAATGGCCCTGGCATGTCGATTGCTCTGCAATGCACCGACATCGACGCCGCGAATCTCGATCGCGGGAAAAATCTCGACGGAGGCAAGAATGAAGTCTGAAGGTTGGGTGCGATACTTGGTGACGGCGGCCCTGGTCATTCTTTTTGGCGCGGCATGGGCGTTGGCCGAGGAAAAGACGATACGAGTCGAGGTGCGAGCCCAGGACGGGAAGGAGATGACGATCGACGTCAACGGGGTTACCGAGATCGTCACCCTCGACGACCTCGCCGAGGGCGAAGAGCGTACGTATGACGTGGGCGGCCGGGAGGTCACGATCAAACGGGTCGACAACCGTCTCATGCTCGTCCACGATGGCCTGATGGCCGGCGGTCTTCACGGCGACCAGCATCAGAGAATCTGGATCGAGGGCGACGAGGAGGGTGCCGGAGAGCATCGCGTGATGATCATGAAGAACTGCGACGGCAAACTCGGTGAGCTCGATATGGAGTCCGATGCGGTGTTTCTCGGTGCGGACCCGGACGGCACCCACGACGTCCTCATTCTCAAGGGCGAGGACGGCGAGATCGACATCGAGGCCCTCAAGGAGAAGTATGGTGAGGACTTCGAGGAGTTCTCCACGGCGCATGGTGCGCACGTGATGAAGTGGGTGGACGAGGGAAACGGTGAGCATCCGATCATCATCAAGCGAATGGGGCATCCAGACAGCGGCGGCCATATCACCTATCGCTGCGAAGAGACCGGCTCGATGCTGACGGTCAAGGCCGATGAGAACCTGCTCGACGATTACATCGACCCGGTGACCGGGTGCGTCATGAAGAAGATCGAGCACGCCGGCGTCCAGGTCATCAAAATTCGTGAGCAGAAAATCTGTGGGGACGAGGAAGAGGACGAGTAGTTCTTCATCCCCCCAAACGATTTTTCGACCACCCCGGAGCGATCCGGGGTGATTGTGTGTCACAGCGAACTTGAGTGCACATTGGAAGGTGATGGCGTCACCACCATTGACGACCAGTGTGTCATCGCCAGCGGAGATGCGCCGCGCCAGGTGAGCCGCCTGTAGGACTCGATCTTTCATTCGCTTTTCCCTCAAAAGCGGCTGGGCACACGGCGACCGGTACTCACAGCCTCCAGTGGTAAGCTGAATTTCGCAGAAAGACTCCGAGGCTCGAGGTCTCTTACCCGAGGCGATCTCCGCTCTGATCTATGATCGGTACCCCGATCAGCCATCATTGCGGCACGGCTGTAAACGGAGGAAAAGCGTGAAGCGTGTCCTGCTCTGGTTGCTGGCTACTGTGCTCGTCGTCCTCTCGTTTCTTTGGGGAGTGGCCTACGCGCGATACTACGTATTTCCCCACGCTCTCATCGGGCGAGTCGCCGCGGTGTTTCGGAACGATGCTCCCGCCCGGATCTCTGACGCCACTGCGTCCGGAGCCGTGTCGATCGGTCGTCCCACCTCATTCGATATGCTTCAAGCTCTCGGATATGTGGGTACGACAGACGTCGCCGCCAGCGATGAATGGGGAGCAACTGTCGTGGACGCGAGTCGTGTACAGCCTGGCCTGAGCCTGTTCACGACTGGACACGCGGACTCTGCGGTTTTGATCGATGAGTCCGGCTCGGTCGTCCACGACTGGTTTCTACCCAGGGACGATGTCTGGTGGGATTCACCGCTGGCTCAACGTCAACAGTTTGTCGGGCTTCGTGCGGCGACCGTATTGCCCGATCTTTCCCTGCTCGCCGTCTACGATTATCTCGGCCTGGTCAAAGTCGACCGCAACTCGAGACCTGTGTGGATCCTCAGGAACGGCGCCCATCACGACTTTTGGATCACCGACGCCGGTGACATCTATCTGCTCACCCATGACTACGTGATGCGGCCGGAGATCCACCCCGTGGTGCCATCGGTCGTGGACTCGATCACCGTGCTCGGTCCCGACGGCCAGGTCAAAGATCGTCATTCGGTCCTCGATATCATTCAAGAGTCGCCGTACGCATTCCTGCTGCCCTTGGTCAATGATCGTCTCCTGGAATACGGAATTGATCTTCTCCACACGAACTCGATTCAGGTCTTCGACGGCAGTGCGGCGCCCGTCGAGCCCCGCCTGTTCGCGAAGGGAAACGTCCTCGTTTCGTTGAGGAATATCAGCACCATCATGATCATCGATCTCTCACTTGGAGAGGTGTTGTGGGCGTGGGGCCCCTCAAATGTCACCTACCAACACAGCGCCAGACTCCTCCCCACCGGCACTATCCTCGTGTTCGACAACGGTCAGGAGTTGTCTTCGGTCCTTGAAATCGACCCGCTCAGCAGACGCCGACAGTGGGTTTATTGGGGAACTGAGAGTGACCGCCTACGATCACGAATTTACGGGGCATGCCAACGTCTTGACAATGGCAATACTCTGATCACCGACTCCATGCAGGGGCGAGCCCTCGAAGTGGCACCGGACAAGCACGTGGTGTGGAGTTTCCGAGCCCCACCTCTCCCCGACGGTCGGACCCCGGTTCTCTACGGAATGAAACGGTACGGTCGCGCCTACTTCAATCAGCGGGCCGGCGGCTGAGCGAATCGCGGTCGCCGGCAGAAACCCGCAGCGTCGGCTCCTCCACCCACCGAATTTGCATTTTCAATTCGTTGCGTGTCGTTCACGGTCGCCATTCGGACTACAATGTGCCCGTCTTTCGGCACGAGGGAAGGGGGTTCGATGGCCTTGGATATCGAACGGAAGATCGTACTGGTTACCGGCGCCTCGAGCGGTATCGGCCGTGCGTGCGCTGAAGCATTTGCGGCGCGAGGGTGCCGACTACTGCTGGCTGCGCGGCGCAAGGATCGGCTCGAAGAGTTGGCGAAGTCTCTTCATGAGCGTCACGGGGTAAAAGTCCTGACCGCTGCCCTCGATGTGCGCGACCGAAGCGCTGTGGAAGCCTGGGTCGACGGGTTGGCGGATGAGTGGCGCGACGTCGACATTCTGGTCAACAACGCAGGGCTCGCGCGGGGGCTGGCGCCGCTTCACGAGGGAGATATTCAGGATTGGGAGGAGATGATCGACACCAACGTCAAGGGGCTCCTCTACGTCACGCGTGCGGTCGTGCCGGGGATGGTCAAGAGCGGCCGTGGTCATGTCATCAACATCGGTTCCATCGCCGGCCATGAGGTCTACCCCGGTGGCAATGTCTATTGCGCCTCAAAGCACGCGGTCACCGCCATCAACCGTGCCCTCGCCATCGACACCCTCGGCACCGGTGTCCGGGTGTCCTCCGTCGACCCTGGGATGGTCGAGACCGAGTTCTCGCTGGTTCGTTTCCACGGCGATGCCGAGCGCTCGCAAGGGGTCTACAACGGCATCGATCCGTTGACGCCCTCTGACGTCGCGGAGGCCGTCCTTTTCTGCGCCACCCGGCCGAAAAATGCCAACGTGCGGGAGCTGATCCTGATGGCCGGAACCCAAGCTTCGGCGGTGCACGCCTACCGGACGAGTTGATAACCTGAATATCTCGCCAGGTTTCGTCGCGAGGGCGGCGAGGTGCCGTGCCCAGTGGGGTTTTCGACCCGAGGGGCGCGGAGCGCGTACTTGAGGTACGTCGAGCACCCCGAGGCGAGAAAACACCGTTGGGTGCGGTGCATCGGCGTCCG
>CAYRFI010000030.1:0-37894 GCA_964423595.1 uncultured Thermoanaerobaculia bacterium | reverse complement strand
TCCGCTTTCAGCTCCGCCGTGACGAGTCGCCCGATGGGCTACGCCATGACAGGTCAGGCCGCTCCACAAAATCGACTCAGGGGGTTTTTCGTTGATTACCGGACA
The DNA here is from genome assembly GCA_964423595.1 of uncultured Thermoanaerobaculia bacterium. Taxonomy (GTDB): domain Bacteria; phylum Acidobacteriota; class Thermoanaerobaculia; order Thermoanaerobaculales; family Sulfomarinibacteraceae; genus Sulfomarinibacter. The sequence continues at coordinate 37,789 of CAYRFI010000030.1, read as the reverse complement.
CTCTTCGGGGCACTCACATCGAGGTCTTTGTCCGAGGCGGTGACGGAAATCGAGGTCACGGTCTGCCGGTCGCCAGCCGGTGATCTGAAACGGAGGCTGTATCCTCCGTCGAGAAAGCGGCCGAAGCGGTCCGCCGCGCCTTCGAGCTGCGGCTTTCCCTGGACCAGGAAAAGGCTGCCTCCCGATACCTCCGTCAGCTTCTTGAGGTTCTTTCGGGTTCGCTGGTTGAATGCGTCGTCCCACAACGCGATCACGAGAATCGGCACCCCGGCCTCCCCGGCCGCTTCAGTAGCCTCCTGCCAATCTTCCCGTGCCGGCTCGTTGCGGCCGTCGGTCAGCACGACGAGGAACGTCCGTCCGTGCATACCCTTGAACCTTTCGATCGAGGCGATGACGAGCCGGGCGGCGTTTTTCGATATCTGCGATTCGGTCCCACCGGTAGGAGCATCCGGTTCGGTACCCCAGGCACCGATTGAATCAGGGGTCGCGACGAAGAGCCGTCCTCTACCGCCACCTGCGCGTCCCACGATCGGCGACAATGACCCTTGCATACCGGGCCAGTTGTCGGCCTCGTCCGCGGCGACGTCGATCGCGAGTCCGAGCAGGAGCGGCGCATTCTTGACGCCGCCTAATCTCTCGACCGGCACGCGCGAACCACCAACCCGCAGTTGGACATCGGTCGGCTCGATGTCCATCGCCGGCTCCCGGCCGCGCGTGATGGTCAAGGAGAACTCACGGATGTCCGGTTCGGCGTTCCCCCATTCTTCGTACCGCGCCGCCAACGCGGCCGACACCGGGGCCGCTGGTTCCTCCGGCTGAGGAGGCGCGGCCGGCTCCGGCGCCGCGGTCTGCGGTGGGGGCTCGGCCCGCAGTGGTTCGACGAGCGGTGGCTGTTCCTCCGCTTCGACCTGTGGCTCCAGCCCGTCCTCGGTGACGGGACCCTCCCCTTCCGGTTCGGGAACCACCTCGCGCTTTTCAGGCGGCACCATCGTTGGTTCGATTTCTTCGACGGGGGCCTCTTCAGGCGCGCTCTCCGCCACCGGCTCCGGCTCCGACCGCTCGATCTCCACCGGTTCCTGATTCGTCACCGGTTCAGACATCTCGGGCATTGCGGCGGCGCCGACGGCCGCCGACTCCACGATCGCCGGTGCATCGGCGCGAGGTGGCTCTGGTGCCGTTTCGGCGATGGATTCGGCGTCCTCCGGTTCATCGACTGTTGGGACGGGCTCGGAGGAGGGTTCTGGGGTCGGGGCCTCTGTCAGAGTCGATGCAGCGGCTGCCTCCGCGGATGTGTCGACGGTGCCCTTTACGCCGGTCGGCGGCGGGGTCTCGGGTTCAGGGTTTTCGGACGCGGGCGCGGATGCGGACTCGGACGCGGGTCCAGAATCCGGCTCCGGGACTTCTTCGACCGAAGCATCTGGAGAGAGATCAGGAATTCGGACGGTGCCGACCCACAGCCCGGTGTCCTCCTTGGTCGGATCCTCGATTTCGACCCGAAGCTGGTGCGTACCGGGCGGCCATTCGATCACGACACGGGTGCTCCCATCATCCTCGAGCCGCACCGCCCGCATCGGGCTCCCCGAGCTCACCACGCCGCCGTCCAGCTCGATCCGAAGGATGGCGTTCGAACCGATCCGGACGCGGTCTTCCGGCGAGACCTGGACGACAACCGCGACCTCGGTCCTGTCGCCGACTTGTCGCAACGGCTCCACCTCGACCCTCATCGCGACCGGCACCGAGGCGGCAAGGCTCAACGCACCGACCAGCAACATACCCAGCGCCCACGATTTCTTTGTTCTCACGAAAGACTCCTGCGCGATTTTCGCACGGCTCCGTCGGGTCGAGACATTCAGCCCTTCGAGTGAAGTGCGAACAGCGCCCCTTGCGGGTCGACGCACTGGGCGATCAGATCTCCACCCGGCACCTCCATCGGACCATTGAGCACCTGGCCGCCGAGCTCAGCAACCTTCTGCACGGCAGCATTGACGTCCTCGACCAACACGTAGTAGAGCCACATCGGCGGTCCCGGCATTTCGTCCGGCTTGTTGAACATTCCGCCGAGAGGCGCCCCGCCCTGTCCGTAGACCTGATAGATGCCGCCTGGCCCCATGTCCATCGCTTCCTGGGGTTCCCAACCAAAGAGGTCCGAGTAGAACGAAAACGCGCCTTTGTAATCCGAGGTCGCGAGCTCGTTCCAGGAGAACCGACCGATCTGAGCTTCGTCGGCGGAATCCTGGTTCTCCTGGTTGGCGGATGTGTAGATCGCAAAGGCCGCGCCCTGGGGATCAGCCAGGATCGCAAACGAACCGGCCCCGGGAATTTCCGTGGCCTGGTGGAGGACAGACCCACCGGCCTCCTTGACCTTCGCGACCGCCTGCTCGATATTGTCCACCGACACGTACGCCATCCAGTGCGGCGGCGCATCCGCCGCCCGGGCTTCTTCAGGCAATTCCATCACTCCACCCAGCGGTGTCTCCTTGTTGGTCCACATCGTGTATGGCTGATCACCCCCCTCAAATTTCTGGGTCCCCCAGCCGATAAGTCGGCCGTAGAAATCCTGGGCAGCTTTCGGGTCACTGGTCATCAGGTCATACCAGACGAATCGTCCACGTTGATCACTCGGCATCGGCGACTCCTCTCGGGGTTTTGAGTTTCAGTATCAGAATACGCAGCCGGCCAGCCAGGGTTTCAGAGGCTCCGTATCTGGTTCAACCCCCGAACACAGCAGTTCATTCTCGTCGTGCGGTTCTCCAACCGCCCGGATAAATGGACCACCCGGTCGCCACGGAGGCGAACCTCGTAGGCGCCGCACCACACCATGCCCTGCGACGGTCACACGTTGCGGCGAGATCGCGGCGACGGGCCCGCCTTCAGCCTTCGGACCGCAGCTCGTTCCTCCACTGCTTCAAGGTTTCCGCAGCCATCTCGCGGCCACCGATGCCGAACGCAATGGCGGTCGCGACGGCGATGGCGCCAAGCACGAGGCCGAATGCGATGGTGATGATCTCGTTGGCCAGGCCCATCTCACGCAGCGCCATCGCGCCGGCAAGCACCAGGATCGATACTCGCGCCGCCAGCGCCAGCACGGAGGCCTGCCTGGCCCCGGACGCCACAACGGTCTTGCTGGCCAGGTTGGCGAGAAACATTCCGATGACGAAGATGATGAGGCCAAGCAGGACGTGCGCGGCAAAGATCATGAACTGCGTCACCAGCGTGGCAAGCACTTCGAATCCCAACAGACCGACCGCCTCGACGGTCGCGAAGAGCATGATGGCGACCAGCACCAGGTAACCGACGATCTCGGCCGGGGTGCGCTCTCCCTCCTCGGGTTCGGATCCGATGCCGAGCTTGACCAGGACCTTGTTGAAGCCGACACCGGCGAGAAGCCCGGTAACGAGGCTGGAAACCACGCGGCCGACAAAGTAGGCGATCACCAGCACCAGGGCAGCACCGAAGATCAGCGGCAGGGCGGAGAGAAAGGTGTTGAGCATCGCGCTCGCCGGCTGCGTGATCGCCTCGAGCGCCAGCGCGTTGAGGGACGCGATCAGAACCGGCACCAGGATGACGATGTACAGCACGAGCCCGATCAGCCCCGACAGCTTTTGTTCACCGAGGGCATTTGACAGCCCCACCTGGTCGGAAAGGCGATCCGCCCCAACCACCGCCAGCAAATTGGTGACGATGCGTTGGACGATGCGGGCCAGCAGCCAACCGACCCCGAGGATGACGCCGGCCGCCAGGAGGTTCGGCAGGAACGCCAACGTCTTGTCCACCATCCCCTGGACCGGCCCGAGCAGGCCTTCGAGCTTGAGGGCACCGAGGATCGCCGGCAGGAAGAGCAGAAAGACAAGCCAGTAAACTGCGTCACCCATGGTCTTGGACAACGGCGGCGCCTCGCCTTCCTCGAGACCGGCCTGGTCCACCAGCCTCTCGTCCAGCTTCGAGACCGACACCATCCGCTTCACCACGAATCGGAGCCCGCTGGCGACAAGAAACGCGACGAGAACCAGGATCGCCGGTCCGATGAGGTTCGGGATGTACTCGAAGATCTCGATCAGGAACCGGTTCAACGGCTCGGTAATCACCGTCAAGCCCAACACCTGGAAAAAGGCGACGAGCACGAACAGCATGAGAATCGCGAACACGCCGCGCGAGATCCACTTCTCGATCTCGACGCCATCGGCGCGCTCCTCTCCGACAAGCCAGGCGGCGAGCCGATCGTCCATCTCCGTTTTCTTCAGGAGAACCCGCACGAGTAGCGCCACGGCCAGCGCTACCAGCCAACCGATCACCAGGATCGCGACGGCGGCCAGAATTTCCGGGCCTCGCGCGAGAGCTTGGTCCACGAACGAATCCAATATCTGTCTCATCGTTCACCTCCTCCATTTTGTCTTCCGAACGGGGTTGTGGGCTTACTATAACACCCCACTTCACTCCGAGAGCTCGCTCCGCTCGCACCTCGGCCTCCCGAGCCCGGATCGTCAATCATGGTTTACACTGCGCTCAGCGACTCGCAGATTGGAGGCCTTCCATGGGCCGCGCGGCTCCTGTTGTCCTGATCGCGCTTCTGTTCCTGCCCGGCTGCGGAAACGGCGACGGCCCGGCCGCACAGCCGGGAGCAGCTGTCGACCTCGATCCCGATGACCCTTCGATCCTGATGCGACCCTTCTCCGCCGAGGAGATCCACGACGAGTGGGTTCCGGGATTCCGGTTGCTGATGCGACGGAATTCTCCGGAGGGAACCCGTATCGAAAGGTGGACGGTCGTCTCCGCCGATAGCGAGGGGGTCGAGATTGAGTACGCCACCATCGCAGACGACGGTTCGGTCGAAGGAGAACCATCAGTCGCACGGTCCGGATGGGTCGAGCTCCGCGACCACGCAACGTTTCCAGCCGCATACTCGACCCGCGAATGGGTCAGCCGCGAAACGATCCTCGGTGGTTTCGAAGGCTGGCTCTACCGGGTGGCCGAACCCGGCACCGCCGTGGTCAACGAGTTTTTCTTCGTGCCGGAGCTGCCCGGAGCACCCGTGCAGATGCGCATCCTCGAAGGCGACACGACAGTCTACGAGCTCGAGCAAACGGCGCGTTTGCGGCCTAGCATCGAGTGATGATGCCTCTCGAGTCCGCGACCGAGGTTCTGTGATGAACCGAAACCACATCCTCGACAGCACCGCAGTGCGTGATCTTCCATGATCGAGGCCTTCGCCGCCGCATTCTCGGGCACCCTCTCCGCCATTGCGGTCATCTTTCTGGTCGTCCTGGTCTGCGTCTTCATGGCCAGGCGGGGGCTGATCACGCAGGCTCAGATCGGCGGCCTGTCCGCCGCCACGGTCAATCTCTTCCTGCCCTGCCTGATCTTTTCCAAGGTCGTCGAACACTTCAAGCCATCGTCGCAGCCCGGATGGTGGGCTCTGCCGCTCGCTGGCATCGTGATGGCGCTGGTCGGCACGGGGCTCGGCGCCTTGGCGTTCGCCCGCCAGCTTCCCGCCAAGAAGGACATGCTGCCGCTGGCCGGGATGCAGAACGCCGGCTACCTGGTGCTGCCGGTCGGGTTGGCGCTCTACCCGGATCGCTTCGACACCTTTGCGGTCTACGTCTTTCTCTTCATCCTCGGGTTCAATCCGATTCTGTGGAGCCTCGGCAAGATCCTGGTGACCGGAAACAGCGGTCAGAAACCGAGGCTGCGCGACCTCCTCACGCCACCTCTGATCGCCAATCTGGTGGGCATCGGCACCGCCCTCAGTGGAGCCGGTCGCATCCTGCCGGCGCCGGTGCTCGGCGCCGTCGAGCTGGTCGGCGCCGCCGCGGTGCCCGTTGCCACAGTCGTTCTGGGTGCGGTTCTCGGTGGGATCTCGGTTCGTTTCCGCCCGTACCTCGGAGACGCCGCGCGGACCATAGCGGTCAAGTTTTTTGCCCTGCCGCTGATCGTGGTTCTGGTCCTCCACGCGGTGCGACTCCACGCCGCCAACCCTCTCCTCGCCGAGTTCTTCGTCATCGAGGCCGCTTCCGCGCCGGCGGTCGGGTTGGTCCTCCAGGTTCGCACCTACGGCGGCGACGAGCAGCGCGTCGGAACGGTGATGTTCTTGTCGTACGCCGCGTGCACGCTGGCGCTTCCCGCGTGGGTGGCGATCTGGCGCCTCATCGTGTCGTGAGAGGCTGAAAGCTCCTTAGAAGCTCTTCCGAACCGAAACAGCTTTGGAACCGCGAAGACGCAAAGATCGCGAAGACCACACAAAGGATTTCTTAGAGTTGTTCTTTGCGATGATCTTGGCGCTCTTTGCATCTTTGCGGTTCCAACTCTAAATACGCCAGCGAATACCGAAAAGAAGGGAGATACCGAAGAAATCCCCGGGACGGAGAGCTCGTCCGCCCCGGGGGGGGTTGTACTGATTACGGTATTTCGTCTGCACCTGTGTGTTCGACGACCGGTTCGGTCACCAACGCCGGTGCCGCATCGGCGACGATCGGTGCCGCGAGGATCTCGGGTCCCGCAGGTTCCTCGAGCTCGGCAGTCATGATCGCCGGCACCGGTTCGGGCCAACCCATCGCGTCGCGCAGCTCGCGCAGCTTGCTTTGGATGGCGCCGACGTTCCGTGGACCCATCCGCAGGAAATGCTTCTGGGCGCCGGTGAGGTTCTCGAGCCGGTCCTCGGCGTAGGCGTAGACGATGGCCCGTTGCTCGACCTCGACCTGACCGGACGGAATGGTCACCTCGAGGAGGTGATCCACCGCCTCGCGCAGGCGGGTGTCGAAGTCGTCGTTCGCCCAGCCGACCTCGCGGTAGATGGCCTCCAACCGTGGCCGGAACTGCCGGTAGAGTTCGATCGCACCATTGGAATCGAGGGACGCAAAGACATCAGTCACGAGATCGTAGCGCCGGTAAGCGCCTGAAGCGATGACCAGCGCTCCTTCGTCCTCACGCACGACGAACGGCCGATCAGGCCGCAGGAACTCGACCTCGTCCGCCGGGCTGTAACCTCCGGCAACCGCATCCACCGCGCGGACGAATCGCCGCAGAAGCCTGTCGTTGACCAGATAGGACGCGAGGGCGGGGTGCGTCGAAAGACGCGCAACGGCAGCCCGAAAGAGCCCGTCATCATCGTCCTCGGAGAAGCCGGCCTCGAGCACCTGGGAGGCCGGTTGGACAGAGGCCACCGGCGTCGGGACCGTTGGTTGCGGCACTTCCACGGTCGCACGCTGCGGCGCATCCACGGTGATGCCGGAACCGAGCCAGATCAGTGCCGCGACCAGGGCCACGGCGGTCACAATACACGCGCCCACCACTGCAAAGATTCGGTCGTCCTGTTGCATGGGGACCTCCTTTCATTTTCCAATGTGGGGGCGCGATGCGCTCTCGCGAGGGCGGCAATGGGGCGTCTGGAAGGTAGTTTGAGGCGGTTTCGTGGCGGACGAAAAAGGCTGTTAGCCAAAGCCCAGCGTTTGTCGGCGGGTCCTGGAAAAGTCGAGCCCAAGTTCGATTCGACGGCAGAAGACCGCAAACACGAAGGCACAAAGACACGAAGCACAACACGAAGGGATATCTTTGTGGGCGCCTTCGTGACTTTGTGCCTTTCTGGTTGTGACGAAAGGCGATTGCTCCCCGCTACTCGTCGAATGGAAGTTCTCTGCAGGCGGGTCCTTCAGGTGCTCGACCTCAGGAGATCGGGTTCGGGAATGGATCGGTGGATCCGCCCAAGGCGAAATGAAAAAGCCTACTGCACCGAGAAGCTCACTGTCACAAGGTAGTACACCGCCACCGGCTTGCCCTCGAGGGTCGCTGGCTTGAACCGCCATGACGACACCGCGTCCACCGCTGCCTCGGTGAGACCCGACGGCAGTCCCTTGAGAACCCTGACGTCGGTGACATTGCCGAGGGTATCGATGATCGTCTGGAGGATCACAACTCCCTGCACCCTCGCGTGACGCGCCTCCTCCGGATAGTGGGGGTCCGGCGCGTAGATCCGGACCGGCGCCAGCACGTTGCCTTCGATCTGCATCGGCCCGATACCTGGTCCGGACGGTCCCCTGGGGATGACCACCGAGTCACCGATATCCGGGAAATCGAGATCCGACACATCTACCGCCTGGTCGTCGCTGAGCAGCGGCTCCGGGTCGTCCGGTGTCGCATCGGGCACAGGCACCTTCCTCGCTTTAGGCCTGGTCACGGTCTGTCGAACCTTCGGTTTCGGCGGCTGCTGGAAGGTGACGGACCTCAGGCGATAGACCTTCGGCGTACTTCCGATCTTGAGAATTCTCTCTCGGTAATATGAGGGAAAGACGATGAAGAAGAGCACGACGTGGAAAACGATTGCGGCCGCGATGCCGAGCCGAATGGCCCGCCGGCGCATCGGCGCCTCTTCCTCCTCGAGGCGCAGGACGGCCGGGTCGAGCGCGTTGTACGGTCGACTCCATCGGCGTTCCCTCGCCTCTGCCAGTCTGCTTTCGCCTATCCGAATCATCGTTGTTGACCATCCCTGAATCGGGGCACGCTCTGCACCATCCTACGCGCAAATGCCCATTCCGGTTACGTGTCGGTGTCGTCACCACAATCCGTGGCCGACAGCCCTTGGATGAAGGACGCATCCGGAAGGGGAAACCACCGTAACCGCTCCAACTCTTCCGGCAGAACCGCAGATTCTTTCGCGCCGCCGAACTCCGCCTCTGCCTCGGCGACAATCCGCCGGGCATCGTCGAGGTATCGCGCGAGGGCGCTTTCCGGTTCGGTCAGCTGATGGCTGCGGTACTCGAGGCGACCCGATTCGAAACTCAGGTCGTCGAGACCGAACTCACGACCGAGCTGGTGGTCGCGGTGCCTCCAAAGGCCCGATTCGACCGAGAACCGGTAGTATGGCAGCAGCATCCAGCCGGACTCCGCCACCAGATGGACGGCCTCGAGAATGTAGTTGAAGACGGCCTCGGAAATGAAGTAGTTGAAGTTGACCCTCACCCACCCCGGTTTGATGCCTTCGCAACCGCTGTTGATCGCGTCACGGAAACGGGTCGACCGATCCATATCGATGCCCAGCAAGCGATGGCCGTAGGGCCCGGCACACGAGCAGCCCCCCCGTGCCTGGATTCCAAAGAGATCGTTGAGCAGCGCCACGACATAGTTGTGGTGCAGGAACCTGCCATCACGTCCGATCAGAAAAGAAACGATGGACAGCCTCGTGGCTTTCTTGTTGCCGAGAATCCGGATCCGTGGGTTGGCCGACCAGGACTCGATGGCGCGGGTGACAAAGGAGTGATCGAGCTCCTCGATAGTTGCCTCGCCGACCGCGGATTTGAGCTTGAATACGAGGCCGGCCCGGATCGACTCGATGATCGCCGGAGTCCCGCCCTCTTCGCGACCGACTGGATCAGAGAGATAGCTGTGGCCATCAGCGCTGACATAGCTGACGGTGCCACCACCGGGTACGGTCGGCACGCGGTTGGTAACGAGCCGCCGTTTCACCACCAGTACCCCGGGGGTGCCTGGCCCGCCGACAAACTTGTGAGGCGAGATGAAGATCGCGTCCTTGGCGGCGAGCGGATCGCCACCGCCGCCGGACGGGTTCATCTCGATGCTCACGTAAGGCGCGGCGGCCGCGAAGTCCCAGAATGCGAGGGTATCGTGCCGGTGGAGGAGGATCGTCAGCGCCTCGGTATCGGAGACAATCCCGGTTACGTTGGAGGCAGCCGAAAAGCTGCCGATCTTCAACGGTCGATCACGGTGAGCAACCAGCTCACGTTCGAGATGGGCCTCGTCGATTCGGCCGTCGCCATCCTCGTCGATGACCACCACGTCGCCGATCGTCTCACGCCAGGGGAGCTCGTTGGAGTGGTGCTCGTAGGGCCCGATGAACACCACCGGCCGCTCGTGTTCCGGGATCAACGAGCTGAGCGTGTAACGATCTTCAAGGTCAGCAGGAAGCCGGAGGTTGAGGATGTCGATCAGTTTGTTCACGGCGCCGGTGGCGCCCGAGCCGCAAAATATCACCACGTCATCGTCGGAGCCTCGCACTGCATCGAGGATCGTCCGGCGCGCATCCTCCCGGAATCGCATCGTCTGAAGACCGGTGCTCGAGGTCTCGGTGTGCGTGTTGGCATAGAGCGGCATCACCTCGTTGCGGATAAAGTCCTCGATGAAGTCGAGCGATCTACCGGAAGCCGTGTAGTCGGCGTAGGTCACCCGCCGCATTCCGAAGGGGCCTTCGATGGCACGGTCGTCACCGATAACTCCGCTGCGAATCCTCGCGATCAGTCTCTCGACTCCGTCGTTCAAAACATCCCCTTCCTGACCAGGGAGCGGTCGTGCGGGCGATGATACTCGATGTTTTTCCTCCCCATCGGATACAATAGTTGACAAAGAAAGCCTCGGAGGGCATGGCGAGCGATCGAAAGGAGTTCCGATGACGTCCCACGCTGACAACGAAGCAAAGGACCAGGGAGACAAAAAGTCCTTCAGACGCCGGCAATACCTCGTCGACAGAAAACGCCAGCTTGCCGCCACCATACGGGTCGCCGGGTTGGTGCTCGTCCTGTTGATCACTCTCAACGCCGTGCTCGCGTGGCAGAACTACAATGCCACCCAGTCTGTCATGATGATGAACCCGCAAGTCGGCGAAAGATTACACGCCGCCGATATGCGCAATATGGCGATCACGGCGGCCATTTCTCTGATAATTCTCGCGATGGTGGTCGTCCGTTCGATCATGCTCACTCACCGCACCGCTGGAGCCGTCTACAAAATATCTCAGTGTCTCGGGCAGGTCGGCGATTTCAATTTCGACGTCAACCTGCGCCTGCGCAACGACGACAACCTCCGCGCGCTCGAGGACCCGTTCAATAAAATGGCGGGCAATCTGCGGCGCCGCGCTCTCGATGACTACCAGGCGATGAAGAAGCTGGCCGACGAAATCGAGGAGCACGGCAACCCGGTGGACGCGGAGATGTTGCGCCGCATTGCCGACGCGACCGCGCGGATGGCGAAGTAGGCTTCTTATTTCTTCGGCGGGAAATTCTTGAGGAGCTTCGTGGTTGCTTTCTGAATTCGTTTCCCGGGCGGATTGACGCTCTGAACCTCTTTCTCGAGGATGCCCATCCACACCAGCTTTTGGGTTCGGGCATCGACGATATCCAACACCAGCGTCCCTTTCGTGTATGAATGAACTTCGGTGTAGCCGTAGTTGAATCCGGGCCAGTAGCCCTAGCCCCAGGGCGAGTACGGCGAGTAGGCGACCTGGTTGATCTGAAGCTCGTCCTTGTCGCTGAAGTAGAAGGTGAGCAGGAGGTCGGTCTGCGGCGGCGCCGGCGCCGGATCGAATCCCTTCTCCGCCAGCACGTCTTCGGAGACCCGTCGCAACCGTATCAGGAGATGCTCCGGAAGCTGGGCTTCAACGGAGTTGTCACGCTCCATCCAGGCGTACGTCGAGTAGCTCGAAAAATCAACTGAATGATCATATTCAAAATTCACCTTGGCCCACGCATAACCGGCCGCCAATGCGACAAGACACGTGCACATCACGATGTAACGGACTCTGAACTTCACGTCATTCTCCTTTGCGGACGCATAGAGTGGCAGAAGTACATCGCAGAATTCTGAATTCTGAATTCTGAATTCGGAATTTCCGCCCGTCCATTTCGGATTTCGGAATTCCGCCCACCCACCCGATTCTCGATTCTCGATAACCGCATCCAGCGAGACGTCATCGGGAGAGTGGGCGGATCGAATATCCAGCATCGAGCATCGAGTATCTGATGAGCGATTGGAACAACGCGAAGATTTTGTCGATTAAACGTTCTAGCGCGAGTGAACCGGAGGTGGCAATGGCGAAGCAGCGGCATTTCGACAAGGAGTTCTTCGGATTTCTGAAGGAACTCAAGCAGAACAACACCCGCGAGTGGTTCCAGGCCAACAAGGAGCGCTACCGTTCCGAGGTCCAGGAGCCGCTGCTGCAATTCATCGCTGACTTCGCGGATCCCCTGCACGACATCAGCAGCGAGTTCGTCGCCGACCCGCGGCCATTGGGCGGTTCGATGTTTCGCATCTACCGGGATGTCCGATTTTCGAAAAACAAGAGCCCATACAAAACGCATGCCGCGGCCCAATTTCGACACCGCGCCGGACGCGACGCCCACGCCCCCGGGTTTTACCTCCACCTGGAGCCGGGAAACGTTTTCGTCGGGGCAGGCTCATGGCACCCCGACCGCGAGGCTCTCGACAGCATCCGTACTGAGATTGCCGAAGACCCCGACCGGTGGCGGGCGGCTCTGGCGAACGCTCGATCTTCCAAGCGCCACAAGCTTGTCGGTGAAAGCCTCAAACGGCCGCCACGCGGCTTCGATCCTGAACACCCGCTGATCGATGAGCTCAAACGGAAAGACTTCATTTCGATCGAAAACTTCAGCCAGACCCAAGCATGCTCGGCCGGATTCATCGACAAGGTCGCGAATTCGTTCCGCACCGCCGCACCTCTGGTGAAGTTCCTCACGGAGGCGGTCGGACAACCCTTTTGAATGAGGAGTGAGGAATGAGGAATGAGGAATTCCCTCCCCTCCTCCCCTGACCCGGATCGCTGTCGGTGGGTGGGCGGCAAATCCGAAATCCGAAATCCGGAATTCAGGGATGGCTGGGCGGCATTCCTAATTCCTAACTCCTCATTGGGCGGGTGGGCGGTGGCTACTTCTTGGGGTACCACCGCTTCCGAATTGCGACATACTCGTGCACACCGTGTTGGAGCACGAAGGAATGTTCGACCCGGAAACCTTGGAGGAGCTTGGCGACAGCCGAAGGCGGCAGGTCCGGGGCACCCCGCAGCTCGGTGGTCACCGGTTCATAGGCGAGGTGGGCGCTGTCGATGATCCGATACCGGTTGGGCACGACCGCCATCGTATCTTTGGCGAAGACAAACGCGTGGAGGCGAGCATTGGGGAGACAGAGCTCGGCCACCGACAGCAGCAACCTCTCGGCCTGATCGGTCGACAGATAGTTGAGCACGTCCCACATCAACACCAGGTTGAAGCTTCTTCGGTGCTGGTCGAAGAGCGGCTGCAGGCTGCTCAAACGGCCGTAGCCACCAGCTCCGAGACCTGACGCCGACGGGTTGCGATCAACGGCATCGATGATCTGGAGATAGGAGGCGAATGAGGATACGAACTCGATGTTGTCCGCCACCGACGGACCGAGATCGAGCACCTTGCAGCTCCCGTCATTCGGAACCCCGCGCAAGGCCTCCTCGAGGCCGGGAGAGCTGTGGATATCGATCACCGGACTCGGGGGTTCGGGCGCAATCACCTCGGGGCTCGCGGGTTCGACTCGAGAGCGCCACGGCAGCTTCATGGACAATGTGGGTTCACCCTACGTCTGGAGGCTCTTGCCAGACTCCTTCTCCTCTGCGGCGCTCTTTGCGGGTTGATCGTGTTTGTCGGCCCCTGCCTTCTGACCAGCATCTGCGAGCTTGCCAACGACCGGCTTGCCTTCCTTGCCGCCCGCATCCATTTCGATTCCGCCTCGAAATACTGCACCATCTTCAAGGGTCACCCTCGGAGCGGCGATACTGCCCTCGACCCGGGCCGTGTGGCGGAGAATGATCTGCTCCTTGGCGTGAAGGTCGCCCTCCACCTGACCCTCGACCACCACCGTTCGACCATGGACGTCGGCCTTGACATGGCCATCGGAGCCGATCGTCACGTTGTGCTTGGCGAGCTTGATCTTGCCTTCGACCCGGCCCTGGATCACCAGGTCTTCGTCACCGGACACATCACCCTTGATGGTGATGGACGGGCCGATGATCGCCGCTCCGCCGCTTCGTCGCGGAGCCGGAGTGGGTCCCGCGGCGCTCTGTACCGGGCGCGGCTGTGAGGATGAATACTCATTGGCGTCTTTTTTGAACATTTTTCCTCCCACGGGCACCACCGGGGTCCCAATTCATCATAGAGGAACGGCAGACATCGGTTGGTGGCCGAGATCACTCTCAACCCTCATATCTCACCAACGTTCTGTTCAGCCTTCCCATGATATCCTGCCCGCGAAACCACCTCAGGAGGCGATGAACAGGCGTTGTTTCGCCGCGCCGACGCTTTGAGGTCAAAGGAGTTTTGGAAATGAAGGTTCTCAAGAGGCTTTTTTTCGTTCTCGTGGCCTTAGTTCTGGTTTTCGTCATTGTCGGTTTCGTGCTGCCGCGACAGCGGCACGTCGAGCGTTCGATCTTCATTGACGCACCACCGAGCGTCGTTTTCTCACAGGTCAACGGCTTCAAGAACTTTGCCGACTGGTCTCCTTTCGTGGCTGTGATGCCCGACGCCGAGTATGCCTACGAGGGGCCGGAATTCGGGGTCGGATCGAAGATGAGCTGGTCGGTGACCGGGCCGCATCCGGAAAGCGGAAGCCAGACGGTCGTCGCCAGCACCCCGTACGAACGGGTCGACGTCGAGCTCGACCTCGGTCCCAAGGGCACCGCTCAAGCCGCATACATTCTGGTCCCGGAGAACAACGGCACCAACCTCACCTGGACATTTGACACCGACTTCGGGCTCAACATCCTCGGCCGGTATTGGGGTCTGCTGCTCGATCGTCAGCTTGGACCACTCTACGCCCAGGGTCTGGCCAATCTCAAACGAATCGCAGAGGCACTCCCGAAGGTCGACTGGTCCGGCCTGGAAATCGGTATCACCGAGGTCCCGTCAACGACCATCGCCTACTTCACCGGCAGCTCCGGCAGTGAGCCTGCGGATATCAGCGCGGCCCTCGGCGCAGCGTATGGCCGGGTTGTGATGTTCATTTCAGCCAACGGACTGCAGATCGATGGACAGCCGATGGCCATCAACAACTACTGGGACGAGCGCGGCTATGGATTCGACGCCGGCATCCCGGTAAGCGGCGAACCTGCACGGGGTGTCGGAACCGACTCACCGGTCCGTATGGGCGAGACCTATGGCGGCCGCGCCGTGCGAGCCGTGCATGTTGGCCCCTACACCACGCTCGAGGAAACCTACGCCATCGTGGAAGCCTTTATCGTCGCGCACAAACTCTCGGCCAACGGTCGCAGCTGGGACGTTTTTGTGAGTGATCCGGGGGACACGCCTGAAGAGGAGTTGATCACGGAGGTCTACTATCCGGTGAAGTAGGGTGGGCCTTGGCCCACCTTTAGATGGTGGGCTGAAGCCCACCCTACAAATCCTCGCGTGAAGGACTCGGCGCAGAGTGCGCCTTGGCCCACCTTCAGCCCTCAGAGTCGCTGAATTGTGCTGAACAGCTCCTCAAACTGTCCCGTCAGCTTGTGCGACCTCGCCATGTACGGCAATGGCTTGGAAGCTCCATGCGATTCGCGCACCTTGACCGAGGCCGAAATGAACGGCTCGAGGATCGGCAGACCCTCGCTGGCAAGCTCGTCGACTAGGAGTTGCGGCAGGCGGGCTCGGGCCTGGAACTGATTGACGACGATCCCGCCGACCCGCAATTTCGAGTTGTGATCCTCGCGAACCTCGTCGACGCTTTCGATCAGGTTGTAGAGGGCGCGGCGGGAGAAGTCGTCGCAATCGAATGGGATCAGACAGCGATCGGCTGCGATGAGCGCCGACAGTGTGTAGACGTTGAATGCTGGAGGAGTATCGAGGAAGATTTCGTCGTATCCATCAAGCTCATCCAGGGCATCCCGCAGCTTGTAGATCTTGTACTTCGCCTCGAGCTTTGCCTGGAGCTCTCCGAGATCGGCGTCTGACGGCATGATGTGAAGGTTATCGAAGCGCGTGTGGTGAACGAAACCCCTGGCGCCATCCCGGAAGAGCTTGAAACCGAGCGTCTGCTCGAAGAACCGGGCGAGGTTTGGATCGGCCGCCTCGACATCAGATCCAAGCAGGTAGTGGCTCGCGTTGGCCTGGGGGTCGAGATCGACAACCAGGGTCCGCCGTCCTTCGCGGGCGCTGACCGCGGCCAGATTGCAGACGATGGTCGACTTGCCGACGCCGCCCTTCTGATTGAAGACCACCCATCGCATGAGCCGGTTCAGAATAACGGTGTTGCCTCGATGCGTAAAGCTCCCAAATCTGTCACCGCTCCACGATATGTGATGTGAGCCTCACGGAACTGGGGCTTACACCAAGGGGCCGTTCGAGATGTAACGCCAGATCCGGGGCTTACGCCCCGGGCTATCCATCTGTCGCCTCCTCCGGAGGCTCGCCCCGATTCAGTGTCGCGCTGACACTGAGCGCCGGAGAGGCGACAGATTCCTGCCTGCGGCGTGAGCCGCAGGCGCTTTGCTGATATAAACGTGAGCATGGACGAGCCGTCGAGGGGATACCGCTATTCGAGCGCTCGTCGGCCCGGGCGCGGACCTTCGCCGGCTGTTCTCGCGGCGGTGACGATCGCGGCGCTGGCGGTGCTGATCGCAGTCGTCTCTCGCGAGGAACCGCCCGAGATCGTCAGTCTGCCACCTCCGCCGACTCCTCCCCCGCCGGCAACTGCCCCTCCAGCCCCGACACCGACTGCAACAGTCATGGTCGAGCTGAACTCAGACTGGGTCACGGTTTCGAGCCCGGAGGACACACCGACGCCGTGGCCGACCTCGCCGCCGCCCATCCGGCGTGAGCCGACTCCGACACCGAGGGTTTCGGAGTGCGTCAGCTACCGCTGGACCACCTCCCAGGTCTTCAGGCCATCGGCCCAGGTGCTGACGGAGATCAGGGCTAACAACAACTGCAACCGCGACATTGACCCCCGCGACCTGATGTTCGAGATCTCCGGTTGGCGCAACGGCGCGCTTGTCCAATCGGTCCGCGGAATGCCGTTCGACCGCATCGGTCGCCGCCACTCGGAGATCATCAGTATCGGATTGCCGGGCTCAATCGACTGGTATGACGAGATCACCGTCGAGATTATCGACTGAAAAAGAACACCTGGCTTGAGGCCCATCCGCACTCGTCAAAACTGCATCTGTCGGCAGCCGTTGGAGTGAAGGGCTTCGTCGCGAGGGCCGGGAGACGTCGTGAGATGGCGTCCGCTCGCGGGCGCCAGATTGCGGCGGGTTTGGGGCCGCAGTAGAAGCCGAAAACGACAGCGGGCGGACGAAGTCCGCGGGCGCCGCAGGCGCCCCGCCGACTTTGGTCCTTCACCGGCGTGAACGCGCCTCACGAAATCGGAGCCAAGCGGAGATTTCGTGTTGCGCCGAGATTGGACCTGGGGACGCGATGAGCGACAGAGGCGAGGAGGGATTGATCTCGTGATCATCCCGACGAAGCCGACAGCGAACTCGCCGCCGGCAGCGATCAGTGGCCGTGGCCGAGGGGGTCGCAGGCGCGGTGCCGCCGCGCCGGAGAGGGCGGGTGGACGGCCTTACGGCCACTCGCTGGCGGGGATGAGTCACGACGGCCGAAGGCCGTCAGTACGCGCGGCTCCCAGGTCCGGAATCGGCGCGAGGGAAAAGGATGAAAGGGGGCTCACTCCCAGAATTTGGGGGATCCCTCGACTCGCTTCCGGCTTCGCGCTGTGGGCTACGCCGAGACAAGTTGCTTGCTCGGGATGACAAAGTACGGGCCCGCCCGCGCGCCAACGGCGCGCAGCGGCGGAGGTCGGAGCGACCGACGAGTGCCTGAACTCGGAGGGCGGGACGACCGAGGACGCGTCGCCGCGATCAAAGATCGCGGCGGGCGGGACATCGTGAACGGGATCGGGATCGGACAAGGTAGGATGTCGGCCCGGGGAGGCAACATGGCCGACGACCGACTGACCGCCGAAGAGCTCACCAGTCTCGTCAAGCGGGTCTTCGAACCGGGTCCGGAGGACAGAGCATTGGCCGTGATCGTCGATCTCCCTGACGACGAGGCGCCGGACACTCAACGCTGGCGCCAACGTCGTTCGCTGGCCGCCGGATGGGTCCACGAGCTGGTCGGCGCTCGATCCGACCACGGCCTCGAGGTCTCCCTCTATCTCTACCGCAACGTCCATTCGAACAACGCCGACCTGCCGGCCTCCGCCTGGCGGTGGACCGACGATACCGTCCCCGATCACATCGACGACATGGCCGGCCGCCTCGAAGAACCGATGGAACAAGTGCTGGCAAACCACCAACTGGTGATTGCACCGACTCAGTTTTCGACCACCGCGCCGCTCAAGATGATGGCCCCGCGGCTCGGTTTCCGCGGCGCCACAATGCCGGGCTTTTCGTCGGCGATGGTGCCCGCCCTGCGTCTCGACTACACCGAGATCAACCGCCGTGTGTGGCTCCTCAAGGAGCTGCTCGATGATTGCGTCGGCGCCGATTTTCACTTCATGGTCGACAACTCGGCGGAGTATCACCTCCACCTCGACCTTCGCTACCGCACGGCCCACGCCTCGGGCGGCCTCCTCGCCGAGCCTGGGACCGCCGGCAACCTCCCGTCCGGCGAGACCTACATCGTGCCCTACGAGGGCGAAATCGACGGCGATCCGACGGCGAGCCGCGGTCAGATGCCGGTCCAATTCGGCGATGAGGTCGTCATCTTCGAGATCGAAGAAAACCGTGCGCGTCGGATCTCGAGCACCGGGCCCGAGTCGGAAGCCGAGGCCGCTCGACTCGCCGCCGAACCGGCGCGAGGCAATATTGCCGAGCTCGGCCTCGGCGTCCTCGCCGATTTCGGGATCAAACCCATCGGTGAGGTCCTGCTGGACGAAAAGCTCGGTCTCCACCTCGCTTTTGGCCGCAGCGAGCACTTCGGCGGCCAGGTCGGACCAAGGGACTTCTCCCGGCCGGAAGCGGTGATGCACCAGGACCACGTCTATTTGCCGGAGCTCCAGCCGAAGGTATCCGCCGTTCGGGTCGTGCTCGAGCGCGAAGGAGGGGCGAGCCTCGACCTCATCCGCGACGGTGGCTACGTGATCGCTTTTGGGGAATGAGTCGTATCGGTGACTGCGAGGTCAGCCGAGGAGGGCGCCGGCGACCAGCATTGCGAGGAAGAGGACACCAACCGCCATCGGAAACAGGACATGGTTCGAGGATTCGCTGATACGGCTTTCTGTCTCATTCATCTTGCGCCCCCCGATCGGCTTGAAGACCGCAGTCCTCGCGCCATATCGTAGATCAAAACCGCCCGCAGGCCAAATCCTTGAAACGTCAAGCGGCTTGAATTCCAAATATCGCCACCAATTGATGGATCTTGATGTCAAATCTGGGCAATCCTTAGGCAGAATGTGGCGGAAATGTGGTAGAAAAAACTCCACCGCGGGCCGAGGCCCGCGGTGGGCATGCTCGTCGTCAGTTCTCGGAGATTACGCCCTCGGCGATGACGATCTCGACCCGGCGGTTCCTGGCCCGACCCTCGCGGGTGGAGTTGTCGGCCACCGGGCGCGTCAGACCGTAGCCGACCGCGACCATGCGCTGGCCCCCGATCCCCTGCTGGGCGAGGAAATCTCGGACCGAGAATGCACGGCGCTCCGACAGCCCTTGATTATAGTCGGCGCTGCCGGTGGAGTCCGTGTGACCCTCCACCCGGAGATTGAGATCCGGGAGGATGAGGAGGATCCCGGCGAGCTTGGCGATCACGATCTTGGCCTCGTTCTTCAACGTGGCCTCGTTGGTATCGAAGAGGATGTCGGGCAGGCTGACGATCATCCCACGCGCCGACTGCTGGGTGTCCGCGACCTGAGAGAGGGCCCCTTGAAGCCGGGCCGACAGGTCGGCCTTTTCGCGCTCGAGCGCTGCGGACTGGACCTCGAGGGCCGATACCGAAGCCGCGAGCGCAACGCGCTCGGCTTCGATGCGGGCGAGCTCCCCCTGGGCGGAAAGCACGGCCGCCTCGGCCTCGGTGCGTGACCGCTGGACCTCTTCGATGGCGCGATTCGCCTCCTCGAGGGCGATCGCGGCCGCCGCCGCGCTGGCCTCGGCCTCACCGGCGCGCGTTGTGAGCGCATCCATCTCGGCCGTTCGGCGGGCGATCTCGGCCTCGACAGCCTCCGCCTCCTTGCGTCTCGCCGTCACCTGTAACGCCTCCGCGCTCAGCGACAGAGACCGCCGGCTGTAATCCACCGTCGCCTTCTCCTTCTTCCCGGCCGAGAAGCCGCTCGCCTGAGCCAAGGTGGTCCGAGCCCGGAGAAGCTGGGTCGGCGCGTAGACTTCGGCCCCCGCTTCCACCGCCAGCTCGTAGGCCTTCTGGGCCTGTCGGAGATCGAGCGGCTCGCTGCGGTCCCAGATCACCCGCGCAACCGACGGATACTCGATCTCGGGCGCGGGCGCGAAGCCCGAAAAGGTGAACTCTGCGGACGTCGCGTGCTTGGCCTTGGCCGCCAGCGAGCGAAACATCACCAGCTCCGACGGCCGCGACACCAGCGGGTGGGCCTCAGCGGTGACCATCATCGCGAACGATTTCAGGCCGGTCGAGTACTCGACGGTCTCCGAGGCTTCCCGGACCCACAGCTCACCCATGTTCTCCACCGTGCCGTCGCGGGTCACCGCCCACAGGACGTAACAGGTGACGTCGCCGCCGAAGAGGATCGCCGGTTTCATCTCTTTGTAGCGAATGTTCATTTCGGCCTGCCCCTCGCCATACTCGACCTCGGCGATCATCGTCGCCTCGGGCGCGCGCTGGTCACGAGCAAAGCCGATTTCGATCTCGTTGCGTTCGGGGTAGGTCACCTGAATGAGGGTCACCTCGGTCGCCTCGGCGACCCCGTAGACAAGCATCACCGCCGCCACCATCATCACCGCAAACCTCTTGTTCTTCATGATTTATCCCCCATCGTGGAGTCGATTTCGAATCCGGATCATCCGGATCTCGACTCTCGCACGCGGAGAGTACCACCGGCCGAAAAATACGCAAGATGGCTGCGGGGTGTTTTGAGTTTCTGACGCCCTGCAGGCGACGTCACTCGCCGCGACGAAGCGGCAGCAGCACTCCGACCGTGAACAACAGCACCGCCAGCAGCCAGGGGCCCTTGAGCCCAATCAGAATCGCGCCCGCTACCATGCAGGCGCCCCCATAGAGTGTTGCGCGCACCCCCGTTAACGGCCGCTGCGGTTTCCTGCGGGTCCGCTCCTCGATCATGGTCAGTCCCTCGGACACCAGGAGCGGAAGCTTGAGGGCCGCATCGAAGATGTCGGGAGCCACCCGCAGCCCCTCCTTCAGCAATCGCGCTGGAGAGTACTCCTGACGGAAAATATGACGGATATGGCGCTCCGAGACCTCGGCCACATTGAAGTCTGGGTCGAGCAGATAACCGACGCCCTCATAGGTCACCAGCGCCTTGACCATCAGCACCATCTCGACCGGGAAGTAGAGGTGATAACGGGCCCCGAGCTGGATGCATTCGAGCATCAGCAGGGCGAGGGAGAAATCCTCGAACCGCGCCTGCCGGCGCCACCTGCGAGCCACCTCCTTGACCGCGCTCCGGAATCCCGGCACATCCGACCGGGGCCCGGTTTGTGAGACCGCCGCGAGATGACGCGCCGCGCCCTCGAAGTCCTCCATCACCATGGCATAGAAGAGCTCGAGCAGGTTGTGGCGCAGCTCCGGGTCGAAGTGCCCGACCATCCCGAGATCGAGGAAGCCAACCTTGACCTCCGGAAGGACGAGCAGATTCGCGGGGTGAAGGTCGGCGTGGAAGAAACCATCCTGGTACAGCATGCGGATGATGGCCTCTGCGCCGAGATCGATCAGGCGCTGGCGCTCATCGAGCGGCTTCGAGGTCACCGCCTCGGCGTCGGGACGATCACCATCGAGGTACTCCATGCACAGCACGTTGTTGGCCGAAAACTCGCGGTAGATCTTTGGGAAGACCACGTCGGGCATGTCCGAGAAGTTGTCGTTGAAGGTTTCGGCGTTCTCCGCCTCCAGCTTCATCTCGATCTCGCGCAACGTGTACTCGCAGAATTCGTCAATGACCCGCCGCGGCTGGTATCGAGGGATGATCACCTGCAGAAACCGTGCGGTGATCCGCAGCAGAGTGGCGTCGCGATACAGGAGGTCGCGGATATTCGGTTTGACAACCTTGAGGATTACCTGCTCGCCGGTCGCCAACCGTGCCCAGTGGCTCTGAGCGATAGAGGCCGACCCCAGCGGTACCTCAGCGACCTCGGCAAAGATCTCATCAATCGGTCTGCCGAGGTCGGCCTCGACAATCGCGTGGATTTTCTCGTAGTCCACCGGTGGGAGGTCGGACAGAAGATCGCGAAGCTCGGAGGTTACGACATCCGGGAGGATGTCCTGGCGCAGGCTCAGGATCTGGCCGAGCTTGACGTAGGTGGGGCCGAGGATCTCGAGCCGCATTCGAAGCTGGACCGGGAAGGGCTGGCTGACGATGTCCTTGTTGAGGAAAAGGCGAATGAACCAGGCCGACAACGCCCGCAGCCGGAAGACAAGGCCCCGGCCCCCGCGACGACGGCTGGACTCAACCGACGAAACATAGCTACCGAACAACAGCGCGACGACCTGGCTGAGAGTGGCGCGCCCCCGTCGGGCGAGGCCCGGAATGTTGATGTATGCGCGCCGGCCCTTCCGGCGGCGCGGTTCCGGCGGTCGCGGCACCTTTTGAGCGGCGCCCGACGACGACGTTTCTTCGGTCATTGAGGCCCCGGGATCGCCATCACCGGTTACGCCCGTACTTCTCGTGGCTCGACACCCAGTCGAGCGAGGAGATGGCCGAGCCGAGCGAGACCTCTCCGGCCAATGCGACGCCGGCGATGATCTCCGCCAGTTTTTTGACCTTTCCTTTGCCCACGCATCCCATCAGCGCGAGACACTCGCGCTGGGTGGGAAGACCGGTGCCGCCGCCGAAGGTGGCGACGATCAGCGAGGGAATGGTGAGGGACATGTAGAGATCGCCGTCCGGTCTGAGCTCGGTGTAGAGAATGCCGGCCGAAGACTCGGCGACGTTGGCGACGTCCTGCCCGGTGGCGATGAACATCGCCGTGATGCCGTTGGGCGAGTGGGCGCCGTTGTTGTTGGCGCCCGAAAGGAACGAACCGACGTTGGAGATCTGGGAGTGGTACTGGAGGCTCTCGGGCTCGACCCGCATGTGCTGCACGAGCACGTCGCGGCTGACAACCGCCTCGGCGATCACCCTCTTGCCGCGGGTCCGCATGATATTGATCTGCGAGTGCTTCTTGTCGGTGGCGAGGTTCGACTCGAGGTAGAAGCGCTCGACGTTGTCGACAGTGTCCAGAATCCACGAACAGGCGGCAAAGGTCGCCCGCCCGACCATGTTCTGGCCGGCGGCGTCGCCGGTGAAATAGTTGAAGCGGAGGTAGGCGAAGCGGCTTGCCAGGAACATATCGATGTCGAGGAGCTTGGCGACGCTCGAGGTCGCCTCGGCGGCCTGCGCGATCTCGTCCAGGTGCCCGCTGACCCAGTCGCGGAAATCCCTCGCTTCCCTCGCCGACGCGTAGACGAAGACCGGTGCGCGCTGCATGCGATCGTCCGACACCGTACAGGTAACACCTCCCGACAGGTTGATCACTTTGATGCCGCGGTTGTACGAGGCCACCAACGTGCCCTCGGTTGTGGCCAGCGGAACCAGGAACTCACCCTTCGCGTGCTCACCGTTGACCTTGATCGGCCCGGCGAGGCCGATCGGCACCTGCGCGACACCGACAAAGCTCTCGATGTTACCTTTTGTCACGCCCGGATCGAAGGAGAACTTCGAGACGTGCTTGAAATCGACACCGGAAAAGGACCGGGAAAACTCCTGTCTTCTGCTGATGATCTCACCGCTGTAATCGTCCTCGCGGTCGTACGGCACTTTGACCCGTTTCTTCTTGGTCTCGCGGATCGAATCCTCGACCGAGAACGAGAGCTTGCCGAACGGGGTTGACTCGAAACTGACCGCAATCGAGTGTTTCCCGATGTCGAGGTTCTGCCCGTTCCACAAAACGGTCATGGTTTTGCCCAGGGGGAACGTGATCGGGCTGTCCGCGTTTACCTCTGCAGGCGAAAACACCTCGTCACCCATCGAGAACCGGAGGGCGTCGAGCGGAACCGATCGCTTGTCAACCGCGATCTCGTTGATCCCGGTAACCACCGCGTCGCTGAGCCGGTTCTTGAGGCCAAAGACCACACCATCAGGTGTGTTCTCAAGACTTCCGTAGGTATAGAGCTGCTTCAGGACGAGCGAAGGAATCTTCACGCTTCTCCTCCACGGCAGATTGCTTCCGAGCGACGAAAGGCCCGCGCATTGTAGCACTTTCGTCGGCCACGAAAATCGACGCTGACTGGATCTCAACCGCCCTTGAGGCGCGCCACGAGCTCCCGCATCGCGGTCCGGAGAGGAGGCTGAAACCACTGGTCGGCAAGGAGGCGAACGTCGTCTTTGCTGTGGCTTTGAATCGATTCGACGAGGTCGCGTCGCATGACCGATCTGGTGTCGGCAAGCGCCTGTGCGGGAGCCTCGATGATGTCTTCGCACCAGCGGCGAGCCGCAGCCACGACCCCATTGGCAGGCGCGAGCTCGTCGACGAACCCGACCTCGAGGGCCTCCTCTGGATTGAGTAGCTTGCCGGATACGCACAAGCTTTCGCCGATTCTTCTCCCGACCGCGCGAGTCGCCAGGTCGGCCACGATTCTGGGAACTGGAATGCCGAGACGCACCTCGCTCAGGCCGATGGTGAAGTCGCCCTCAGCCATCACGCGCCAGTCACAGCACAACGACAGGACCGCGCCGCCAGCCGGACTGTGACCCGTGATCGCCGCAGCCACCGGCACCGGAGATGCCGCCAACGCCTCGATCGCGTCGAAAAACGCGACCAGCGCACGGCCCAGCTCCTCTCGCTCAAGCTCGATGAGCACGGGTATATCCAGACCGGCCGAGAACATCCCTTCTTTACCCGACAGGACCAGTGCTCGGGCACCCTGCGTTGGCGACCGACGAATCTCGTCCGCCAGAAATTTCAGAAGATCGGGTGACAGGGCGTTGACCGGCGGCCGGCTCAACCGCAGCTCGTGGACCTCGCCGTGGATCATCCGGTTGATCATTGACACCTCCAAGCCCATGCTACCGGGAACGCCCGCAGGAGGGAAAGGCAGAGCAGCCCGACGCGCCCTCCCGATGCGTGATACTCGATGCTGAACCCGGAAAGCGCTTCTCGCTTCGGTGTGTCAGGTGCCACCCTTCGCATTGTCACCTGCGCGATCCGGATGGCAAGGCGATGATGACAATGCGAAGAGTGGCACCGGTGTCGTCGAAGCTGTTTCGCGCTTTAAAGGGTGGGTGGATCGAGAAACGAGTATCCAGCATCTAGCATCCAGAATCGGGCGGGCGGGTGGCATCCGAGTGTCTCCTCCAGATGTCACTTGCCATCGATCCGCGACGCGGGAATTGATGATCGCTGTTTCGAAAGACGGATTCTCAGCGCTGCTGACGTGTGGCATCGATGTTGCTACTCGACGAGGTACAGTGTCCGGGACGCCAAAGCCGACCGGGCAGAAGGAGGTCAGATGAGCTCTCAGAAATATCGTGTTCTCGCCCTCGTCATCGTCGCCACCTGTCTGTGGACTGTCGGCGCCGAAGCTCAGGGCAACTGGCAACCCGGCGATTTCGGATCGTGGCGTTTCTTCATCGGGACCTTCGAACCGAACTGCGATTCCCAGTTCTGGGACGACTATTTCTTCGACTTCAACGGCTCGCCGTCCAGTTTCAACGATCTCGTATTTGGCGCCGACTACCTGTGGCGAAACTCACGGTACGGCGGTGTCCTCTTCGGTGCCAGCTTCTACAGCGGACAATCGACCCTCGCCTATCGAGACTGGGTGGATGCAGACGGCCAGGACATCAGCCATACAACGTCGCTCGATCTCTCGGACCTCACCGCCGCATATGTCCTTCGATTCGGGCGCAGCGGCGTTCGTCCTTATGTCGGCGCAGGCGGCGGAATGTTGTGGTGGCAATTCCGTGAGGAGGGGTACTTTGTCGACTTCTCCGACGAGGAAGACCTGCCGATCTTCTTCGGTAACTATCGTGCGGACGGTTTGACGTGGGAGTTCTTCGCCCTCGCCGGGCTGGATTTCCGGCTCAGCCACCGCTGGAGTTTCTTCTTCGAGGGTCGCTACAGGTGGTCCGAGGACGAGCTCAACAAGGATTTCGCTGGGTTTGGCACGATTGATCTTTCGGGCGCGCAGTTGGTTGGTGGGTTTTCGTACAATTTCTAGCTCATAGCGATCAGCTTTCAGCCGTCAGCTATCAGCTCCCCCTCCCTCCCCAAGCCGATTGCTGATAGCTTCAAAATGAAAAAGCCCCGCGAAAGCGGGGCTTTTTCTTCTCGCGCCCTCCTGACCCTACCAGCGCTCTCCAAAATCCGAGCGCCGCTGACGATCGTTGTTCTTCGGTTGCGCTTCGTTGACCCGCAGGCGCCTGCCATCCATCTCGAATCCATCGAGCGCGCCCACCGCGCTTTCGGCCATCTCGTCGGTTTCCATCTCCACGAATCCGAAGCCGCGCGACCGACCCGATTCTCGATCACGGATGACCACCGCGCTCACCACGGTGCCGTACTCAGCGAATGCGGTCTCGAGCTCACTTTCGCCAACGCTGTAGGGGAGGTTGCCAACAAACAGTCGCTTCTCCATTCACCCACTCCTTGCTATCTCGCACCCAAAGCCATCGCAAATGGCCCGAATCTGACCGATTCGAAGCAGTGAACGACCCCCGATCCCAACGGTCATACGATAAAAAATTATCACGCAAAGGTCCGAAATGCAATGTTTTCCGGCCTTCAAGAGGTTCTATAAGATGCCGAATCGTAGAAATCCGGCGTGGGTATAATGCGAGCGCGACCGAACCTGCATATTTCACCAGATTTCGTCGCGAGGCCGGAAAGCTGTGGTGAGATGCGGTGTTTGCGGCCTGAGGGGCGCGGACGGGTACTTGACGGTACGTGGAGCACCCCGATGGGAGCAGACGCCGCAGATTGCTGCAGATTCCCGGCCGCAGCAGACAGTTGGTGAGATATGCAGGTTAGCTCTGGCAATTACCGAGGAGGTGGCATGCGTCAACCAGACGGCAGCTCTGCGCTGCTCACGACACGGCTCGAGGCGATGCTCGCGTGGGCTCGAAAGAACAGCCTGTGGCCTCTGCCGTTTGGCACCGCCTGCTGTGCGATCGAGTTCATGTCGACGGTTTCGTCACATTATGACCTGGCGCGTTTCGGCGCCGAGGTCGTTCGATTCTCGCCCCGTCAGTCGGACATGATGATTGTCGCCGGAACGATCACCGACAAGATGGCGCCCGTGGTGAAACGAATCTATGACCAGATGGCGGAACCCAAGTACGTTGTGTCGATGGGCGCCTGTGCGTGCACTGGAGGTTTTTATCGCGCCTACCACGTGGTCCAGGGCGTCGACGAGTTCATCCCGGTCGACGTGTACGTCCCCGGCTGCCCTCCGACCCCGGAAGCGCTGATCGGTGGCATCCTCAAGCTCCAGGAACTGATCCAATCCGGAGAGACACAGTATGACCGTCTCAAATCCTGACACCGCGACACCAAACCCCCTGGCCAGATTCATTCCGGGCAGCGAGGACCTGAAGGTCATCACCGCGGCCGACGGTTTCACCGAGATCACTGCCGACAGAAGCCGCCTGATCGGAGTTCTGCGCGTCCTCCGCGACCGTCCCGAGCTCGACTGCAACCTGCTGCTCGACGTGTGTGGCGTCGATTATCCGATGAACGAGCATCGGTTCGAGGTGGTTTATCACCTCACCAGCCTCGCCAAGGGACACCGTATTCGGGTTCGGGTGCCGGTCGACGAAGACGATCCGCGGGTCCCCACCGCCTCCGGAATCTGGAAGGCGGCCGACTGGTTCGAGCGCGAGACCTGGGATCTGATGGGCATACGATTCGACGGCCACCCCAACCTCCGCCGCATCCTTACCCACGAGGCATTCCAGGGACACGCGCTGCGCAAGGACTATGACCCCGAAAAAAGATGGGTCCTGACCGAGGCCGAGACCTTTGTCCCCGACTGGGTCACCGAGCCCGACGAGGAGGAGGATTTCGAGACCCAGATCATCAACATTGGACCATCCCACCCGGCAACCCACGGCACCCTCAGGATCGTGGCTCGCCTGGATGGCGAGATCATCACCAGGGCCGAGTGCGAAATCGGCTACCTCCACCGCTGCTTCGAAAAGATGTCCGAGACCCACAGCTGGAGCGAGGTGATCCCGTACACCGACCGCCTCAACTACTGCTCGAGCATGATCAACGGCGTCGGCTACGCCCTCGCTGTCGAACACATGCTCGGTATCGAAGCGCCGCCGAGGGCCCAAGTCGTCCGAGTGATACTGTCCGAGTTCTCGCGCATCATGGACCACGCCGTATGCCTCGGCGCCGCCCTCGTCGACGTCGGCGCTCTCACCAACTTCTGGTACTTTTTCCAGCCGCGAGAAGAAATCTATACCCTGCTCGAGTCGTGCGCTGGTGGACGATTGACCGTGTCCTACGCACGAATCGGTGGGCTGGCGCACGAGGTCCCGGCCGATTTCGAGGACCAGGTTCGGTACCTGCTGGGATACATCCCAAAGTTTGTCGACGACGTCGACAAGCTGGTCTCCACCAACCGCATCTTTCGCGGCCGCACCGAGGGCATCGGCGCCCTTTCGGCCGAGGAGGCTCTTGCCTGGGGGTGGACGGGTCCCTGTCTGCGCGCCTGCGGCGTGCCCTACGATCTGCGGCGCGCCAGACCCTATCTCGGGTACGAAAACTACGATTTTGACATTCCCGTTGCCTCTACCGGCGACAGCTACGCACGCTATCTGGTACGCCTCGAAGAAATGCGCCAGAGCCTGCGGATCATCGAGCAGGCCATCGACAACCTCCCGGACGGACCGGTCATCACCGACAATCACCATGCCGCATTGCCGCCGAAGTCCAAGGTCTACACCGAGATGGAGGCCTTGATCTGGCACTTCAAGCTGATTTACGAAGGCATCAAGGTACCGGCCGGGTCCGCCTACCTGGCGACCGAAGGGGCGAACGGAGAGCTCGGTTACTACGTGGTGTCGGATGGCGGAGGCAAACCCTACCGGATCAAGGTTCGGCCACCGTGTTTCGCGATCTTCCAGGCCTACCCGCACCTGCTCGAGGGCCACCTGGTGCCGGATGCGATCGCCATTCTTTCGAGCCTCAACATCATCGCCGGGGAGCTCGACCGATGAAGCCGTTAACGACCGTCAATGTCGACCGTCCGCAGCGGGGCTTCGGTGAATGGAGCTATCTCGGACCGATCGTGAAAGGGCTGGCGGTGACGCTGCGTCACTTTCTGCGCAATTTCTTCGGACAACGAGACGTCGCTACCATTCAATATCCCGAAGAGGTCCGCCAGTACTCGGAACGGATGCGCGGTCGCCACATCCTCACCACCAAGGACGACGGCTCGCTGCGCTGCGTCGCCTGCTACATGTGCGAAACGGCCTGTCCGGCCGACTGCATCACCATCGTCGCCGACGAGGACCCGGAGGCGACCGTCGAGTGGGAAAAGCTCCCGGTCAGCTTCGAAATCGACCTCCTGCGGTGCGTCTTCTGCGGATTCTGCGTCGATGCCTGCCCGAAGCAGGCCCTGGTCATGAGCCGCGAGCACGACTTCGTCTTCACCACTCGCGAAGAAGCGATTGTCGGCATCGACGAACTCAAACAAAAGGGCCCCATCGAGGAAGAGGATCTGGGGTATCGGCCGTATTACTAGGCCCAAAGGGCCTCCAGACCTGTAACCCAACCCGATGAGCGCTCCCCGCTTCGGCGGGATAGGTGCCACCCTTCGCATTGTTTGAGTCGTGACGTTCGAGACTTGCAGCGCGTTCGGGGCAAACAATGCGAAGAGTGGCACCGGTGTCATCGAAGCTGGAAGCGCTCTCAATGGGACGGTCAGTCGCTGCACAATTCAGCGTTCGGGCACGGGCACGGACGCGGACTCGGACACGGGTTTTCACGGGAATAAACCCGCGTTGAAGCGCGCTCTTGCGGGTGATACGATGGATCGTGTACGTCACTCACAGAGGAGGGTCAGAATGAGCCCAAATCAGGAGCAGATTGAGAAGAGGTCTCTCACCATCGAAGAGCTCCAACTCCAGCACCAGGACCACGAGCGCCGACTCGAGGAGCTGCGAAGCAGGACGTTCTTGACGCCCGACGAGGAGATGGAAGAAAAACGCCTCAAAAAGCTCAAGCTGCACCTCAAGGACGAGATGGAGCGCCTCCGCCGGATGGCCTCCTAGAGTTCTGACGAGGCCTTGCTGATGATTGCCCCGGAGGGGTGGCCCTTCGCTGTGATACCAGTGCTCGCCGGCGCCGTCGTCTGGGTCGTCGGCTGGCCCGTCGCCGGTGTGCTTCTGATTGCGCTGGGCGTCTTTGCCCTCTTCTTCTTCCGCAACCCACAACGAAACTGCACCTTCAGCCCAAAAACCGCGTGTGCGCCGGCTGACGGCAAGGTCATCAAGGTCTGTCCCGCCCCTGCAGACATGGTCCTGCGAGGTCTCCCGAAGCAGGTCAGCATCTTCATGTCGGTGTTCAATGTCCACGTCAACCGGGCCGCGATTGATGGCGAGCTCATTGATTACAGTTACAACCAAGGTCGGAAGATATCGGCCTTCAAAGACAAAGCTTCGCTCGAGAACGAGCAAAACCTTTCAGTCTGGGACGGGCCATCGGGGAAGATCGCCCTCAAACAGATCGCGGGGATCGTGGCACGGCGGATCGTCTTTGACCACAGCCCCGGCGATGCGGTCCTCCGCGGTGACCGAATCGGTTTGATCCGCTATGGTTCTCGAGTGGATGTTTTTCTACCTGATGACGCGGCCATACTCGTCGAAGAGGGAGACCGAGTGAGGGCGGGCGAATCGGCTATCGCTGAACTCACCGGAAACACCCCGACGTGAGAAAACCGCGGGTCAAGCGACGAAAGAGCACGACGGGCAAGCGAAGAGGTTTCTACGTCATTCCCTCGCTATTCACCGTGGCGAACATTTTCTGCGGTTTTCTGTCGATCGTGGCCTCGAGCCGTGGCCAATTCGAACGTGCTTCGATCCTGATCCTGATTGCCATCTTCGCCGACATCCTCGACGGCCGCATCGCCCGCCTGACCGGAACCGTCACCCAATTCGGCGAGGCGTTCGACTCGTTGGCCGACGTCACCTCCTTTGGGGTCGCGCCCGCTCTGCTGGCTTTCCAGTGGGGGTTGTGGGAGGTTCCGAGGGTCGGTATGGCGGTGGCGTTCCTCTTCCTCGTCGCGGGTTCGATTCGACTTGGCAGGTTCTCGAGCGCCCACCACGAGTCACTCGACTTCGTCGGGTTACCGATTCCCGCCGGGGCCGGCTCCATCTCGATGTTGGTGCTGACGTCGCCGACGCCAGTCACGCACCCCGCGGTCATCCCGGTGGTCGTGGCCTTTGTTCTCGGCCTGTCGTTATTGATGGTCTCGAACCTTCCCTACCCCTCATTCAAGGCCGTCAACCTGCGCAAGAAGTGGCCCGCCCCCACCCTCTTTCTCATCGCCCTGGCATTTTCCCTCATCACCCTGACGCCACATTTCCTGTCGTTGTTTGCCGCCATCTATATCCTCTCGGCTCCGGTCATCGTGCTGACCCGCAAGGTACGGCGCCAACCCCGCGCCACTGAGGAGCTGCCGTCGACCTCAGGAGATGTCCCCAGTGCCGTCGAAAACCCTGATTCTTGACCCCCTGACGCTCAGGGGCCGCGAGCTCCTGACCCACTCCGAGCGACTCGACGGCGTCGTCGGCGAGTGGGATTTTCGCCACACCGATGTCGATGACGAACATCAGATCGCGGACATGAGTGCAGGTCCGGCGCTCGTCCCACCCCTCGATGGGCCGGATGATTTCGTCGGCGCCGACGTCATCGTCGTCGCCTCCGACGGCTGGTCCTCTCGCCACGACCACCTGCTGAGATACCTCGACGACAACCCGGAGTCGATCCTCCTCGATCTGTTCGGCTTCGAAAAACTGCGCGATCGCACCATCCCTTCAGTCGGAGATGTCGGGCCAGATTCGCGTCAGTTACGGGTCGCCCACCCGGCCCTCTTCGCGACATCGCGAGTCGTCGAGGTCCTGTCCCATCTGAGCGCGCTCCGTGGCACGCTGGCGGTCGTCGACCCTGCGTCGGCGTACGGCCGTGAGGCGATCGAAATCCTCGCCAGGCAGGCGTCCCAGAGGGCTCAGGGCGCGCAGGTGGAAGACCGGGTCCATGGCTTCGTCCTCGCGTTCAACGCGATAGCCGTTGCGAGTGATGAGCTCCAGGAGGATGCTTCGCTGCTCCTCCCGGATCTGCCGTTGGCGGTCACACGCACCCTTTTCGGCTGTTTCCACGGCCACCTGGCGCATCTCGGTCTGAGCTTCGAGCACCGGCTCGAGACGAATGACGTGCGAGACGCCCTGACCCAGGCCGAAGCCATCGAAGTCGAATCGTGTCCCGCGAGCCTGGACGCGGTCATCAACCGGGATCAGGTCGTCGTGACTCCACCGTGGCTGTCGCCGGACGGCACCCAGCTCGCGTTGACGATGATGGCTGACGGTCTCCGCGTCGGCGGGGCTTTGACGGCGGTCGAAATCCTCGAAGCGCTGATCTGACCAGCGCTCTCGACCTTGTGCTTTTCGCTATTCTTTTTTCGAGCCGTAGAAACCGTATCGACGCCGACCGCAATTTTTCGACCGCTCAAGCGGTTTCTCCGGCTCGAAAAAAGAGAAAAAGAGCGCCGGGATCAAGCAACATGTAAGTTACGGCGAGATCCGGTATCATGCTGGGGCCGATCCGCGCGGTCGGCCCAGCTCACAATTGGAGGCCGGTCATGAGCAGTCCCCTGGAAGCCCTCGAGCCAAAGCTCCTGTGGCAGCACTTCGACACCATCCGTCAGATCCCCCGCCCGTCAAAGCACGAAGAAAAGATCATCGCAGGCGTCAAAAGCTGGGCCGCAGACCGCGGCTTCGAAGTCGTTCAGGATGCGGCCGGCAGCATGGCGATCAAGGTCCCGGCGACGCCCGGTCACGAGGACGCACCGACGATCATTCTCCAGGGCCACCTTGACATGGTTTGTGAAAAGAACTCCGACGTCGTGCGCGACTTCATGACCCAGGGAATCGAGGTCGAGGTCGACGGCGACTGGGTGCAGGCCAAGGGCACCACACTCGGCGCCGACAACGGCATCGGTGTCGCCGCCGGGATGGCCGTCGCGGACGACCCGAACGTGGTCCACGGGCCATTGGAGCTGCTGTGCACGGTGGACGAGGAGACCGGCCTCACCGGCGCTAAAGACCTGGATCCATCGATGATCAGCGGCCGCATCATGCTCAACCTCGACACGGAAGAGGACGGGGCGGTTTATATCGGTTGCGCCGGCGGCGCGGATACGATCGCGAAACTCAAGACCGCCCGCCGCACAGCGTCATTCGGGTCAGTGCCGATAAGAATCTCGGTGACCGGGCTTCGCGGTGGTCACTCGGGGCTCAACATCATTGAAAACCGCGGCAACGCCATCAAACTCACCACCAGGATCCTGCTCGCAGCGATCGACGAGGGTCTGGAGCTCGACCTGGTGGCGATCGATGGTGGTGACAAGCACAACGCCATCCCGCGCGAGGCGTTCGCCGTGTGTCGGGTGGAAAAATCCAAGGTTGACCCGCTCAAGAACGTGGCCAAGGCGTGCGCCAAGGACTTCTTGGAAGAGTTCGGGCCATCAGACCCCGACCTCTCGGTCGCTGTGGAAGAACTGGAAGACGACGATTCGCTGCGCCAGGTGCTCAACGTTCACGCCCGCGACCGCCTGCTCAGGGTCCTCGACGGCCTGCCGCACGGTGTCCTCTCGATGTCGAGAGACGTCCCCGGTCTGGTGGAGACTTCCAACAACCTCGCCGTGGTCAAGAGCCATGGCGACCACGCTGAAATCGATGTTTCCTACCGCTCCTCAGTCATGCCGGCGCTGTTCGCGGTTCGCCGCCAGGTGGATTCAATCTTCAGACAGGCCGGAGCCGAGGTCCACGTCGAAGACGCCTACCCCGGGTGGAAGCCCAACCCCAGCTCGCCCATCGTCCAGAAAACGAGCGCCGTCTATGAAAAACTCTTCGGTAACAAGCCCGAGCTCAAGGCGATCCACGCCGGCCTCGAGTGCGGGCTTTTGATCGAAAAGGTTCCCGGCATGGACGTCGTGTCGATCGGCCCACAGATCGAGAACGCTCACTCACCCGAGGAACGCGTGCAAATCTCCTCGGTGCAGAAGTTCTACAAGCATCTCGCTGCAGTATTGGAGGACCTCGCATAACGAATGAGGAATGAGGAGTTAGGAATTAGGAATTCCCTCCGCCCCCCCACCTCTCTGGAGCGCTCCCGGGCGGATGGGTGGCATTCCTAATTCCTCATTCCTCATTTTTTGTGGTGTCTGCGCCATAATCGCTCCGTGATCGCACCACAACCGACAGCCGATCCGAGGACAACAGTCTTCTTACTCGGTGTGGCCACCACCGTCGCGCAGGCCCTGCTCCTGCGCGAGGCGATGGCCGCAATGGGCGGTTCCGAGATGGCCTGGGGCACGGTGATGGCGCTGTGGTTGCTCGGAATGGGCCTCGGCTCGCGAGTCGGTGCTGGAATCGGTTCAGAACGGCTTGCACAGGTCCTACCGGCGCTCGTGCTCGCGGTCACGGGCCTCGGCATTGTGCTCTTCAGGGCCGCACCGGCGCTGATCGGCGCTGCATCCGGAGAGACTCTCACCACCGCCAGCGCCGCCTGGCTGTGGATCGCGGCCGTCGTACCCACGGCCTTCGCCGGCGGCCTCGCCTTCCCGATCCTCGCCGGCGCGCTCGGTCGTTTGGGCGGCGGCAGAGCCTACGCCATCGAGGCCACAGGGGCACTCACCGGCGGCACTCTGCTCAGCGTGATCTTGGTGGTTGGATTCGGCACGACAGTGGCTCTGTGCCTCGCCCTCGCGTTGGTGACCGCCACCGTCGTGTGGCGCCAAAGCCGCGTCGTCGCGTTCATTATTGTCATCACCGGTGTCCTCCTGGCGCCGATTGCGGCGGATTCACTGGCGCGCGCCGGTTGGGTTTGGTCCGGCAACTCTGGAGAGCTCGACGACTGGCGCGAAACCCGCCTGCAACGGCTCGAGGTCAGCGATGGGCCACCGACCAACATATTCGCCGACGGTCGCCTGATCGCCTCCTACCCGGACCCCTACGAGACTCTGCCGCGCGCCCACCTGACGATGCTCCTGCATCCGAACCCGACCAGTGTTTTCGCCGTCGGCTGTGTCGCCGATGGATCGGTCGAAGCCATGGCGCGCCATCCGGTACGAGAGCTCGTCGTCGTGGAGGAAGACCCCGTGCTCCTCCGAAATCTCCCCAATTGGTATGGGGCTGATGTGGCCACGGCGCTGACGATGCCGCAGGTGCGACCGGTCACCACTGATCCCTTGCGAGCGTTGTCGCGCTCCGGTCCGTGGGATCTCGTGATTCTCCGCGATCCCGACCCCACAACCCTGAGGCATAATCGAACCCGGACCCTCGAGTTTTTCCGCAGCTGCCGCGACAACATGAGGCCGGACGGCATTCTGGTCATGCGGATTGCGGTCCCCGACACCTACCTCGGCGGCACCGCCGGACGCTTGGTCACGACCCTGGCCACCACCCTGCGCATGGTCTTTCCACAGCTTACAGCCCTGCCGGGAGGAGAGATCCTGCTCATCGCAGGCGGGCCCGCCGCCGATCTCGATATCGATGCCAACCGTCTCGCCGAGCGGCTGCGAAGCCGCGGTCTCGAGAGCTCGGAGCTCGTTCCCGAGATGATCCCACTCTTCACCGATCGGGAACGGGCGACCACCCTCTCCGAGGCACTCGACGCCGACGCTCGGGTCAACACCATTGCTCACCCGCGGGCGGTGATGCTGGCTGGGGCGCTGCACGAAGCGAAATCGAAGCCCACCCTGCTGCGGCTTGTTCTGGACATGGAAAGTCACAGCGCATGGCCGTTGGCCGCTCTGCTCGGTTTCGCTGCTCTCGCTCTGATGGCAAGGGGCCTGATACGACGACCGCCGGTCACGACCACCGCCGCTGCAGTCGGGTTGAGCTCGATGGGGTGGTGGCTGCTCCTGATCGCTACTTGGCAGGCGACCCGCGGCTCGGTCTACTCGGAGATCGGTGCCCTCACCGCGATATTCATGGCCGGACTCGCCGGCGGCGCTGGGCTCGCCTGTAGATCGTCCTACCCCTCCCGCCGTCTACCCCTGGTGCTCGTCGCCGGTGCCGTACTGTCACTGTTGATCGCCGGAGGCATCGCCGTCCGCTTTCCGCTTGTAGCCGTGCCGGTGCTTTTGATCGCTGGAGGCGGATTGACCGGGGCGGCGTTCCCGGGCCTGACGGCGCTCGGCCACCGCAGCAGCCGACACAACGCGGGGATCGCCTTTGCGGCGGATGAGGCGGGTGCCGCCGCCGGTGCCCTCGTCGTCGGCATCGTCGCCATACCGTGGGCGGGTCTTACCGCTACGGCGCTCGGTCTGGGGTTTCTCTCCCTCGCGGCGACCCCCGCGGTGCTCATGACGCTACGTTGGGAACGGCTGAGACGCCAATCGTCAGAAGTTGAATCAAAGGAGATTCGACATTGATTGCTAACCCCAAAGGTTGGAAGGTCTACAACCCCTCGGGCAAGAAACGGGTTGTGGTGACGAAAGAGCTTCCGGGCGACCGTTGGTTGAATATCCTGGCCGAGGCGGACGCAAGGGTCGAGTATGGGACCGAGACCCGG
The DNA here is from genome assembly GCA_964423595.1 of uncultured Thermoanaerobaculia bacterium. Lineage (GTDB taxonomy): Bacteria > Acidobacteriota > Thermoanaerobaculia > Thermoanaerobaculales > Sulfomarinibacteraceae > Sulfomarinibacter. Next base: position 1,119 of record CAYRFI010000030.1, on the reverse strand, counting down.
ATCCTGAGGGTGAGCGAGATCAAGGCCGCGATCGGTCACCGATGCGATGGCGCAATCGGGCAGTTGACCGAGGACTGGGGAGATGGGTTGTTCGCTGCCCTGCGGAAGGCGGGTGGGACGGCCTACAGCAACTACGCCGTGGGTTACGACAACGTGGACGTCGAGGCGGCGACGAAGAGAGGGATCCCCGTCGGCAACACACCCGGAGTGCTCACCGAGACCACCGCGGAAATGGCCGTCGCGCTCACATTTGCGGCTGCCAGGCGAATCCCAGAGGCCGACGTCTTCATGCGCGACGGCACGTACCAAGGCTGGCTTCCCTCGCTGTTTCTGGGAGAGTTGCTCACCCGCAAAACCGTCGGCGTGATTGGTGCGGGGCGCATCGGGGCCGCGTACGCGAAAATGATGGTCGAAGGGTTGAAGATGGATTTCATTTACTTTGACATCCGTCGAAACCGAGACCTCGAGAAGTACATCCGCGAATACTCGAAATTCCTGAAGTTTCAGGGCGAGGCGCCTGTGAGGGTGACTCGTGCGACGACCGTGGAAGAGGTGCTCGAGAAGGCCGACGTGGTCAGTCTCCATCCGCCGCTGGACGAGACGACCCATCACCTGATGAACGCGACGCGGCTCCGCCTGATGAAGAAGAACGCGATCCTGATAAACGCGGCCCGAGGACCCGTCATCGACGAGGCAGCCCTGGTGGCGCACTGTCGGCGAAACCCGGAATTCCGGGCCGGGTTGGACGTGTTCGAGGACGAGCCGAAGATGAAACCGGGTTTGAGCAGGTTGAAAAATGTCGTGATCGTGCCGCACATCGCATCGGCCACGCGGTGGACCCGGCAGGGAATGGCCACGCTGGCGGCATCGAACGTGGCGGGTATTTTGCGCGGCTGGCCCGTCTCGACGGATCCGCGCAGGATTCTGGAATTCATCGGCGGCAAGGGTCCAAATGCTGCGCCGAGCATCGTCAACGCCAGGGAACTGGGGCTGCCGACGCTCGAGTAGCAAAAGCCATGTTCAGCTGATCAAAAGCCTCCGTACGGGTCGCTTCCATATCTCACCCGCATATCTCACCAACTTCCTGCTGCGGGCGCCGATGCACCGCACCCAACGGTG
>CAYRFI010000029.1:0-38105 GCA_964423595.1 uncultured Thermoanaerobaculia bacterium | reverse complement strand
CGATCACTGTGCGAGCGTCCGGATAGAGCTGGTAGCACGCCTCGTAGAACATGAGGCTCACCGACCGTTTGTAGACGGACTCCCCTTCGCGATCACCAAAAAAGACCAGTTCCAGATCGACCTCTCCGCGCAACGGGAAGTCGAGCATCACCTGTCGCCGGTTGACCAGCGCTGACAGGACGGTGTCGGGAATCGCTCCGTTGATGCTGGTCAGAAAATCGTCGATGCGGATGCCGGAGCCGACCCGGTGGACTGTGCCACGGTATCGGATTTCCACCTTGTTGTTGTTCATGCTGCCCCGTTCTGGCCCCTGAGGAATTGGCCCCGGAGACCCTTTCAGAGTCCTCGCAAGATCATATCGCGACCCCCCTTGCGCAACGCGCCCGGTGTCGTATACTGAGCCTTCACACTGGCGCCCATGCCATACCGAAGGGTGGTCGAATCAGTCGGCGATACGGGGGCATGGGCGCTATTTTTGCAATTCAGGCCCGCACCCCGTGTGCGGGCCTGAATTGCGGTAGGAGGGCGCTTCAGTCGCCCGAGCGCGCTTCTTTCTTGATCTTCTTCGGTTCGCAGAGGTCTTTCTTTTTTTTCTTCTTGACCACCGCACCGCAATCCTTACAGCGGTATCGACCAGGCTTCGGTTTGGCCTCGGATTCACCCTTCTTACAGCTCATGATCAATCGAGATTATAACTCAATTATCGGCCATCGAATGGGTGGTGATTCGGAATGGTTCAGGCTAAACTCTTCGCCCTGCGGAGGGGTTCGAGCATGCAGATACCCGAGTGGTATACAGGCAGCGATGACAGCGGCAGGGTCGCAGCGGGCATCGAGCGCGCAATCGAGCGGATGGATGACCGCACTGCGGACCACAGCGACATCGCGGACCTGGAGAAACTTCTGGTCAGCGAAAATGAGATCAACTGGAGGAATTTCCTGCTCGGTCTGGTGGGAACCATTCACTACGATCTCGAGGAGATCGACAGTGCACGCACGGTTCTCGAGGAGTCGGTGAGGTCGTATAAGCCGTACCTCGAGTCATTCGACGACGTGCTCAGCGTCTATTGCCAGTCCTGTTACACCCTCGGCGTCATTCTCTTCGACGATGGTGACTACAGCGAGGCGATTCCCTGTTTTCTCCGTTGCCTGCCATACATGCAGGAGGTCTACGACGAGACCTACATCGGCCACATTTACACCTTTCTCGCTCTCTGCCTCAGCTGGACCAGCCAGGCCGGCTACAGCGCCGTTTTCTCGGAGGCCGCAGCCTTTGTCCGGCGATACGACTGCGAATCGCTGGAACAGCTGATGGTTGCCTACTGCGATACCGGGGAGGTCGACAAGGCTACCGACGTTTTCCAGCTCCTGCAGCAACATTGTCAGGACTATGAGAATTACGACCGAGTTCTCGAGTATGCAGAGCAGAATCTCGGGGAGTCTGGAGTTGTGAACTAGAACTGGTAGGTGACCGCCAGTTTGAACCGTCAAAGTGAAACAAGTAAAGAGTTAACGGTGAAGAGTGAAGGTGTTATTGCAACATATTCGCTGAAACGATCCAGCTTTCCTCTTGACTCTTAACCTTCTCCCCAATCAGGGGAGAAGCTTGCCGTATACGATCCAGTGATAGATGACGTAGAACCAGCTCAGACACGCGTGGACGAGCGCCCACAGGATGCTGTGGTTGACGCTCCAGCTGAGCAGCGCCGCAAGCACTGCACCGATGCTGCCGAAAATTCCACCACCACAGCAACCACATCCCTTGCCGCTGTTCTCACCCATTGGCTCTCCTCACTCGATATTACGTGGTCCGACGCGGCGAGATTCCACCCGGCATTTTTTCTGTGACAGCTGATGCCCTTCAATCAGGCCTTTTTGATGAGACGGATGACAAAAAGCAGGACGCACGCACCGACAAATGCGGTGATGACAGCCCCGATCAATCCGCCTGCGGCGATTCCGAGGACCCCGAAGAGCCAACCGCCGATAAAAGCGCCGATGATGCCGACGACGATGTCACCAACGAGGCCGAAACCGCCGCCCTTCATGACGTTACCCGCCAGCCAACCGGCAATCGCTCCTATGACAAGAAAGATGACGATACTCGTGATGTCCATGTCTCCCCCTTTCGATTCAGGTCCGCACCAGGCGCGGAAACTCGCTGACAGAAAATCCGGTGCCGCGCGTACATCCCCGAGAACCCGCCCATGTTGAACTCGAATCTTGCTGCCACCCTAGCATATCCGGAGGGCGATCGAGCGCCGTCGTCGCTTGCGATTCAACCGGCGGTCCTGAGGTTCCTCAGCGTTTCGGGATGGGGAAGGCGAATCACATCGGAGCCGTCCCAGGGATGGACTTCGAGCCCGCTCAGACAGCCGCCGCGCGCCCATAGGATGACTCCCACCGGCACGCCCTCCGGGGACTCGGCGTCTGCCAGTATCACGGGTGTCGGACTCTTGTCGGCGACACCCGACGCGGTCGAGAGATCGATGCTCGGACAACCGCAACCGCAGCCGCCGACGACCTTTGCAGACTCGAGCTGCCCAATGTACCGACCGACACCGGCCCGTACCGCACCGAGCATGGCCTCGATGAGGTCGTGTTCGTCAGCTGTCAAAGGTCGGGGGTAGCCGAATTGGTCTGGCGCCACCATCGTCACTCATACCTCTCCAACCATCACGGAATACACCGGCTGAGATCCCGAACACGGCAGCCCAGGTTGCCGACAATGATCACGATGGATGTACGTCAGAAACGGGAGCGGGTTCTCGTTGCCGTGGGAAGCTGCTGGCATTACAATCGCTCACCACCTTCGAGGAGGCTCTACATGGGGGCGACGCTCAACGAGCGCTTTATCGAGATCGTTGAACGCCGTGGCCAGCACACGGCCTTCATGGTCAAACGGGAAGGTTCCTGGCAGAGCTTTTCGTTCCACTGGGGTCTGGAGCAGGCAGCAAAGACGGCGTTTGGTCTCAAGAGCCTGGGTTTCGAAACAGGATCCCGAATCGCGATTCTTTCTGAAAACAGACCCGAATGGGCGACCACCGACTACGGTGCCATGGCGGCCGGTCTGGTCGGGGTGCCCCTCTACACCACGCTGATCGGTGAACAGATCGCCTACATCCTGCACGACGCCGAGGTCAAGGTCGTGTTCGTGTCGTCGATGGATCACCTTTCGACCGTTCTCTCGATCCGCGAAAACGTACCGTCGATCGAGAAGATCGTGGTTTTCTACCCGGAGAATCTGCACGAAAACGACCTTGTCATCAGTCTCGACACTCTCAAATCCCTCGGCGAACGGCATTCCCGCGAAGAGTTTATCGAAATGTCTCGTCAGACAGGACCCGAGGACCTGGCGACCATCGTCTACACATCGGGCACCACCGGCGACCCCAAAGGCGTGGCCCTCACCCATCACAACTTCGTTGCGGAGTTCGACGCCATCTGGCCGATCTTCGAAGGCAAGGAGGGGGATTCCCTGCTCTCGTTCCTGCCGCTGTCACACATCCTGCAAAGGGTGGTCGATTCGTTCGCGTTGCTCTATGGCTTTGTCATTGCCTACGCCGAGAGCCTCGACACTCTCGGCGAAAATCTGCGCGAGATCCGCCCGACCCACATCGTCGCCGTGCCGCGGGTCTACGAGAAGATCCACGGCCGGATCTACGCCGGTGTGCAGCAGGGGCCGGCGATCAAACGGGCCCTCTTCGACTGGGCAATCAACGTCGGTCGCAGGTTCAGCGAGGCCGACAGATCCGGCGCGGCCGGTTTCTCACTCTCCGTCCAGCACCGGATCGCTTCGGCATTGGTCTTTAAAAAGATCCACGCCGCGACCGGCGGCAACATCGAGTTCTATGTTTCCACCGGCGCACCGCTGGCCAAAGGTCTGGCCGAGTTCTTCGATGCGATCGGCATTCGCATCCTCGAAGCCTGGGGCATGACCGAGTTGAGCGGCGCGGCGACGTCGACCACCCGCACGAACCTTCGCTACGGCAGCGTCGGCAAGCCCGGCCCCGGCGTCGAGCTCAAGATCACCGATGACGGCGAGATCTGCGTGCGCGGGAACATCGTGATGCGCGGGTACTGGCGCAAGCCCGAGGCCACGGCCGAGACCATCGACCCCGAGGGCTGGCTTCACACCGGTGACGTCGGCCACATCGACGACGACGGCTTCCTCCACATCACCGACCGGATCAAGGAGCTCATTGTCACTGCCGGCGGAAAAAACGTCGCCCCGCAGCCGATCGAGAACGCCCTCAAGACCCACGAGTTCATCGCCCAGGCGATGGTCATCGGCGACCGTCGCAACTTCATCAGCGCACTGATCGTTCCCCAGGCGGAGGTCCTCGAGTCGTGGGCCAGGGACCACAACATCGACGGCGACCTGCCGACGCTATGCCGCGATCAGAGAGTCATCGACCACTATCAAGCCGCCGTTAAAGCCAAAATGGGTTCGTTCTCACGCTACGAGTCGGTGCGAAAGTTCACCCTGGTCCCCAATGAGTTCAGCCAGGAGGCGGGCGAGCTGACACCGACCCTCAAGCTCAAACGCCGGGTCCTGCTCGCCAAATATGCCGACGTGATCGACCAGATGTATCCAAACCGAGTGGACTAAACGGGTTCCACCCGCACCGCGATGCCGCTGAGGACGGCATTGCCGCAGAGATCGTCCACGATCGACTCGTCGGTCAGATCGTTGATGCTGACGCCTGGATGTTTCTCCGCGACAGACAGCTCCGTCCCGGGGCGATGGTGCCCCCAACCGTGAGGCAGACTGACGACCCCGGGCATGACCTCGTCGCTGAGCTCGAGGGGGGCCTCGATGCGGCCGGTCCGTGAGACCACCGCCACCCTCGCTTCGCCGGCAACACCGAGTCTGGCCGCATCGTCCGAATGCATCAACAAGGTGCAGCGGTCCTTCCCCCGCACCAGTCGCCGTGAGTTGTGCATCCACGAGTTGTTACTTCGAAGATGGCGCCGCCCGATGAGCAGCAGCGGCCGGTCGGTCGGGTCGCCATCGAGCGTGGCAAGGAGCCTCTGTGCGTCCTTCACGAACGGAGCCGGAGCCAGCTCGATCCGCCGCCTTGGGGTTCGCAGCCGGTCCGGGAGACACGGCTCGAGTGGGCCGAGATCGACGCCGTGTTCTGCCCGCTCGAGCGCTGCCAGACTGAGCCCTTTGCCGAATGGGGACAGCCCCGAGCCCCACGGTCCCCGCCGCAATCCGAGATCGAGGATTCGCCGAGGTCCGATCTTCGCGTTGAACCATCGTTTGAACCGTGCGAGTGGCGGGCCGTCATCCAGTCGTCGGTGAAGCTCGGCGAGGATCTGCCAGTCGTGCCTGGCGTCGGGCGCCGCATCAAAGAGCGCGGGAGAGTATCGCGCCACATTGCGAACCGCCAACAGATTGAAAACGAGGTCGTAGTGGTCGTGTTCGAGGGCTGAGGTCGGTGGCAGGATGATGTCCGCGTGGAGGGTGGTTTCATTGAGGTAGAAATCGACCGCCGCCATGAAATCGAGGCTCTCGAGAGCGCGCTCGAGTTGGACACCGTTTGGAGTCGACAAGACCGGGTTGCCGGCGATTGTGAGCAAGGCTCGAACTCGACCCTCGCCCTCGGTCAGGATTTCTTCCGCCAGGGCCGCGACCGGCAGCTCGCCGCCATAGGCGGGCAGGCCTCGCACGCGGCTGGCGTAGCTCCCGAGATGACCGGGGCCGGTATTGGCGACCAGGTCAACGGCTGGCCTGGTGAACATGGCGCCGCCGGTCCGATCGAGGTTTCCGGTGACGATGTTGAGCACGTTGACCAACCACTGACAGAGCCCACCGAACGCCTGGGTCGACACCCCGAGCCTTCCATAACAGACCGCCGAAGGAGCCGCGGCGAAACCTCGAGCCAGATCACGAATGGCCTCGGGGTCAATGCCGGTCACCGGTGCAACTCGATCGGGAGAGATGTCGGCCACCAGCTCACGCACCGCGTCGATCGAGTCGCAGAACTCGGCCGTCGACCCAGGTGTCTCGAGGCCTTCAGAAAAAATGACCTGCAGCAAAGCCATCAAAAACAGCCCGTCGCTCCCCGGCTGGATGAAGAGGTGTGTGTCAGCCATCTCTGCGGTTTCGGTCCGTCGGGGGTCGATCACGACCAACCGTCCCCCCCGTTGCCTGAGTTTCTCGAGGCGCCGTTTGAAACCGGCGGCGGTCATCATGCTGCCGTTCGAGACCACCGGGTTGGCACCGAGGACGAGCAGGAACTGCGTCCGATCCACGTCCGGAACGGGCAGCAGCAGCCTGTGACCGAACATCAAGGTGGCGGCCACGTGGTGCGGCAGTTGGTCGACCGAGGTGGCGGAGAACCGATTTCTCGTCTGCAAGTTCCGACTGAGCGGAGGGCCGAAGAGCAACGTGCCCCAGTTATGGACGCTGGGGTTCCCCACATAGAGCGCGACCGCGTCGTTGCCAGACTTCTTCTGGACTGCGCGCAGCCGGTCCGCTACCTCATCCAGTGCCTCATCCCAGGTCAGGCGTTCCCAGCTCCCGTTCCCGGTGCGACGTATGGGATGGCGAAGACGATCGGGGTCAGCGTGAACATCCTGGAGGGCCACCGCCTTGGGGCAGATGTGGCCGCGGCTGAACGGGTCCTCGCTGTCGCCCCTGATCGCCCTGATATCGTGACCACTGACCTCGATGGCGAGACCGCAGATCGCCTCGCACAGGTTGCAGGCCCGATAGTGGGTCGTGGTGTGGCTGTTCGGCATCGTGTGTCCACCACGAATTGTACAGGCGACGACTCCCAGCTACAGTGAATGCCATGCCGCACGGCGCACGATCAGGAGGAGGATCAATGAAAACGATGCCTGGGCTCGTGACTGTGGTTCTCTTCGCTCTGGCCGTGATCGTATCGATGCCCTGTCTCAGCCTCGAGATCGAGGTGTCGTTTTCTCCGGAGGTCGAATCAGGGGCGATCGACGGCCGGGTCATCCTCATGCTGTCCACGGACGATGACGACGAACCCCGCTTTCAGGTCCGGCCGGGGGTGAACGCAATCCAGATTTTCGGGTCTGATGTCGAGGGCTTGAGGCCGGGGCAAGCTGTTCGAATCGATGCCTCGGTCTTCGGTTATCCCATTCAGACCATCGACGATGTGCCTTCAGGTTCTTACCGGTTGCAGGCCCTGCTCCACCGCTACGAGACCTTTCACCGTGCCGACGGCCACACCGTGAAGCTGCCGATGGACCGGGGTGAAGGCCAGCGGTGGAACCGCGCTCCGGGGAATCTCTACAGCACGCCGCAGACGATTGACTTCGCACCGGGCGGCGATGCAGTCATCCGAATCGTCCTCAACCAGATCATTCCTCCCATCGACCCCCCAACGGACACCGAGTACGTCAAGCACATCCGGATTCAGAGCGAGCTGCTGAGCGAGTTCTGGGGGCGGCCGATGTTCCTCGGCGCCCACGTGCTCCTTCCACACGGTTACAGCGAGCATCCGGACGCGCGTTATCCACTGATGATCTTCCACGGTCATTTCCCGAGCGACGTCGGTGACTTTCGCACCGAGCCTCCCGACGCGGACCTCGAGTGCGAGTTCTCGGAGAGATTTCGGGTCGACTGTTACAACCGGGTCCAACAGGAGGAGGCCTACGCCTTCTATCAGAAGTGGATCGGGCCCGACCTTCCCCGCTTTCTGGTCGTCGAGATCCAACACCCGAACCCCTTCTACGACGACTCTTACGCGGTCAACTCGGCCAATCTCGGGCCCTATGGCGATGCCATCACCCACGAGCTGATCCCGTTCATCGAGAAAGAGTTCCGAGGCCTGGGCGAACCCTGGGCCCGCTTTCTTTACGGTGGTTCGACCGGCGGATGGGAGGCATTGGCGGCACAGGTCTTCTACCCCGATGAGTACAACGGCGCGTTTGCCGCCTGTCCGGACCCGATCGATTTCCGCGCCTACCTGCTGCTCAACATCTACTCCGACGCCAACGCCTACTTTGTCGAGGGGCCCTTCCGCCGCCTGGAAAGGCCGAGCCGTCGCGACTGGCTCGGCCAGGTCACGGTCACCATGCGCGATGACGGCCTCTGGGAGCTGGCCCTCGGTACCAAGAACCGCTCGGGACAGCAGCTCGACATCTGGGAGGCTGTCTATTCGCCGGTCGCGGCCGACGGCTATCCTCGACGCCTGTGGGACCGGAGAACCGGGGTCATCGACCCCGAGATCGCCGCGTACTGGCGGGAGAACTACGACCTGCGACATATTCTCGAGCGTGACTGGGAAAAAGTCGGTCCCAAGCTCGTCGGCAAGATCCATATCTTCGCCGGCGACATGGACAACTACTACCTCAACAACGCCGTTTACCTGACCGAGGAGTTCCTCGAGTCGACAACTGAACCCTACTTTGCCGGAGTCGTCGATTACGGCAACCGCGCCGAACACTGTTGGAACGGCGACCACGACAATCCGAACTCCGTCTCGAGGCTGCGATACAACACCATGTACCTGCCGAGGATCCTCGAGCAGATCGAAAGCACGGCGCCGGAGGGAGCGGACCTCACGAGCTGGCGTTACTAACCCGGCGGGAGTCCGGGTTAGGATTGGGTGTGCACTCCGAGCACAGCCCGCGGCGCGCCACGCTCCAGGAAGGTTGGGTCATTGCCAACCACATCCTGGTCTCGTTCCACGTCGCCTTCATTTCCTCGGTCCTGGCGCTTCCCGGCGCAGCCGTCTTCAAGGCAGAGGTTCTGCGTTTCATCTTCGCCAGCTGGGAAACCCTGGTCTCCGCGCTGTTCATGGCGATCACCTTCCATCTCGGCATCGCGCTCCACGAACTCGGCCATTTCGTCGCCGCCGCGCGGCTCGATGCGCTGAACGAATCAGTCGCGGTCGAGGTCAATGCAAAGCTCGACCGGCCGTTCTTCGGCCGCGTGCTCTTTCTCGCCGGCATGATCCTGCGCATCCCCTTCGGCACGGCGCCCGGGGTCAAGAAGGAGGGGCTGAATTACTACCCCGACGCTCCCTACAATCTCGCCGTCGCGGCCGCCGGGCCTCGCGCCAGCCGCAATGTGGCGATGGCGACGCTGCCCGTCGCAGTGGCACTGCTTGCCATTGGGCTCGGCGCCGAGCTGACCGCGGCGATTTACGCCGGCAGGCTGTTCCTCGGTATCGGCCTCGTCTCGTTTCTCGATTTCCGGCTCGCCGACCCCGGCAAGTACACCGAGTTCAGGGAGCGGGAACGCCAGGCCCGGGACAAGGCGCGTTCGGTGGCCGAGGTCTCGGGCTGGTTGCGACAGTGCCCCGAGCTCAAGCGCAGGATGATCGGGGGCCGGATTCAGGAGGCCATCCATCCACGGCTGGGACCGGTCGCGGCACCCTGGCAGTTTCGCAACTGTGGCATGGGCGGCCGCCACACCGAGAAGGAGTACCCGGAGTCGAATATCAGCATGCAGGAAGCGATGTTCCTGATCCTGAGCGCGCGCGACTATCAGGACGCCCAGGAGCTGACGGTTCGCCTGCAAAATCGGCTCAAGGAAATCATCGAGAAGGAAGAGGGCTGCCGGGTCATGGGCATCGGGCTGGAGGGCGGCCTCGCGCCCTACATCGAGAAGGGCGATTACCCGCTGCCCGAGGTCCGTCTATGGTCGATGATGAAGCGGGCCATCGCCGAGTGCGGCTGTCAGCCGGGAACCGATGTCGCGATCGCCCTCGACCCGGCGATGAGCGAGCTCGAAAACGCCTACCGCACCGAATTCGACATGCCCGACAGCGTCGGCATGTACCTCTTCTGGCGGGACAAGGCCAAGGTGGTTCTGGACCGGGACGCCGTCCTCGACGTTTATGTCAAGGCGATGGAGGAGTACGAGATCCCCTTGCTGTCGATCGAAGACGGCTTTTCCGAGTTCGACGATGAAGGCTGGAGGTTGCTGCTCGAGCGTCTGGGAGACAAGCTATTCGTGATCGGTGACGACCTCGTCACCACCAACGACCACACCATCGAGACCGCGTCCGCCGAGGGACTGATGAATGCCGCCCTGATCAAGGCCAACCAGATCGGCTCCCTCTACGAGACGCTCCTCGCGATGCTGGTGGCGCTTGGAAAAGGCATGGATCTGGTCGTGTCCCACCGCTCCAAGAGCCCCAACGACGATATGGAGGCGCAGATCGCGCTGGCGGTCAACGCACTGGGCCTCAAGGCCGGAGGCGGCGCCAACACCGAGCGGCTCGTCAAGTATCAGGCGGTGACCGAGCTGATGCTCAAGGTGGCGGAGTCCGGTGGCGAGCACGCCCTGCGGTCCGGCGAAAAGGCCGTCGTCCGCAAGGTGCGCGCCTATGAGGAACCCACCAACGCGGGCATCCCGACCGTCGGCGTGACGCTGGAGCTCAGCCTCCCGACGACCGGCGTCCTCTTGAAATTCAAGGGTGCCACACCTCTCGGCACCTCCGCCGGCACAGGTGAAGCCATACACCTCGTCGACGCGGTGATCGAAGATGCGGAGCATCGGGAGATCATCGCACGCTTCCCCGGTTTCTTCGATGAAGTCGAGCCCGGGGTCTTCTCGTTCTCCAGGGGGACCGACGAGGCCAAGGTCATGGCCACCCATGACGAGGACCTGACGGCTCTCTTCGAGCGCACTCAGCGTTATCGCGGCAAGGGCTGCCTCAACGCCGTCGACAACGTAATGCAAATCATCGCGCCCCATTTGGAAGGGCTCGATGCCGCCGATTTGAGCCTCAAGGACATCGACACCGCGTTCCTCGGCCTCGAGCTGAGCACGGCCCGACGCCGGGGCAAGCTCGGCGAAACAACCGACTCGACGGACCACGTGCGCGTGATGCAGCGCAAGCAGAACCTCGGCATGAACGCGATGCTGTCGGCGTCTCTGGCCATGGCGCGGGCCATTGCCCACGTGCAGGGCAAGGAGCTTTATGAGCTGCTCCGCGAGGAGATGCTCGACATCATCGACGATCTGGCAGGCGCCAACGGGGTGGAGGTCCAGGGCAGCCGCTTCGACGACTATGTGACCGCCCTCCGGCAGGTGAACGGGATACTCGAAGACCAGGGCCGGCCGCTGTACCAGGTCCTTCGCGAACGCACCGGGATTTACACTCTCGCCGCAGCGCAGTCCGCGGGGGAAGGCGCCACCAAACCCAGACCGGCATCCGCCGCCGAGGCGGAAGCGGTCCGTGAGCCGCAGGAAGCAATGACCGCAGTCGTGTCCCCGCCAGTTCCACTTCGCCGACCGGCCAGGGGCGTCGAGACCGAGCTCCCGATGACCTTTACCGCCGCTGAACACGAGGCTCTCTCCGCTTTCGACCGAGAGTTGTACCGCGCGTTCGTCGAGCAGGACGGCCGAGTCGACGTCAGGCAGATGCTCAGCTCGTATCAACAGATGCGGGCCGACCTCTCGCAGCGAGTCGGTCGATTCGGCATCGTCAACAACCGAATCTTCAAATATGACGGCTGCCTGCGAGTGCCCTATCTGCTGGCGGACACGCTGCTCCTGCGCGCGGTGTGCGCCGAAAAGACCGAGGTGGTCACGGTCCGTAGGTACCCGAACGGCACCATCTACACGGACAAACTGTTCGACGAGCTCGCCAACGAAGACGCGACACCCATCGACCTCGAGCACCTGCTCTTCGCATTCGCGGCCGACCACGCAACCGAGCCGCGCATCACGCGAATTCGGGACATCGCATCGCTCCTCAGAGACGTCAACGAGGCCAGCAACCGCAACGAGGGCCTCCACCTCCTCCGGCACCTGGTGGCGCGTTTGTGCAACCTCTCGGTGAAGACCTTTCTCGGTGCAAAAAACCTCCAACCCGAGGTCAACAACCTCAACACGCAGCTGTTGCAGTTCATCAACGGCTGGCTATGCCGTGGCCTCCCTGGGCTCACCCGGACGGTGGTCCGAAATCTCTCCAGCGTAATCGGCAAACCCAATCTGATCGACCAGCTCTGGAACGACACGATCCGCCTGGCCGAGGTCGAGATTCGGGGCAGTGCGATCGTCAATGAACTCAGACGGAGCAGCCACCACGCCCTCGGACAGAGGACCCAACTTCTGGCCCAGGCCTACCTCGATTTCCTCGAGCACGGCGACACCGCCACCCTCGCCCGGCTCGGATTCGCGACCCCTGCCGAGGCCGATCTCGAAGCGCGCGCCAGGGAGGAGCCGCGCAAGGTTGTGGCACGGGTGGCGGAGGACCTGGGCCGGCTTCTCGGCACATCGGAAACGGTGGCCCGGATTCGCGAGTGGCAGCAGTCGTATACGGAAAATCTCCTCCAGTGCCAGTTCGGCAACTCGATCGAAGCCGAGCTCGAGACACTGATCAACAAGGGTATCCGCGCCCGGAATCGCTGGATGTACTCCCATCACCTCCGCATTCTGGTTCAAAAGGTCGAGGACTTCTCGCGCCCGACCGACCTCACGGCGCCGTTCAAGAAGTGTCTCGAAACGCTGCAGAACCTGCGAACCGACGAGCCATCGTTTGCAGCCAATCAGGTCGAGGAGACGGCACGCGAGGCCGTTGCGACTTTTGTCAACGGCATCCGCGCGGCATACCAGGACGAGCTCTTCGGCATGCTCGAGTCCGTGCTCGACGCCAACGAGAACGGCTCACCGTTCGAGGCTTTTCTGCGGGCGCGCGACCTCAGGGTCAGGTTGGAAGACATGATTCAGGCCGGCGGGTTCACGGCCCAACGCTATTTCCTGCAGCAGCTCGATTGCCTCCTCGAAGAAATGAATTACCTCGCCCTGCGGCGCGTCGCGACCTCGTACGCCGAAAATGGTGTCGACCTCGATCAATGCCTTGAGATCATCCGCACCTCGATCCTCAATCTCGATTTCGACGGCCTCGATTCGCGCGAGCTCTTCGACCTGGCGGGTTTGTTGAGCGACCCGGCACGGACCGAGGACGAGCTGTTGGACGTCCTCAGATACGTCAGCCGTCAATATCACAAGATCCGCCAGCGGGTGACCGTGCCCTACGAGAAGATGAGCCACCACCTCGGACTCGAGGAGGAGGACCTGCGCACCGTGCTCGCAAATATGCAGCGGTACATGCACGACCTCAATAGCGTCGTTCACTTCTCCGATATCGCCGGAGCCTTCCTCCGCGAGCAGCAGATCGGGGGCTCCACACCGCCACGGCGTGACCGGCGGGGCGAGAGCGCCGACCATTCCTCCCACACGATCATTCACATCTCGCACCGTGACGAGGTTGCCGAGGAAATGAAGATCTGCGGAGGGCGGCCGAACCTGAGGGAACGATATGGCGGTAAGGGCAGCAGCCTGCTCTACGTCAGCCAGCTGGGCCTGCCCACCCGGGACGGCTTCATCCTTCCCACCAGCATCCCGCGGGCCGGCCTCCACCAAAGCGACCGCGCCTGGCTGGCGAGCGAGATCACGCAACACCTGCGGATCCTCGAGGACGACATCGAAAGGGTGAGCGGCGTCCGAAAGACCTTCGGCGACGAGACCGAACCTTTGGTGCTGGCGGTGCGCGGCGGCTCCGTCTTCTCGATGCCAGGGATGCTCTCCACCGTCGTCTTCGTGGGTATGAACGACCGCATTGCACAGGCGTTGGCCCAGCACGGCCCGTGGCGGGCGTACGACTCCTACCGCCGTTTTCTCGCCTCGTACGGACTCGCGATGTGGGACGTGGACCTCGAGACATTCAATCTCGTAGACGACGCCAAACGCCGTTACGGCGTTGAGTACAAGACGGACCTCCCCTGGGAGGCGATGCGCGAAGTGGCCGAGGAGTCCAAGACCGTCTTCCGGGACCACGGCCTGTCGGACAAGCTCGAGAGGGTCCTCCGCGATCCCATGCGACAGCTCGTGGATTCGGTGATTACCGTGTTCGAGTCCTGGGGCACGGAGAGAGCGCAGCGGTACCGAGATATCAAAGACATCTCGCATTCGTGGCACACGGCGGCCATCGTCCAGGAGATGGCTTTCGGCAACGGCGGCAACGAGCCGGTCTCGCCGGAGATGGATGAAACCCGCGTCTCGCTGACCGGCGTCATCCCGCGCACCACGGTCAACGATTTCGGGATTCGCGACTTGTCGGGGGAATTCAAGTTCTCGGCCGCCGGTGACGATCTCGTCGGCGGCGTGACCTCCTCCGGTTCGTTCCACTCGATCGAAGAACTCGATACCCTGACGCCGATGCTCGGCAGACGCATGCGGCACGTCGCGTCCAGGCTCAGGCGGTTCATGGGTACGGATCAAGAGGTGGAGTTCACCGTCGAGAACGGAATCCTGAGCGTGCTCCAGTCGCGCACGGCGGAGACCTACGCCGACGAGGCGATCAACCGGTTCGTGGACCCGGGTGAACCGGCCACGCTCGGGCTCGGCGTACGCGGAGGCGGCTTCCGTGGCCTGGTTGCGTTCGACGATGAGGAACGCGAAGAGCTGTCGACAATCGACTTCTCCACGCGAGATGACGTCGACGGCGTGCTCATGGTGCTCGAGAACCCGACGCCGGAAGAGATCCCGATGATCATTTCGGCCGACGGGCTGTTGACGGCCAAGGGCGGGTCCACCTCACACGCCGCCGTCGCCGCCAACGGGATCGAGGACAAGAACTTCTCATCCGTCATGAGCGCCGCCGGCCTCGAGGTGGATCTCGAGAAACGCGAGGCGGTCATCGTCGACGCCGAAGGGACCGTTCGCCACCGTATCCGCAAGGGCGACGTCGTGTCCCTTCACGGCACATCGGGCGAGGTCTACATCGGCTCGCGGCCGCTGATCGAGAACGGCACCACCGATCGGGCACCGTAACGAAACCTCGATGCACGATACGTCGCACAAAACCACCCGCCCACCCAAAAAACGCAGAGACGCAGAGGAGCAGAGGGGCAGAGAAGAATACAGACGTTGCCGTGGAATAAACGGAAGGAACTCCGGCGCTTTGTGATGGACACTCTCTTCCCTCGGAAAGCCGCGATGGAGGCAGCGAAAAGCGCCGCCCCAAGCGGGTTTCTGAGGGTGGGTGGGCGGGGGGAGGGGGCGGGATATTAACCGAGAGCAGTTGATGGGGTCATCCCGGTAACTACGGCCCGCCCGCGCGCCGTAGGCGCGTAGCGGTTGAGGTCCGAGGACAACGAGAGCTTGCTCTCGGAGCGCCGAGGACCGAAAACGCGTAGCCGCGATCATAGATCGCGGCGGGCGGGTCCAATCCGGGGTCGGGATCGGACTTCTACTGGGCTTCAACCTCCAAGCGGTGACCGGCGGAGTAGGCGGTGAATTCGGGGGCGTACATTGACTGCAGGACCGCTGGGCCGACCCGGAAAGCGCCGGCCATGTTGGCCCTGAGACGGTACTTGAAGGTGTACTCACCGGCCGGAAGCCACTCGAAGAAGAAGTTCGTGCCGGAGTCCCTCACCTCTTCGTACCACGAGATGCCGAGGTCCCATTTGTACTGCGAGTGCAAGGTCTCGGGCTCGAAGCCGGCGCCACGCGGGTCGCGCAGGTGGACGTACTCGGCGGCGTGCTTGGCCCGGATCGAGAGGTGGACTTCGACCTGGTCGCCGGCCTCGATCTTTTCACCATCGGCAAGCGGCCTCAGCACCCACCCGGAGCCGTCATTGAAGCGGCGGAAGTACTGACGCGTCACTCCGAAGAGATCTCCTCGGGCCTCGGGCGGCAGCCGTTCGGTCGAGAAATGCCAGGTCGCCGAGGCAAAGGCAAAGCCCTTGGACGGCTTTTCGACGACGATCGTGGACATGGTCTTTGGATCGACATCCTCACCGGCGACGATCACGCGGTTTCGGCCGCCGGTGTACTCGTCGGGTTCGAAGATAAAGTCCGCGGTGCGTGGCCCCACGGTCACCGAGATCTCCTCGCGCACGGCGAGCGCATCCTCATGCTTGAGGTAGTGGGCGAGCGAGTAGAGCACCTCGGCGGTGGCGCGCGTGGACTTCCAGTGGTTGAGCTTCTTATTGAGCAGCAGCCAGTGGACGAGGCCGTGGCGGCGCCCGTCGTCGGGCTCGAGTTCGGTCAGGGTGCGAAGCGCGAAAGCGTGGGTCTCGGTGGTGTCGTTGTACCACAGCCAGGCTCGGTCCTCGGGCGCCCAGTAGGTGCCGAGATCCTGATCCGTTTTGGCCGAGTCCATGACTGCATCGAAGACCAGAACGGCGTCGTCATGTCGGCCCTCCCGCTCGAGCGTCAACGCCAGGTAGCCCTTGGTGAGCGGCGAGTGCTGGCGCCAGTGGCGGTAGCTGAAGTCGAGCATGCGCCGGCGGTCGTCGTCGGTGAAGACGCCGCCGGTCCACGAGGCGTCCGGGTAGTTCGAGAGCACGTAGTTGAGGAAGGTGATGGTCTCCCAACAGCAGTCGTCCGCCATCATCCAGTCCACCATGACGTCGATGTAGTGGCGATGCATGTAGGACCACGCGCGTACAACAACATCCTTGGGGGCGTCGACGCCGAACTCGAGTCCCTTGGAGAAGCCGTGCAGGATATACAGGGTCATCCACGGCGACGGCGGGCCGCCTGGCCACCAGGGGAAGCCTCCGAGCGAGGTCTGGCTCTTTTTGAGCTCGGCCAGCGCCGCGTCGCGTTGGGCGCGGGTGATCTTCGGGTCGAGGACATTGATGAGGTCGTCCATCTCCTCAGTGCCGCCGCGAGCGGTCTGCAGCCAAGGCGTTTCGACGAGCGCCATCTTGCGGTTGGGGTCTTCGGCCTCCCAGGCCTCGAAGCGGGTCTCGCGCGTCGACAGCTTCTCCGCCATCCGCTCGACCGACGGGTACCGGTCGAAGAGGCTCGAGACGATGCCGGTCGAGAGAAAGCGGTTGAGGGTCTGCTCGGTGCACTCGTACGGGTAGTTGACGAGGTAGGGCAGCGCGTTGAGAACGCTGTAGAAGAGCTGTGCGTCCAGGGTCACCACCAGCTGGTCATTGATCAGCGTCGGATCGTCATCCGCCGCCAGGTCAGCGAAATGGAGCTCGCGGCGATCGGCGTCGTGCAGTGTCACGAAGCGCGACTGCATGAGGTGGAGACGGCCGGGCAGCACCGGCAGCGGCCGCAGCTCGCCATCCGAAAACGCGCCGGCTCGGGCAACGATCTTGAAGGCCACCGTACCGACACGCGCCGGGACCTCGAGGGGAAAGCTGAGGTCGGTGCCCTTACCGGCTTCGACCGTAAAGGGGACGCCCGACGAATTTTCTGGCGCGAGCCCGAAAAGTGCACGGAGGTCTTCCTCGGTCTCAGGGTCGTAGATCTTGAGGTTGAGGGCGCCGTCAAAGGGCTCGTCGCCCGCGTTGTTGACAACAACCTTGAGCACCGCCCGGTCACCCTCGCGCAGGAAACGCGGTAGGTAGGGCCTGACCATCAGCTCCTTGACACTGGCCGCCTGGCGGGTCGCCGAACCACCCTTGAGGTCGGTGGTCACGGCGTGCACCCACAGGTTCCAGTCGGTGACCGAGTCCGGGACCTCGAAGAAGACCGTCACCGAGCCATCGTCCCCAAGCTTGAGATGCGGTTCCCAGAAGCCGGTCTCGGAAAAGTCGGAGCGCAGCTCGACTGCCGGCTCCTCGCCGGCCCCGGCCGCCATGTTGGCCGCCTTGTCGCGGTCGGCCCGCTGCCGACCTCCCACGACGAGTGCCTCCCCCTCCTCGGCTGGCATGGGAGCCGCCATCGCCGTATCCGCCATTTCCATTCTCGATTCAACGGCGAGCCCAGCCTTCATCGCCCATACGCCGCCGCGACGGCCGGGGCCGCCGATGCCGTAGCCGTCGAGAGCGGCCAGGCTGTCGCCGCGAAGGGAGGGGTAGCCGGGCAATCCGGGCAGGCTCGAATGACCCCACGCCTGCCGGGCGGGACCGAGGTTGTCCCATAGCTGGCCGATACCGCTGCGGTTCGGGTAGAGCGAAAGCGGGCTCGGCGGGTCATGTGGCCCATAGATGTCGAGGCTGCGGTCGTACATGTAGGCGAGAAGCTCGGCGGTAGCGCCGTCGACCGCTCCGCCGTCGTGGCCGCGAACCGTGACCGAAAAGGATTCCCTGGTCCCGGGTCGCATCGTGTCGCGGAACGAGGTGAAGGAAAGCTCGAGCCGGCGATCGTCCCACGGCACGAAAACCTGCGCCGACCGGCGGATCAGCTGGTGGTCGCGCACGAGGGTGAGGGTGGCGCCGAAACCACCCCGATCGGCAGCCGTGATCGGGAACTCGACGACCCCGGAGCGTCCGGCACCGATCACCCGCCGCTCGACCCGTCGGCCGTCGCGGTAGATCTCGAGCACCATGTCCTGGGCGCGGAATCCCGTGAACACGAACAGACGCGCGGTTTCCCCGACTGCCACCGACGAGCTTTCGAAACCGAGCATCGCCGGCAGTGCGAGCGGAGTGCGTCGCGAGCCGACGACGACGAGGTTCTTGCTGGTTTCAAACTCGGCGCCGAACTCGTCTTCGGTCGTGTAGATCAATCGGTAGGCGCCGGCCGCCAAACCGGGCAGTGCGATTTCGGCCGAACCGTCCTCGCCATGGACAATCTCACCGGCGGCGATCTGCCGATCCTCGGACCAGCTCGCGAGGACCGCCTCCGGGTCGTAGTCCGGGTCCCAGCGTGGACGGAGAACGTCGCCTGGAGTCTGATACTCTTCACGACCGGCGGGAGGTGAGAGGCGGGGTTGATCGGCCGGAGTCAGTGCCTCCCCGGGTTGTTCGAGCTGCACCAGGCGCCAATCTCCTCTCCCGGCGCGTGGGATGCCGTCGAGATCGGTACGGAAAACACGAACTGCGGCGGCTCGCTGGGCGGTCAGGAAACCGAGGTCGGCAACGATCCGCGCCTCGACCGACACGAAACCGAGTCGGAAGACGCGCTCGGCGGAACGGGTTTCGCCACCCTCGTCGGTGACATCGACGCCGAGACGATATCGGTAGGTGACGCCCCGCTTCGCCAGCCGCTCGTCAGCGGAAGGCGTGAAGCCGAGGCGAAAGCGACCCTCGTCATCGAGGCCGGTCTCGCCGGCCGCCACCACCTGCGCCTGAGTCGAGGGCGATGGGTACCACCAGGACCACCATCGCGGGTAGACCGGTTCCCGGGTCACTCGCCACGTCACCGAGCCGGTGACCACCGGCGGCCCGAAGTAATAGCGCACATCGCCCGAGAGCTCCGCTTTCCGGTTGAGGCGCAAGGGATCGTCGGGGTCCGCGACACTGACCTCGAAGGTGGGCCGTTTGTACTCTTCGACTCGGAGCCAGCTCTGGCCGCCGTAGGATGTGCGGAGCCGCCAACGTCCCAGCAGTCGGCCGGCGGGGATCTCGAACGAGCCGGAAGCCGAGCCGAAGTCGTTTGTCGTCACGGTGGCAGTCGCCGCTTCGTCATTGTTGGCATCCACCAACGAGACCTGGATGGAGGCGTCTCCGACCGTTTGGTAGCTGATGTCCTCGCCGCCGCCGCGGTATGCCACCACTTTCCAGAACAGCTTCTGTTGCGGACGGTAGACCGAGCGATCTGTGTAGATCAAAGCCGACGAGGACACACCCCGCTCGCCTTCGTCATAGGGATAGAGGCGATCGGCATCGAGGGCGATATCGTCGCCACGCCGGGCCATCAAGAAATACTGGTCGCGTTTCCAATAGGTGTGGTCGAATCGCACTCTCCCATCGTCGCCCGTCCTTTTCCTTTCGATCACACGGTGACCGCGCTGGTAGTCGTAGCGGTAGAGCGAGACTTCGACGCCCTTGGAGGCGCGGCCGCTCGTGCCCGAGCGAACAGTGACCTCGTACCCGTTGCCGACATGCCGTCTGACCAGCACGAGGTCCGAGAGGATGAAATTCTCCGCGATCATCTGATTGCCGCGACCGGCGAAGTCGGCCCGCATCGAGGCCGCCACCAGATAGGCGCCCGGCTGGGTGAGCTGCGGCACGTCGTAGGTGACGTGCGACCGGTAGTCGGGAGTCGGCGGCAACCCGATCTCCCACTCGGCATCAGGGGGGCCGGCCATGATCTCCTCGGCTTCACGGTGGCCCGGCAGGAGATTGTAGTCATCGGAGCTCTCGACAAAACGGCGGAGGTCGAAGCGCCAGGCGCGGAAGTGGAGCTCGGTGAAGTTGCGGTGGGTGATCTGGAACGAGCGCCGGCCCGCACCGTCAACGGCCATGGCCGCGAGGCTGTAGGAAGGCGCCTCGATCGAGGCGACGATGTGGTTGCAGCGTTGGCCGCCGATGCTCTGGGGATGACGATCGCGGCCGGCGAGGGCGGAGGCACGGGCCCGCACCAAGGCATCGGGATCAGTCTCCGCTTGAATGAACTCGGACAAGACGGCCTGACCCATCGACCACCACTCGAGGCTGTGGTCAAAACTCTCCTGCACTTCCTCGAGGTGGCGCCGGATGGCAAGCCTGTCCTCAGACGTATCGAAGGCCGCGTGCAGCCGGCGCAGCCTTTCGAGCCGGGTCTCCAACGCCGCCTCGGAGCGTCCATCGGCCCGGTGCCATGCCTCGAGGTCGTCGAGCAGGGCGCCGATCTTGAGGAGTGGGTGAACGGTCGAATCGCCGAGATCCAGCTTCGACGAAACCTTTGATTCGCCGTTGATCAGAGCCGTGAGATCGAGCTGGAAGACACCGTTCGACTCGGCCGGGCTCCAGAATGAAGAATCGGCCAACAGCTCGACCCACAGGTAGGTGACGGCGTCGCGCAGGGTGCCGCGGATCCGCGGCGGGTAGTTGTTCTGGTGGATGTAGCGGGAGAGCTCGCCGAGGCTTTCGCTCCCCCACTCCTCGCGGGCCGACCACACCGCGAGAAACGCGCGGTCCGCCTCCCCGACGATCTGCTCGAGGTCCCATTTCTTGAGGTCGAGGTCGCCCGATGTCTCGACCCTCTCGCGCTGGCGGATCTCCCAGGAGTAGACCCGGGCATATGTGGCCAACGAGTTGGCGTAGTAGAGCTCGAGGACTGCCTGCGATACCGCATCCTCCGGCCACGGCTCGGTTCGCAGAAAGCGGACCGCAGTCTCATATCCGTGCAGCGCCATCCGCAGCTTGGTCTCCTCGACCAGGGCGCGGGTCCACTCGGAGGCGTTACCGTCCCGCTCGGCGCGCTCGCGGATCGCCTCGACCGCCTGCGTGGCGGCCTCGAACTTCTGCTCCGAGGTCAGGCGCTCAACGCCATCCCAGGTCACTGGCTCTCGGCCGGTGATGGTAACCGGAGTCACCCCGGGGGGCGGGTCGTCACCGACACCAGGTGACGTCAACGCTCCCAGCGCCGCGGCCGAGACGACGACGACAAGGGCTGAAAGGAGGACAATCTGACGTGAGCCGGAGTGATGCAGTGTTTTTCGCATGGCACCAGTTTAGACACAGCAGGAGCGCAAAAGTTCCAGGAGGTGCCTCTCGCCCACGATATGGGCTCCTGACACGGGACGAGAAACTTGGGGCTTGGGGCTCGGGGCTTGACGTTTGGGGTGGGACGGACGTCGAGCCTCACGTCTCGAGCCTCGCGCCCTGGGTGGGTGTGCGGACAAAAAAACCGGGCGCATTCGCGCCCGGCACTGAGGATTTCTCAAAGGCCCGTCTACATCTTCTTTGGCTTCACCATCCCTACCTGTTCCAGAATTTCCATGTCAACGGGGTTCTCGAGGCTCCACCTCGCCCCCTCGGCGATTTTCGGGTCGGCATCGCCCGCGATCTCGGTCAGCACTTCGGACGCCCGCTCGCTCTCCTCCGGCGTACCAAGATCGAGGATGATGTTGAGGCCGATAAGAGCCTCGCATCGCATCCTGCGATCGGGTGCGCTTTCGGCAGCCTCGATGACAGCATCCAGCTTGCCCGGTTGCAGACGAAAGACGACCTCTCCCCGATCATTCTGTTGAAACGAATCCAGAAGATCGGTCGAGGTGAGGTGTTGTTTGGTGAAGAGTCGCTGGGGGGCCACTTCACCGAGAACCACCGACGCCAGGAGCGCGAGCTCGAGATCGCCGTCCGCGAGGGCGCGTTCATAAACACCTCTCGTCGCGATGTGGATGGCGGCCAGACCGACAAGGTCGCTGATGACCACGACATCCTCCTGGCGGAGGAGGCGGCCCAGCCGGATCGCACGGCGGAAATCTGTCATCGCCGCCTCAGTGGTCTCGGCATTCAGACCCCGGGCGACCCAGGAGCGGACGAAGTTCAACGGAAGCAGCAGATTCGTGATCCTGGTCGCGTACCCGTCCAAGGGGAATATCTCCGGGTAGAAATCCATGGTTGCCTGGTCGCACCACGATTCGGCCTCGAGCAGCAGCGGGTCGTCCGGAGGCAGGACCTGCCCCACCCATTCCGGTCCATCGACCCGTCGTTCCATGGCGGCGGTGGCATCGGCCGCGCGGGGACCAACCTTCTTTTCAAAGAGTGCAAACCACTCCGCGGCGTTGGCAGTACCGTTGCCAAGAGGAGCCAGCAGGTCGAGGTCGGTTTGAAAACGCAGAGGCCAATCCTTGTTGGACGGACACGTCCAACAGGGCACCTCGAGGTCGGTAACCTGCAAGGCCGGAGGTTCAGGAACGGTAGCGCGGGGTGCGCTCGGCACGACGAGCGATCTGTCGCGAGCAATCAAGCGCGCCCCGAGCGAGCCTGCCAAAACCACGATCACCGCTGCCGCAAGTACAACGGGCCACATTTTCGAGCTACGGTTCATTGAAGTCATAGCAAATTCCCTTCCAGATCGAGTTCGGTCAGGCCGTCGCCAGCGGCAAAGAGCCCGACGATCGGTTGAACGTTTTCAGAAATCTGGATTGGACAAAGGAGGTCGACAAATTGCTCGTCGACGTGGTTCTCCGCTACCAAATCCGGGTCCACCCGACTCGGAACGGCGCCGTTCCAGGGAACAAGGAAGACGTGCCCGGCCAGGAGCAGGGCTGCAGCACCCGCCCACACCAGCCGAATCCCCCGGTTGTTCCAGATCGTGGACCACATGTCGGTCACATCATCAGCGGCCATGCGCGCATGGGCCGCGGCCAGTACCCTCGAACGCAGTTCGGGCGGAGGTGGCGGCGGCTCGAAACCATCTATCAGTCGTTCGATATCAGGCTTCATCTCTGCCCTCCATCAGTTTTCTGAGTTTTTCAATACCGTTCCGATACCGGCTCGCAGCGGTGAACTTGGGCACGCCGATGATCGCGCCGATCTCCGCGAACGTGCATCCGGCAAAATGTTTCAGGTAAATGACCACTCGGTGGGTGTCCGGCAGGCTGGCCAAAAGCGCCGACACCTGGGTTCCCTCGAGCGTCCGCTCGTTGTCGTCGGCGGCGACGGTGAGGTATGCACATTCTTCGAGAGGCTCCGTATGGCGACTGCGCCGGCGACGGGTCACGTCGATCGCGGCACGGTTCGTCACTGTCAAGAGCCAGGCCCTGGGATTTCGGACCTTCACCAGCCTGGCGCCCTGCTCCGCAAGCCGTACGAACACGTCCTGCACCACGTCGGCTGCATCCTCCCTGGACCCGGTCTTCCATAGGGCGAGCCCGTACAGCCGCGGCGCCGCAGCGTCGTACAGCTCATCGAGAACGGCCAGACGACCCGCCGCGAGGTCGGCGAAGAGGTCCCGCCAGTCGTCGGCGGCGGGACGGTAGGGCCCCTCAGGCTCGTGATAATGAGGCGGCAGATTGTCAGTCACGGCTTCCACATTACTTCAGACGTTCCAGCCCCCGGCTTTTGTCACTCCGTCGAAAAATCGCGGCAAAGGTGATTGGGAAATCCGAAATCCAAAATCGGGGTTGGGGCGAATCGGCCGGAATTCCTAATTCCGAATTCCTAATTCCGAATTCTCCCCTGCTACGATGCCCCCATGCTCTCCGCCGTCGTCCTCGCCTCGATCATGGCCGGTGCAGCCGTCAGCCTGCTGCGCGCCATCAGGGTTGAAGACCGGATCCAGGAAGTACTGTCGAAGACCGCAGCGTCAGCGGCTTTTGTGATCCTCGGTGCCATCAGGTGGTCGAGCGGTGATCCCGTCGGTGGATGGCTTGTCGCCGGCCTGGCATTGTGTGCGGTAGGCGACGTCCTGCTCCTCGGAGAACGAACCTTCGACGTCGGGCTAGTGGCCTTTTTGCTTGGCCACGCCCTCTACGTTGTCGGCTTTCACGCGGCCCTTCCGGTCGGCCGGTGGTCGCTGCTGATTCTGGCGCCGTTGATGATTGTCAGTGGCGGAGCTGCATGGTGGCTATGGCCCCACCTCGGTCGTCGGCGTTCGTCAGTCCTTGCTTATATCGTCGTCATCTCGGTCATGGTGTGGGGCGGCGTCTCAACACTCGTCAAGGGCGCTCTTCCTTGGACCGCGGCCGCAGGCGCCCTCCTCTTCTACCTGTCGGACCTGGCCGTTGCCCGACACCGGTTCGTTCACCAATCCTTCATCAATCGCGCGCTCGGTCTCCCGACCTACTACCTGGGCCAGCTCCTCCTTGCCTTGACCGTGGGCGCACGTTAGCCTCTCCGTCGCCAGGAGGATTTTCATGAGAGCTCGAGTCGTCGTCGTTCTTGTCATCGCAACCATTGCAGCTTTTTCCGCCGCCGCACAGGGCAGCTGGAGCACTCGTACCAGCGCCGGAGAGTACGCATTCGCTCGCGGGGAGCTCGATCGCGCCGAATCCGAGTTTCGCGCGGCGCTTGAAATCGCCCAGGGATTTCCCGCCGGTGACCGTCGGCTCGAGACGAGTCTGGAAAACCTCGCCCGTTTGTACGAGCATGAGTCGGATTTCGACCGTGCGCAGCCCTTGTACCAACTGCTCGTCGCAGCCAAGGAGTTTCGACTTGGCGAGGAGGATCCCGCCCTTCTGAGCTCTCTCTATGCCGTGGCGCGAGTAAGCCAACCGATGGGCGACCTGCCGACGGTGGAGAGCAGCCTGCAACGGTTTGCCGTTATTGCCGAGAAGAGCGGCAAGGCCGATCCCCGCCAGCGCTGGCAGGTCCTGCAGATGTTGGCGCAAATGCAGGCAATTCAGGAAAAGCCAGATCGAGCGGTCGAATGGCAACGGCAGGCCGTTGAGGCCATCTCCGACGACCGGGGAGCCACTTCGGAGGAACGGATCCATCTCCTGGTCTCTCTGGCCGAGATGGAGCTGATGGCCGAGAATGGTCCGGCAGCAGAACGGATCTACGCCGAGATTGCCGAGATTCGGAAGGAGAACGAAGCTAGTGCTTTTGCGGATACAATGGCCGAGGGAGCCGAGACGGCTCTCAACGCGGCCGCGTTCGAAACCTCCGAGCGGCTCGCGTTGCGGGCGGTCAATGCCGATCCAGATGCTGCAGCCGAGCTGCAGGCGCGAGAAGTGCTGGCCGAGCTTTCATGGATCAAGGTCAATCGGGGTACCAACGACATGGAGACCCTGCTCGCCGCCGACGACGACGAGGAGGAGCTCGTCCTCGCCCGGGACCGCCTGCGAGCGCTCATCGCCCTCGAAGGCGCCGACAAACTGACAGCCCTGACCCGGCTCGTCCAGGTTGAGGCGCTCCGCGGCCACCCGGCCTCGGCCGCCGACTGGCAGATTCAGCTTCTCAACATCGTCGGCGACGACTCGGAAGCAGCGGCAGCCGCACGGCGCGACCTCGTCACCCTCCTCGCCGCGGCAGGCCGCTACGACGAGGCGTTGGCCGAGAACGCAGTGGTGCTGGCGGCTCTCGAGACGCAGTACGGACCGTCGGACAAACGGCTGCTGCCCACCCTGAGCCAGCGCCAGGAGCTGTACGAATCCGCGGGCAACAAAAAGCAAGCGAAGAAGATCAAGAAACGACTGAAGACGCTGTCACGATAATGAGGAATGAGGAATGAGGAATGACGAATGAGGAATGAGGAATTCCCACCCAACCCCCCTGTTCTCGACAGGACATTCTGGGTGGGAGGGCTGCATTCCTCATTCCTCATTCGTCATTCCTCATTCCTGACTCCTCATTCGAAGTCAAGCTTGCCGACACCGACCTTGTCAGCGATGATGCCGATATGGAGCGACTGCTGCCACCGGGAAAGGTTCCCTGGGAAATCGTCGCGGATCTGGTGTCGGGGGAACTGCCGCCGGAGGTCAAGCTCGGTCCGGCGGCGGGCGAAGACGCCGCGTTGGTCGAGATCGGCGGCGAGCTGTGGGCGGTCGCATCGGATCCGGTCACCTTCACCGCCGCCGACGCTGGACGGCTGGCGGTCATCGTCAATGCCAATGACGTCGCCGTCCGTGGCGCTCGACCCTTATTCTTCCTCGCGGTGGGGCTGATCGCTCCGCAGGAGGCGTCCACGAAGCGCGTCACCGAGCTGCTCACCCAGGTCCGCGACACCTGTCGTGAGGTCGGGTGCAATCTGATTGGCGGGCACACCGAAGTCACACCCGGGCTTCCGCACAGCATCGTGGTCGGCACCATGCTCGGGCGCGTTGAAGGCAGACCACTGACCACGGGTGGCCTGCTCGAGGGCGACCTAGTTGGGATGACCCGCCACGCCGGTCTCGAAGGGACGTCCATTCTGCTCTCGGAGTACGGCGACCGGCTACGGTCTGTCCACGGGGTCGACGCCTTCGCGGGGCCGGAGGAGATCTTTTCTGGAGATTGGTTGCTCGTGGCTCCTGAAGCACTGCGCGCGGCTGCCTGCCGGGGAATAACGGCACTGCACGACGTCACGGAGGGAGGTGTTGGGGAGGCTCTTCACGAGATGGCCGTCGCTTCGGGTCTCGCTATCGACGTACAGCGTGAGAGAATTCCCGTTCTTTCGGAAACCGCAGCGATCTGTGCTGATCTTGGCATCGATCCGTTGGGGCTGATTGGCTCCGGCGCCCTGCTCGTGGGTTGTGACGAAGCGGGCCGCCACGAGGTCGAGGCCGCGTTCGCCGAAGAGGGCGTGCCCTTCTCGTGGATCGGACGCGCCACCGCGACAGACGGCGGCGCCTCAGGATCGAGACTGCCACGATTCCCGCGCGATGAGTTGCTCAAGGCGGGGGTCATGCGTGGAATTCGTGCCGTGGTCTTCGATATGGACGGTACTCTGATTGACTCGACCTACGATTGGCCGGCGATTCGACGGCACCTCGGCGTCACCGGAGCATCGATCATCGACGACCTCAACGGGCTGGCGGAGCCCGACCGGTCCCGGAAGTGGGCGGAGCTGGAAAAGATCGAAAAGACTGCCACCGACAACGCGCGAATTCACGACGGGGCCCACGAGGTGCTCGAGCTGTTTTCTGTGCGCGGGATCGCGACCGCCCTGGTGACGAACAACAGCAGCGCCAACACCCGGCGTCTCCTCGCCCGCTTCGGTCTGCGTTTTGACGTCGTTCTGACCCGTGACTCCGGTCTTTGGAAACCGTCCGCGGCGCCCATCAACGCGGCTGTCACCCAGCTCGGAGTCCAGGCCGGGGACTGCCTCGGCGTTGGAGATTCGCATTACGACATCCTCGCCGCTCGAGAGGCCGGTCTGGCCGCGGTTTGCCTCGTTCACGACGGAGCGGCTCGCCACGACGAAGACGCCGACATGAGCTTCGCCGACATACCCGCGTTCGTGCGGTATCTCCGGATCGTTCTAGAGTGATTTCTCAGTTTTGAAATCTCAGTTTTGAATTTCATCCACCCGTCGAGCGGTCCCTCTGAAAATCAGGGCTGGCCAGATTTGAGATTTGAGAATTGAGAACTGAGAATTGAGAACTGAGAATTGAAAACTACTCCGGAGTCGCGGCCAGCGCCGCCCTCAGCTCTCTCAGCTTGCCCTGAATCAATCTCATATTGTCCGGGCCCATTCGCAGAAAATGCCGTTGGGCGGCGGACAAGGATTCGAGCTCGTCGTCGGCCCACGCGTAGGTCACGATCAACTGCTCGACCTGTGCGGGCCCTTCCAATACAGGTACCGCCAGAAGCCGGTCAATGGCGATCTCGAGTCGATCGTCGAAATCCGTGTTGGCCGGGCTGATCTCGGCGTAGGCCTCATCGATGAGAGGCTTGAGCTCACGATAAAGTGCCACCGTGCCTTCGGTATCGAGCGAGGCGAAGACCTGCGCCACGAGATCGTAGCGGTGGTAACTGTCGGACTCGATGACCACATCACCGTTTCGCTGGACATCGACCTCGAAGCCCTCCTTGGGACGGAGGAAGTCGAGATGCGCCTGGGGGCTGACGCCGGAAGCGATGTTGTCGATCGACGCGACGAAACGTCGAATGAGATCTTCGTTGACCAGCCACGCTGCGAGCTTGGGATGGGACGAGAGCTCTGAGGCCAGCTCCCGCACTACGATGTCGCTGGTGGCGAGGGTGGTGCCGCTCAGGCGGCTCGACAGCCGCTCCTCGAGGGTCGGCGTGGGCTCAGGCGCCGGAGTCGGGGTGGCAGCCACGGCGGTTTCGAGCGACTCGTCGACTGTGTCGCGGCTCAGGTACCACCACCCGAAGGCCGCGGTGATGATGACGACAAGTGCGACAAAGATACCGATGATCGTGCGATTCCCTTCGGGCATGGCTACCTCCAAGCGCCAAGCATACACCCTGCCGGATTCGGCTCTGGAAATTCTCGCTTTCTCGTTTTTCGAGCCGCAGCTCTCTCACAGGTGCCATGCATCCGAATTTCGGATCCGTCCGAAGACGAGAGATGCGGCTCGAAAAATGACAATCGAGTAACCTTCAAGAGACCAACGTGCAACAGAGACATGAACTGCGTGACCGGAGGCACTTGATGATCGACCCACAACTCAATCTCCAGCCTGACGACGAGCACAACAGATTGCTGGTGGAGAACGTGCACCCGCCGGAGTGGCACAACCCGACCCCGGATGGGCGCTACAACCTGATTGTGCTCGGCGCCGGTACAGCCGGGCTCGTTGCCGCCGCCGGCGCCGCCGGTATGGGCGCAAAGGTTGCTCTGATCGAACGACAGCTGATGGGTGGTGACTGCCTCAATGTCGGCTGCGTCCCATCGAAGGCGATGATCCGCTCCGCCCATGCGACGCATGACGTACGAACCGCGCATCACTATGGCGTCCGGGTCACGGGTGCGGTCGGGGTGGATTTTCAGGCGGTGATGGAGCGCACGCGTCGCATCCGAAGCGAAATCTCACCCAACGATTCGGCGAAGCGATTCTCGGAGCACTACGGTGTCGATGTCTACTTCGGATCCGCTCGGTTCACCGGTCCCGACGCGATTGATGTGAACGGCACGGCCCTGCGTTTTGCGAAGGCCGTGATCGCCACCGGCGCACGCGCCGTCATTCCGCCGATCCCGGGCCTCGAAAAAGCCGGCTTTCTCACCAACGACAACGTCTTCAACCTCACCGAGCAGCCGCGGCGTCTGGCGGTGGTCGGTTGCGGTCCGATCGGTGCAGAGCTCGCGCAGACCTTTGCCCGACTGGGTACCGAGGTCACCACCATCGAGGCGGGAGATCAATTCCTCCAGCGCGAGGATCGGGATGCAGCCGAAATCCTCAGCGCTTCTTTGAGACGCGACGGAGTCGACATTCACCTATCAACACAGCTTTTTGAGGTTGCGATATCGCCTGACGGCAAAGTACTGTCTCTCGAAACGTCCGATGGCACGCAACAGGTCACCGTCGATGAGATCCTGGTCGGCGTTGGCCGCACACCCAACGTGGAGGGCCTCGATCTCGAAGCGGCCGGGGTCGAGTACGACCGCAGTGGGGTCCGCGTGAACGACTTTCTGCAGACCACGAACACGAAGATCTATGCCTCCGGCGACATCTGCCTGCCATTCAAGTTCACTCACACCGCCGACGCTGCATCGAGGGCCGTGATTCAAAATGCCCTCTTCCCCGGCCCGAAGAAACGGATCAGCCGATTGGTCGTTCCGTGGTGCACCTACACCGACCCCGAAATCGCCCACGTCGGACTCTATCGCCACCAGGCAGAGCGGCGGGGTATCGCGGTCGACACCTGGGAGGTCGCCATGGCCGACGTCGACCGCGCAATCGCCGAGGGTGACGAGGAGGGCTTCGTCAAGGTGCACTGCAAGCGGGGAACGGACACCATTCTCGGCGCCACCATCGTCGCCCGCCACGCGGGTGAGATGATCTCCGAGATCACGACTGCAATGGCTGCTGGCATGGGTCTCGGAGGGTTCTCCGGCGTCATCCACCCCTACCCCACCCAGACCGAGATCATTCGCAAGGCGGCGGATGCGTACAACAGAGCGAGGTTGACGCCAAGGGTAGCGGGAAATCTCAATCGCTGGTTCCGCTGGACACGGTGATCTTCGCGCTACAGGGTGCCACGTATCACTTTATGACTTTGGAGGTAGAGCATTTTTCTACCACGCGCTCGCTATCAAAGTCATAAAATGATACGTGGCACCCCCTAAAACCCTTCCAACACCGCAGTGACCAACGCGCCGGCGAAATCCGACGACAGCTCGTCCATCGCGACGTTCTGCCGGTCGAAGTAGTTCACAGCCACCGGGTCGACGGCATACGACGTGCGTCGCGAAAAGGCCTTGTCCTCCCACAGGATTTCGGCCTCCTCGCTCCTCACATCCTTGAGCTGCACCACCGCCTGCAGACTCATCTGGTATTCGTTGGCCCGACCCTGATCGTCGTAGGACACCGGGATTACAGCCAGACGTTGAATGGTTCCAGACAACACCACGTCCGCCTGGCCGGGAGTGTCGACCAGCTGCAACCTGCGCCGACGCACCCACTCCAACGTCAGCGCCTCCATCAGCCGCTGGTCCATGTCTACCCATTTGGTCTGATTGACGAACTTTTCGACGTAGAGTGTTTTGATGTCCTCCGGAAGGAAGGAGGTGGTTCCCACCAGGTGGTAGCCGCAGCCCGACACTTCTGCCAGCAGAAGCAGCACAACGATGATCCGAAGCGTGGTTTTCACGATTGAAAGGTAGCACACGTCGCCCTCCCATCAATCCGATCAATTCTGCCTGCGAATCTCTCAGATTGATGCAGATAGCGATCGATCGAGATGGCGACCGCGTAGACGCCGGACGCGCTCACTCAAATCATGAACTTTGCGACTTCTTTGCGTCTTTGCGTCTTTGCACTTTCGATGGGCACGAAAGCGGTCAAAACGTCACTTCTTGGATCGTTTCCCCGCCCTCAGCCTGCGGATTTCTTCCATCCGTTCCGCGATCCGCGCCTCCCACCCATACTCGGTGGGGTGATAAAACCTGGTGCCGACGAGCTGGTCGGGCAAACACTCGAGGTCGGCGACCGCGCCCTCCTCATCGTGAGCGTATCGGTAGCCATCGCCATAACCAGCGTCCTTCATCAGGTCGGTGGGGGCGTTGCGGATCGCCATCGGTATCGACAAGCCCGGCCGCTTCGCCACCTCTCGCTTGACCTCTCCATAGGCCTTGTAAAGAGCGTTCGACTTGGCCGCGAGGCACAGATAGACGGCTGCCTGGGCCAGCGCGAGCTCGCACTCCGGCATGCCGACGTGCTCCACCGCATGGGCCGCAGCCGCCACCTGTTGCAGAGCTCTCGGGTCGGCCATTCCAACATCCTCCGAGGCCATGCGCAGCATTCGCCGCACCACATACCGTGGATCCGCACCCCCTTCGAGCATCCGCGCCAGCCAGTAGAGCGTCGCGTCGACGTCGGAGTTTCGCACCGCCTTGTGGAGGGCAGAAATGAGGTTGTAATGCTCCTCTCCCCCCTTGTCGTAAACCGCGACCACATTTTGCGCCACCCTCTCGATGAGCTCGGCGTCGATTTCCTGCAGGTCCTCCGAACGCGCCACAGCCACGGCCAACTCGAGGTGGTTGAGGGCCTGGCGGGCGTCGCCGGCGGCGACCGTGGCGATCAGCTCGAGGGCCTCGAGCTCGACCTTCGGCGCCACGGCGCCGAGACCGGTCTCCTCGTTTTCCAGGGCCTGGCGAAGGATCCCGAGGATTTGCTCCGGTGTCAGGGGATCGAGGATGTAGACCTTGACTCTCGACAACAACGCGCGGTTGAGCTCGAAGGACGGGTTTTCGGTAGTGGCGCCGACGAGCACGATGTCGCCGGTCTCGACGTAGGGCAAGAACGCATCCTGCTGGGCCCGGTTGAAGCGATGGATCTCGTCGACAAAGAGCACCGTGCGACGGCCGTCCGAACGGCGCAGGCTGCGCGCGGCGGCCATCACCGAACGCGCCTCCTTGACGCCCGAGAGGACCGCGGAGAAGGTCACCATCTCCGCGCCGGCGGCGTCGGCGAGAAGTCGGGCGATGGTAGTCTTGCCGCTCCCCGGCGGGCCCCAGAAGACCAGCGACGGCAGCTCGCCGTCGGCCAGCAGCGACCGGATAACCCCTCCCTCGCCGACCAACGCCTGCTGGCCAACGACCTCATCGAGGGACCGCGGCCGCATCCTTTCGGCGAGAGGGCCGATCGAGGGGTCATCGGGAAAGAGCGGCGATTGGCCCATTTCTCAGCCCCGCGTCCCGGTCAGCGAAGCGGCGCGTTCGAGATCCAGCATGCGGACGAAGGCCGCCATCAACCGCGGTCCGACAGTCACCGCTCCGTGTTGTTGAAGCACGCACGCCTTCGCTGACCTCAGCGCACCTGCCGTCGCCTGGGCGAGAGCCAGGGTTCCCTCCGCATGATACGGCACTGCAACCACTGAGCCGAGCAT
This sequence comes from uncultured Thermoanaerobaculia bacterium, assembly GCA_964423595.1. Lineage (GTDB taxonomy): Bacteria > Acidobacteriota > Thermoanaerobaculia > Thermoanaerobaculales > Sulfomarinibacteraceae > Sulfomarinibacter. Next base: position 5,607 of record CAYRFI010000029.1, on the reverse strand, counting down.
CAATCCGCGGTCCTCGAGGCGCCTCCACACCGGCAGCTTGCCCTCCGCGTCCAACTGCAGCAAACGCGGTGGATGGGCGTGGACGATCGCTCCGATGTCCGGCCGGATCCGATAGAGCTCGAGGTGGAGCCTGGTCTCCGAGCTCGCACCGGAGGGGATCGTGGACGCTTCGATCGGGACCTCCACGAGCTCCGAGGGATCGAGGCTCCCGAGATCCGAACCGGTGGCCGTCACCATGCAGTGCGAGTCGCCGAGCCGGATTGAAAGATTCCCTTCGCTCTCACGCACCAGACCGGCTGCGGCGAGGCGCTCGCCGACCGCGATCAGCTGGGTGCGCGGATCAGTCGCGCCCATGCTCTGACGAGACAGCCACCCGATGACGGCAGTCCTCGCTGCAGAATATGCGGCTCGAGCCGTCGGTCAACGCTCTGCCGGAAGGCACGAAAGTCCCGCAGGCGCAACACTCCACCAGCTCTTCCATCCGGCGCGCTTCGCCCCCAGCCTGCTGGCGGCGGCGGCGGGCCTCCGGAGAAAAGCGGCTGAAACTGTCAGCTCCCGGAGCCTTCTCCGACAAACGACGCCCGATCGAGGCGAGGATCCGCCACACTATGAGCAGCACGACGACGACCAGCAAGATTCTCTGCATCATGACCTTCCCGCTCGGGCGGAGGGGACGAGTATACGCCACCATGAGAATTCGGAATTAGGAGTTGGGAATCAGGAATTCCCCTCCACCCCCCCACTTCACGGAATGGCCTCCGGGCGGGTGGGCGGCATTCCTCATTCCTCATTCCTCATTCGCGAAGCGGAATCAGCCTCCGAGAACCTCTTTCTCCAGGCCCGAGAGGTCGGGGATGGAAGAGTTGCTCTTTTTGAGCTCCTGCAGAGTTTTCAAGGCGGCAGCGGCATCATCGTGCCGGTGGAGATCAAACTGGTAAACCACAACCTTGTTGTACCAGGCCTGCCAGTGATCGGATTCGATGGCGATGGCCTGGTCGAGGAGCTCGATGCTCCGATCGAATTCACCGAGATTCCGGCAGACCACCGCGAGGTCGGTGAGGATGTTGGGGTCGCCGGACGAGGTTTGGAGTGCTTTCTCATACCAGACGCGAGCATCCGACCACCGGCTGGCGTCGAAATAGACATTACCCATGGCAGCCATCAAACCAGCGTCGTTTGGGTTTGCGGCCAGCAGCCCCTCGAGCTCGGCCACCTGCTGGCGAAGGCGTTGGGCGTCGGCTCCCGACGCGCCGTTGATGGGCGGATGTCTTTCGGGCAGCTCTTCTCCCTGTTGAGCAACGGCCTGGGGGTTGAGACCCAACCTGATGGCCTTTGCGGGCGGCACCGGCTGACGCTCAGCCAGCACATAGCCGATGATGAGACCCGCCATGAGACCCAGAATGAGAGTGAACCAGGCGTTTCGATGCATGCGTGGAGTCCTCCGTACGAGCCCGGACTCAGCCGCCCGGGAACGGGAACCATAACACGAAAACCGGGTAGCCTACTCCTCGTCGACGACCCGTGTCGCCGTCCAACTTCCCATCGCCGGGAGCCCACTGGCAAGTTGGGTCGCCTCCCAGTTGCCCTGCAACCGTGCGTTTTGACCTCGACCTACCAGACGACCGTAAAAAATCGCCGCAAATCCATACTGGGAGTCGATTCGTTCGAGCCGCACTTTGCCGGCGACAAAGGTGCCCCGGAAGGAGCCGGTGAACCCGCCGGAGAGTGCATAGGTTCCTGTCACCAGGGTACCTAGTTGTTGCAGGTGTGCGACACCTTCCTGCCCGGGCTCGACCATCAACTGCCAGGCTCCAGTGAGAGGGGCTTCAGCGCCACCGATTTCGGCCGCCAGGCGCTGTGCCTCAAGCTCGATCGACGCGATCATGATCCGGTTTTCGAGCATCGAGTTCCTCTTTTGCTGCGCTTCGAGCAACGCTGCCAGCAGCTCCGTCTCCGCCCTTCGGAGATCGGTATCACGGAGCCGCAGGCTCTCGACACTTTCGCCCTCCTCCTGGGCTCGGAGCAGCCCACCCGTCTGCTGCTCCAGTCGGGTCCAGATTTCGCGCAGCTCTTCGCGCATGTCGCCCAGGTCCTGAACCTGTTTGGCCAACAGGCTCTCGCGGACCCTGGCCTGCTCGCGCAGACTTTCGGCCACCTGGCCGGCGGCCAACGCGGGCTGCAAACACGCGAACGCCATCAAAATGAGAACAACTCGGCGCATCAGTCGCTCCCTTCAAACCGATTGACAACTGCGGTTCCAACGAGGTCACTCCACACGTTGGTCGCGGTGCGCATCATATCCAGGACACGATCCACCGCGATAATCGTACCGATGCCCTCGATCGGCAGCCCCACGGCCTGCAGAACCACAACCAGCATGACCAGTCCCGCCATCGGGATACCGGCGGCGCCCACCGACGCCAGCAACGCAGTCAGCAGCACCAGGCCCTGCTGCGGCAGCTCGAGCCCGACACCGTACATCTGGGCGATCGTCAACGCCGCGACGGCCTCGTAGAGAGCGGTACCATCCATGTTGACCGTGGCCCCGAGGGGTAGCACGAAGCTCGTCACCCCACGCCGGTTGCCCGCCTTTTCCGAGCAGTCCATGCTCAGAGGCAGGGTCGCCGACGAGGAGGCGGTGGAAAAGGCGGTGGCAAGAGCCGGCGCCATCCGACGCCCGTATTGCAGCGGACTGCGGCCCCCCAGCGCGAACAGGATCATCGGCAGAGTTACCGCCGCGTGGATCAGCAAACCGGCACCCACCGTCACGAAGTAGTAGCGCAGATCCCAGATGATTCCGGGGCCGCTGCGCGCCACCTCGCGCGCCAGAAGCGCAAAGATTCCGACCGGTGCCAGCTTGACGATGGCCAGGGTCAGCGCCTGGATTACTTCGAGCACGCCATCCACCAACCGTTGTACGGCGTCCACGTTGGGTCCGTTGAGGCGAGTCAGGAAGAGCCCGAAGAGAAGGGCAAAGACGATCACCGGCAAGACCTCGCCCGCGGCCATCGCCGCAACGATGTTGTCCGGCACCATCCGCAGCAGGAATTCCGGCAGTGTCGAAGATGTCGTCGAAAAGCCCTCCGGGAGCTGTCCGGCGCTGGCGAGATTGAGGTGGGTCCCCGGTTTGATGATATTGACGAGGGCAAGGCCGACGGCGATCGCGAGGGTCGTTGACACCGTGTAGTAAAGGACGGTGCGAATACCGACGCGACCCACCGAGCGGGCGCTGCCGAGGCTGGAAACGCCACTCACGAGCGAGGTAAAGATAAGAGGAATGATGATCATCTTCAGAAGCCTGAGGAAGAGATCACCGACAAAGCCGATGCCCTCGGCGGCCGACGGAGCCAGCCAACCGAAGGCGACACCGAACACCAGGGCCAGGAGCACCTGCCAGTGGAGCTTGAGATACCAGGGTTTCGAGTTCGCGCTGTTGATCTCGGTCATTCAGCCTCCGCATTGCGCCGAGGCTGAGGATACCACCCGCAACCCGAATGGTTCGCGCACCTGCGGCAGGTGCCGCGGCGCTCCTGGTGACGAGTGTCTACCTGCAAACACCACACGGTCGCTCACACTGGTGCCGGCGGAATGATAGTCAGCAGTGGCACCTTCATCGCCGCGCGGGACCGGCACTCAATCCGAGCCAGAACCTACTCTTCCTCTTCGTCCTGCTTGACGACATGTCCGAGCGCATCTTCGACCTGCTGCTCCACCTTGTCGACATCTCGGCGCTCGACCTCGGCGACCTCGTTGACCAGCAACTGGCGCGCGTGGTCGTACATCTTCCTCTCACGGAAACTGAGGGTCTTTCGGCCGGCGACCTCTGCAAGACATAAAAGCACGTCGACGATTTCATCGAGGTCTCCGGTCTTGATGCGGTCGAGGTTGGCGCGATAGCGGTCCTTCCAATCCTCGGCGTTCTCGCCCTCGGCGGCCTTGAGACGTTTCATGACCGTTTTGACCTGCTTCTTTTCCGACAATGGACGGAGGCCGACGCGTTCGGAGTTGTCGACCGGAACCATCACCTTGGAGTCGGAACCGACCAGGCGAAGGTGATAACACTTCATTTCGGTGCCGGCAAAGACCTCTTTTGAGATTTCCTCAACCACCGAAACGCCCTGGCTCGGGTAGACAACCTTGTCGCCGACCTTGAATTGCACTCGCGCCCCTTTCGTGATCGCTTCAGGGTACCACGGCCACCGCAATATGCTCAGGTCAAATCAGCTCTGCAGTGAGGGCACACCAGGGCTCCGGAGCGTATCGGCCCACCACATTGGCCGCACGGCACCCTGCGCCCTTCAAAGGTGCGCATTGTCACCACCGAAACGGCCACAAACCCGGCCAGCACGAGCGCCGACAGGGGCGGCGCTACGAGTGCGGTACCGGAGAGGGCCGCCGAAGCCCCCGCCTCGCCGACCGAGGCGAGCTTGCCGGCGCTCTCGTGGGTGTCCTCGGCGAGATCGCGGAAGGGACGTCGGACCTGGTTGCGCAGCCAATGAACACCGGCCGCGGTGCCGCCACCGAGTATTCCAGATGCACCTAGTTGGACGAGACTGTCGTCGAGGGTGCCGGTCACGGCGGCGAAGCCCAAAAAACCCGCAACCACCTTCGGCAGGTAGGCCGCGACATCCGAAAACCGGCCAAGGTCCGGATGGGCGTCGATCACGATCTCGACGAACACCAGTACACCGAGGACGATCATCACCGCGGGGTCGGCAATCCACGCGAACCGTTGTGAGAGCTCAAAATATGGCGTGTAACTGAATGCGCCGAGAGCAAGCACCGGGATAACGGCCTTGGCACCGGCGCCGGCCGCGAGCCCGAAGGCCGCCATGTAGGTCATCAACGACTCCATATCGATCTCCTTACCGTTCCTCTCAGCCCGACGGAACTTGCATCCTCTCCATAATCGCCATCACCGACCACCCGAAAAGCGCCGCGACGGCTATCGCCAGCAGAATCAGCCCGATGCTGATCACGGCCAGCACGACCGGGACCACTTTCTCCCACCGCGCGAGCTCCTTGCCCGCGCGTTCCCTTTCCAGGCTCACCGCCGTCGACACCTGCACGATCGAGGTGAGAAGGGCAAATGTCCCGACTCCCACCAGCACTCCGACCACTGGGACCGTCATCGCCCCGTAGCCGGGGATTCCGATCCAGAGAAACGAAAATCGAGCCAGCCAACGGTTGAGCAGCCTCCTCACCGGACGCAGCAGACGCTGCGCATCGCGAACCAGGAGCACCCGCACAGTCACCAGGTGAACGGCGAGCAAGAGCGGCACCACCGCCAGCGCCCCGATGTGCACGAACGGCATCACGAGGGCGATCACCGCCGCAAGCGGCACGCCATACGTCAGGAGCTTCCGATAAGCCGCAGATTGTCTCGCCTCCACCCTGGCATAACGGAGCTCGAGCGCCTTCGGTTCCGCATCCTCGCCGAGCTCGCGCCTACAGTGGGGACACTCGGCGGGAATTCGACGAACCGGCAGCGGCTCCAGACACCAGGGACACGTTTTCATCACCGCATAAGTATACGCACCAGCTATATTTGAATTCGGAGTTCGGAGTTCGGAGTTCGGAATTTCCGCCCCCTGAATTTCGGATTTC
>CAYRFI010000028.1:0-38162 GCA_964423595.1 uncultured Thermoanaerobaculia bacterium | reverse complement strand
CGGACGCGTACTCGACGGTACGTGGAGCACCCCGAGGCGAGAAAACACCGCGGGGAATGGTGCATCGTCGCCCGCAGCAGAGACCTCATGATTAATGCGGGCTCTAAAGAAAATCGAGCTGTGGCACCTTCGGAATGAGACGCTCCTCGAAGGCACGATCGAGGAACGCCCGCATCGCCTTTTTGCCGCGCTCGCCGTAGTCCACGGTGAGGTCGTTGACATACATGCCGACAAAACGATCGGCCCTGTCGCGGTCAAGGCCGCGGCCGTAGTCGAGGGCATAGTCAAGCGCTTCCTCGCGATGCTCGAGCGAGCACTCGATCGACCGCTTGAGCAGGGCTGCTACGCGCAAGCACATCTCGTCACCAAGATCGCGCCGGATGACATTGCACCCGAGCGGCAGCGGGAGATCACCAGTTTCCTCCGCCCACCACACACCGAGATCGACGATTCGATAGAAACCCTCATCCTGCCAGGTGAGCTGGCCCTCGTGGATCACGACCCCCGCATCGACCGCGCCCGAGGTCACGGCCGGCATGATCTCATCGAAGGGCAGGGTCACCGTCTGCAGGGCACGGTTCCACATCTTGAGGGCGAGCGAGGCCGAGGTCAGCCGTCCGGGAATGGCAACCTTTATTTCGGTGAACCTGTCCGGATCAACCGCTTCGCGTGCGATCAGCACTGGACCGTAGCCGTCTCCCATCGAGGCGCCTGATCCGAGCAGCGCATAGCGATCATCGAGATGCGCATAGGCGTGCACCGAGACTGCGGTCACCTCATAGGTTCCAGAGAAGGCCTCGCGGTTGAGGCTTTCGATGTCGGACAGCACGTGCTCGAAGCGCAGATCGCCGCTGTCGATGAGCTCCTTGGCCAGCGCGTAGAACATGAAGGCGTCGTCCGAGTCCGGCGAGTGCGCCACGCGAATGAGAGTCATCGAACCTCCGAATCCCTGAACGGGAGCCGCATTCTAACCCGGTCGGACGAATCACCACAGAGGCATAGAGGGCACCGAGCCCACCCAACCACCCACGTCGCAACCACGAAGGCACGAAGACACAAAGGAATCACAAGGCCACCCACCCGCCCCTTTTGCCCGCAGATGACGCAGATAGACGCAGAGAACTTTCCCTAATTGGACCGGGCCGCCGTTTTTCCCAACTGCCTCAAGCATTGCTTCGACCAAAATGCCCACAGATCACACAGATCCACCCACCCAATAAAAACCGCAGAGGCGCAGAGAGGCTCTCGCTAGATTCCTCTGTGCGGCGAGGTCGGCGCCGTCTGAAAATGGCCGGAAACCGCTGGGCCGGGCCACCACTCCGAATGCAAGCACCCGTCTCGGTGTCCCGGCCCAGCGGCCTGCGCTCTCTGAGCGCAGGCCTCGCTACTTCTCTTCTTCATTCATTGGTTGGAAAAAGTAGCCTATGGCAGAACCGACGTGCCAAAGGCACGTCGGCTGGTGAGAAGCCCGCCTACGACGAACGCTCTCGTTCGGAGCAGACGTCCTTCTCACCGGCGACAGGCGATTTCCTGATCGCCTGTCGTTCTGCTGTCAAGAAGCGGAACCACATCTCAGGCTCAGCGGTCGCTCCTTTGCGTCCTTGCGCCTTTGCGATTCCTCAGACGGGCGGGCGGCTTCGTGAACCCTTGGTGTCTTTGTGTCTTCGTGTTTGCGACGTGGGCGGGTGGGTGGATCTGTGTTTATCTGTGTGATCTGTGGGCAGTCTGGATCGGCCGTTTACTCTGTGGTCAGTCGTTTTCCTGGCGGGCGGCGAAACGTTCGATCAGGGCGCGGGTCGATCCATCGTGGTGCGACAGCTCGGCATCGCCGTTTGTGAACAGGTCTTTCGTCTCGCCGAGGATTCTGCCCGCCAGGACCTTGCCCAGCTCCACCCCCCACTGGTCGAAGCTGTTGACCCGCCACACCACACCCTGGACGAAGAACTCGTGCTCGTACAGGGCCACCAGCATACCGAGCGACCGCGGCGTTACACGGTCGAGGAGGATCGTGTTGGTCGGGCGGTTGCCCTCGAAGATCTTGTGCGGCGCCAGCGCCTCGATCTCCTCCTGTTCGAGGCCGCGAGCTCGGAGCTCCACCTCCACCTCCGTCGCGGTCCGTCCCACCATCAGGGCCTCACTCTGAGCGAAGCAATTGGCGATCAGCTTTCGGTGGTGGTCGCCGATTGGATGGTGAGAATTGATGACGCCGATGAAGTCACACGGCACCAGCTCGGTGCCCTGGTGGATGAGCTGATAGAACGCGTGCTGGCCGTTGGTCCCCGGCTCGCCCCACACAACGGCGCCGGTTTGGTAAGCGACCCTGTTCCCCTCGCGGTCAATCGATTTGCCGTTCGACTCCATGTCCCCCTGCTGGAGAAATGCCGGGAACCGGCGGAGGTACTGATCGTACGGTAAAACCGCCCTGGTTGAAGCTCCGAAGAAATTGCGATACCAGATACCGAGCATCGCCATGAGGACCGGGATGTTTTCCTCGAACGGCGTTTCGATAAAATGCCGATCAACAGTGTGGGCCCCCTCGAGCAGCTCCTCGAACCGATCGAAACCGATCGCCAGGGCCACCGTCAGCCCGATCGCCGACCAGCTCGAGTAACGGCCGCCGACCCAGTCCCAGAACTCGAAGACGCAGTCTGGATCGATCCCGAAAGCCTCGACCGCTTCGTGGTTGGTGGAAAGGGCCACGAAATGGCGCGCTACCGCGGCACCGTCTCCGAGTGCCTCGACCAGCCAACGTCGCGCGGTATTCGCGTTGGTCATGGTTTCCTGCGTCGTAAAGGTCTTCGACGCGACCACGAAGAGGGTCTCTGCGGGGTCGAGACCGCGGGTCTTCTCGACGAAATCGGTCGCGTCGACGTTGGAGAGGAAACGGACCTGCGGGCCGTCACAGTACGGCGTCAGCGCCTCGCAGATCATGGCGGGTCCCAGATCCGAGCCACCGATGCCGATGTTCACGACCGCGGTGATGGGATGACCGGTGAAGCCGAGCCACTGCCCGGAGCGCACCGCTTCCGAAAAGCCCTTCATCTTCTGGAGGACAGCGTTCACCTTCGGCATGACGTCCTCTCCGTCGACCACGATCGGTGCGCCGGAGCGGTTGCGCAGTGCCACGTGGAGCACCGCCCTGTCCTCGGTCCAGTTGATCTTCTCGCCCGCAAACATCGCTCGCGTCGCCTCGGGCACGCCGCTCGCGCGAGCGAGATCGACCAGTAGCTCGACGGTCTTTTCGTCGATGCGGTTCTTGGAGTAGTCGAAGAGCAGCCCGTCGAGGTCAAGGGAAAACCGACCGAATCGCTCCGGGTCGGCCACAAAGAGATCGCGCATGTGCACATCACCAATCTCGCGGTGGTGCGCCGCGAGGGCGTTCCACGGCGCCGTCTCGGTCAGCGGAGTTCCGCTTCGCACCGCCTTATCGATGTCGGAATCAAACATCATTGCGTTGCCTCCTCGGGACGTTACGAGGATAGCGCAGAAGGGCCGTCCGGCTATACGGCTTTACGGCTTTATGGCTTTATGGAAAAAACCTAGCATGGCGAAGGCATTGTCAACGGTATGTGCCGTATAGCCGTGGGTGGGTGGGCGGGGGAACCCGAATAGCCGTCTGCCCGGGTGGGCGGGTAGGAGTCAGCTACTCGCCCACTCCAACGCCCGCGCTGGATCCTCGGCAAGGAGTTCGAGAACTTCATCCGTCGGCATCCGGCCGCGTTCCGTGTAGTGTTCGAGGAAAGCCTCTACGGACGCGATGTCCTCACCGTCGACGTAACCCGCCGGCAGCGAACGCGCGCCATCGAGACCGATCGTCCACAGCTTGCAGGCCAGCTCTCTCAGTTCGGGATCGCGGACACCGTCGATCGCCGCCCTCCGCCAGATTTCCGGCAGCTCCCCGCGATGGTCGTTGAGGAGATCGAGGGCCGCTGTCCGGGCGCTGTCGTCATAGAGCAGGGCCGCCGTCAGGGCCACCGGCACCGCGCGCCACTGGTCCGGCAGGGCCTCACCTGCTCGCAACTCGAGGAATCCTCGCGGCCTCACCTCGAAGAACAGGGTCGTGAGGTGGTAGTCGAGGTCATCAGAAGTCGGCCACCCCCACCGCGGATGGCCGTCTCGAATCCACTTCTCGAAGCTGCAGCCGGGGCAGCCCGGCTCGAAGAACTCGTCGGAGATGTGGTAGAGCATCACGTCCGCCTCGAGCGCCGCTTGCCCCCACTCGCTGCGCGGATCGTCTCCTCGCCCCTCCACCAGAAGGCGCGGGAAGCCGCTCCTGGTCGGATCGAGCTCCTGCCAGGCGCGGGCGCGGCTGCAAACGGCGCCAAGCCCCGGGCTGGAGGCGAAGCTGGCGGTCATCAACGGGCTCACCAGATTGGCGATGAGCCACCTCTCCTGCCACACTCCTTCAGGCCCGAGATCGAGGTTGATCTGCAGACTCGCGGTGTGCCGCATCATGACCGCGCCCCAATGGCCCCGCTGTCGGTAGTAGGCGGCCTGAGCGGTGTATCTTCCGGCCCGAAGTTGCTGTGGAACCGTTTCGACATCGTGCCAGACATCAACACCGAGGGCGGCAAGAACAACATCGTGGCGCCTGAAGGCGCCGCGCAAACGGCCGACGATGTCCTTCACATCCGAGCAGGCGGCGGAAACGCCGTCGTACACGGCCGTCGAGTGCTCCACCTGGGCGCCCGGCTCAAAGGTCAGTCTCCCCCCGCCCTCGACCGGGTACTCCACCGGTCCCATTGGGCGGCTGTTTCTGGGTCCGATGCGGTCATCCGAAGCGGCGAGTTCGTCAACCACCTCGAGCACACCAGTGCTATCTGGTAGGGTCAAGAGAAGGCGCCCCTGCGGCCGGCCCTTGGCGTCACAAACGATGGGGAAGAACTCGGGCTCGAGTCCAACGCCGCCGAGGCGCTCGGAACGGACTTCCTCCGGGAATGCCTTCAGCCCCGCGCGATATCGCGCCTCGTCGAGCGAGATGGAAGCCTTTCGATCTTGAGTGGGCATTCGTCTCCAATCGCGTCAACGCACGATACACGGCAGACAGCGCGTTGCCAAATCCAGAAGAGGTTCACGGCTATGCGGCTATGCGGCCACACGGCTCTGAGAACGAACCATCTCTGCGCCGTATCGCTGTGGGCGGAGGGTGGGTGGAACCCGTATTGCCGTGGGTGGGCGGCAGGGTGGCTCGTATAGCGGTGGGTGGTCGGCCGGGGGAACCCGAATAGCCGTAGAGTCTGGGCGGGAGGGCGGGTGGCAAAAAAAGCGCGGCCGAAGCCGCGCCTTAGGGAATTCTATCGAGCGGTCGTTTATTCGGCCGGAGGGTTCTTGAACTCGTGGATGGCTTCCTTGTTGTTGAGGTTGTCGGCGAGCACGACTTTCTTCGAGTGATCCTCGCCCGTGTGGCAACCGTTGCATGTTTCCTGGGTCGGAATGACCAGGCCGTTGGCCTTGGCGGCCTCCAGATCCTTCATGATGCTCATCTTCTTGAAGTCGGCGCCCGCCCCGTGACAGGCCTCACACTGAACGCCAGCCATCTCCTCGGAGGAGTTTGTGGCGTGGCACTTCAGGCAATCCGCCGAGAACGCACGCTCGGTTGATGCCTTGGCCACCTCGGTCGCCTTGGCGTGCTTCGTGCCCTCCCACGATGCGTACTGCACCTTGTGGCACATCTTGCACTTGTCGGCTCCAACATACTCATGGTCTCCGGCGTAAGCGCTGGACGACACCACCACCACAGCCAGAACGATCGCGCTCCAAAGAATCAGTTTCTTCATCGATATCCTCCAAGTTCTCCGGTTCGACCCGTCGGGCCTTTTCCGGCGCCCGCCGAATCTACCACCGTCGCAACCGCGGTTCAAGATCGACACTCCTGTGACATATACGATTCAGAAACCCGGTTCATTCCGCCCAGCTATGAGATCAGCCCGCCAAAATGCGGTTCCGTCGCGTCCTAAGTTATTGATAAAATTCAATGTTGACCAAAAAACGAGCACCTACCAGCGATCTGGATCGAGGCCCTCGAACACGAGGAGTCCACTGAGGGTCGTTCGCCGATTCATGACGAGATCGCCGGAGACTGGGTTCACGGTCAGCGGAAGGTGTTCGAAGTGCGAGGCCGCCGGCATTCCGAAATCGAGTTCTGATCGACGGGACCAGGTCCAGATGTCGGGCACCGATTCCCAGAGCTCGATCCGGTCGCCGGCGCGGCGAAGCTGCCAGAGGAACCGGCCGCTGCGGCTCCACACCAACCGTGTCGGCTCCGCACCGACCTTGCGCGGCGTGCCGCCGTCGGCAGGCACCACCCAGGCTCCCTGGTCGGGATCGGTGTCCTGTGTCCAGACCGAATAGGCGATCCAGCGCCCGTCCGGGCTCCACTGCGGATAATCTCCACCCGCCGGTGTGAGCTCTCTCGGCTCCCCGCCAGCGGCCGAAACCACCCACACTCGAATCGGCGAACCGGCGGCATAGGTCAGATAGCGGCCGTCCGGAGACCAGCTCGGGTACTCCGAAGCCTCGACGTTGGCGGCAAGGGTTACCGGTTGGCCCCCGCCTCGCGAAACGACCCTGAGCAGGGTGCCCTCATCCGGCTCTCGTGCCAGGTAGGCCATCCGATCGCCCTCGGGTGAGACCGAGGGACATGATGCGTCTTCGCCCGCATCGGTGAGTGTGACCTCGAATCCCGACGCATCGCGCAGAAAAAGGATCGCGCTTCCAGCGACGTAGCGCCGGTAGACGACGGAACCGGCGGAATCCACACTCCCCCATCCGCTGTTCGAGACGCCACAGAGAACGCAGCTCCAACCGGCGCCGTTCGGGTCCACCGCAACCAGATCGTTGGTGGTGTTGCGGCGAACAACCGCCATACTTCGTCCGTCGGGTGACAGGGATGGATACCACAGCCGATCCACCCTCGGGATGACGGGCGCGCCGCCGTCCTCATCGACGCGGACCAATTGACCGTCCACCGATGCCACCAGCGAGCGGCCCGAGTTGGTCCAGTCGACTCCGTAAATCTGCTCTCCGGGAGCCAACCAGGCGCGAGCACGGCCCGACAGCTCGCCGGCTACGAAGAGGCTGTCCGGTTGCCCGGCCGCACCTGCCAGGATGGCGTAGCCGCCACCGGGCCGAGCGAGGGCCCGATACCACGAAAGGTCGGTCTCGGAATCCCGAACTCGGACTGCCTCTCGATGGCCGACCGAGAAGCGATAGAGGCTGAAGCCGGTGGCCACGTCCTCACGCGAGAAGAGGAAGCTGTCGGAGTCCAGCCAGCTTCCGCCACCGGCGTTGATCACCTCGGTGATGGGAGGTCCTCCGACTGCCGGAACCACCCGCAGCAGAGAATCGCCGGCCGCCACCACCTCGATCAATATTGCCTTGCCGTCAGGAGAGTACTGGGGCAAACCGAGGCTCACGCCAGGATCGCCGACGAGCACGTTCCGAGTGACACCTGTGGCGGTCTCGACGGCAATCACTTCGCTTTTACCGGCGTGGTTGCGAGCGACCACGATTTCGTTCCCCTCCGGGCTCCAGTCGGGGTCATTCAAATTCCCCACCGTGTCCAACAACGAGCGGACCTGCCACCGGCCGGGGTCCGGACGCTTCGGTTCAGTCCCGATGCGTGCTATCAGGGCGCCGACGGCAATTCCTGCCGCCACCACGACCGCCGCGATCCCTGCGCCACGGATAGCGAGCCGCCGCCGCCGCATGGACACCGCCTCGAGCCTGCCGGAGCTGATGGCCAGTGTCGGAGCCTCGGCGAGGCTGACCTCGTCCGTGCCCTGGAAAATCGCCAGGTCTCTGGCAAGATCTGCACTCGAGCGGTAGCGTCGTTCGGGTTCGCGCTCGAGACAACGATCAACGACGGCTACCAGCTCTTGGGGCGTGTTCGGCGTCACTTCAGGGAGCGGGCGATACTCCGAACGCACGACCGCCTGTAGGACCTCGAGCGGCGTCTGACCTTCGAAGGCTCGAACTCCCGACAGCGACTCGTAGAGAACGGTGCCGCAGGAAAAGATGTCCGACACCGGAGAGACACCTTTGCCCAGCGCCTGTTCCGGCGCCATATAGGGGCACGAACCGAGGACCATTCCCGGCGACGTCAATGTCTCGATCGGCGTTTCGCCTTCACGTTGCATGAGGCGCGCGAGCCCGAAATCGAGGACCGTTACATGACCGCCGTCCGCGACCATGATGTTGGAGGGCTTGAGATCGCGGTGGATCACGCCGACCTCGTGCGCAGCGGCGAGCGCGAGGCTCGCCTGTTCGATGATGCGAGCAGCCTTCCTCGCCGGCAACGGACCTTCGGCTATCAGCTCGTTGAGCGAGCGCCCACGAATCAGCTGCATGACGAGGTAGGGCAGCTCCTCCCCAACACCCGGGTCAAAGGTCCCGAGATCGAAAATGCTGACCACGTTCGGATGCTGCAGCCTCGCCATCGCAAGCGCCTCGCGCTGGAACCGGGCCTCCGCCGCAGGCTCGGTCACGAGGATTCTGGGCAGCAGCTTGAGCGCGACTTCACGATCGAGGCGCTCGTCCCACGCCGCCCATACCGACCCCATGCCGCCGCGTGCAAGCTGCCGCTGGAGGCGGAAGCGCCACACGTTCATCCCGGGCTTGAGGTCAGTCATCATAACTGTCCCATCATACGATGACCGGGAATCAGTTGCGTTCCACGATGAGGATTGTCAGGTCGTCGGCCGCCGGGACTCCATTCGCGTGCCTCGCGAGGGCGTCGAGAATGTCTGTCGTCAGAGCGAAGGCGGAGCGGTTCGTGGCGGCCTCCACGACCTCTGCGAGGCGTTCATAGCCGAATGGCTCGTTATCGGGCGAGATCCCCTCGACGAGACCGTCCGAGTACAGGACGAGGCGGCTGTCGGCAGGGAATTGGCGCACTAACGACGTCGGACTGCAAAGCTGGCTGCCCATCGGCAGAGAACCCGCCAGGAGCTCTTCCAGCCTCCCATCCGGGTGGATGAGGAGCGCCGGGCAATGGCCGGCATTGGCCAACACCAGACGCTCTTCGCCGAGCTCGATTTCGACCACCGCAAGGGTGACCATCGTGCCCATCTGACCGTGCTCCATCAGCAGGTTGTTGACCTTTTCGATGAGGGCAGTCCCCCCATAGCCCTCATATACCAACGCCGCCACCGATGATTTGAGGCTCGCCATCAGGAGGCCGGTCGAGAGGCCGTGGCCGGCGACATCGCCGATCGTCACCACCAGCCTATCCTCCGAAATGGGAAAGACATCGAAATAGTCGCCGCCGACTTCGGCCGCGGGCCGGAAGGTGGCCTGCACACTGAACGGGCCGAACTCGAGGTGCCTGGCCGGCAGTAGGCTCTCCTGGATTTCCCGAGCCAGCTCGAGCTCCCGTGCGAGGCGCTCCTTCTCCGCCACGTCGGCCAGCATCGACTGCACCGAGTCCGTCATGTGATTGAAGGATCGAGCGAGGTCACCGAGCTGGTCGTGGCGCTTCACCGGCACCCGATGGTCAAGGTCGCCGCTCTCGACGGCACGCGCACCTGCGCTCAACCTCGACGTCGACCGTGTGATGGAAAGGATCATGGTCGCGGACGTCGCCATCGCGATGCCATAGCAGATGAGGAAGAAGAGGCCGAGCGCCGCAATCGCTCCCCACAGCTCGGTGGCGAGCTCGTATCTCGACAGGGTGAAGTCCTGCCAGACGTTACGCGGAGAGGTGCGTAGGAGGGCGAGTTGGTCCAGATCTTCGAGAGCCTCCCCCGATTCGAGATCGACCACGTCGGTGATGGCTCGAAACCACACCACCCACGGCTTCGAGAACAGGCCGTGATCGCCGTCGGTCCACGGTGGCCAGATCTCCTCGCTGGAGAGGTGCTCGCCGTCGATCGTGAAGTTGATCGCGCCGTTTCTCGAAGCCTCAGCCCTGATCTCGTCGTCCTCCTCCCCATCACTCTCGGCGGCGCCGACGTACGCCTCGTCGAGGCTGAAGAACGCGACATCGAACCACCACTGCGAGCTCAGGTCGGAGGCGGTGACATCGTCGAAGGGGATGAGTGCGGCAACCCGGTCGCCTGATGGCGAGCGGAATGCCGTCACGGAGTATGTGGTCTCGCCCCGACGGGCCAACTTCCAGGAGGCACCCTCCGGAAGCCACCCGAAATCAAGGCTTTCAAACTCACCGCCCATCGTCTTCGTTCGCTCTCCGAGATGGACCCACCAGAAGACCCTCGAAAGCGGATGGGGAGGATCAGCCGCGAGCTCGTCGAGGGCGGTGAAGGCCGCTTCAGGGCCCTTGTTGGAGGCAATTTTGATCACGTTCTCACAATCGTCCAACAACGACCAGCCGAAACGGTCGAACTCGGAACCGACCCGCACCGAGGTGTACTGACCCATCGCGATGTACAGACCGAAGGCCGCAAACGCCGTCGCGAAGAACAGCGGCAGCACGCCGATCAGGAGATAGGTAATGAAAAGCCGCACGCCGACCCGGTAGGTCATCCAGCGCCACAGACGCCAGGTCAGGAGGCACAGGCTGATCACCAGCCAGATCCAGGCGAGGACCGTCAGGAAGTCTGCGAATCCCGACTCGGAGGCGATGGCGGACACCGCTACGGCGGCGCCGATGAGAACCGCTCCAGCAATCCACCACCGGCGATGGTCCAGCCTCAAGCCTCGTCCTCCGCGTCAGAGCCGCCATCGGCGGGTGGGATCAGCCACGGTTCGCTGGCGGGTGGCGCCCCGTCCGGCTCATGACAGCGGCGGCATCGTGCCTCGTAAGCACCCGTCGCACCGACCACCACCAGCTCGTCGCTTTCGATCAATCGCTGGGTATAGGCGGCCTGCGACCCGCAGCTCGTACAGATAGCGTGGATCTTGTGGACTTCCTCGGCCACCGCGAGGAGCTCGGGCATCGGACCAAACGGGATCCCCCGATAGTCCATGTCGAGGCCGGCTACGACCACCCGCTTGCCGAGGTTGGCCAAATGCCCGCATACCCGAGGCAGCTCATCATCGAAGAACTGCGCCTCGTCGATCCCGACCACCTCCGTTCGAGGGTCGAGCCGCGGCATAATTTCGTCCGCCCGCTCCACCAGCTCGCAGGGGATCCGCATCTGGGTATGGGAAACCACGTCTCCCTCCGAGTAGCGATTGTCCAGCTTCGGTTTGAAGACCTGGACCCGTTGCCGGGCGATTGTCGCCCGCCGAAGCAAACGGATGAGCTCCTCCGACTTGCCCGAAAACATTGGGCCGGCGATGACCTCGATCCAGCCCGCACCCGGTCTCGTTGGATTCATCTTCGCGCCACCTCCGGTGGCCACAGATTAGCAGGAACCGAATGAGGAATGCCGCCCGCCCACCCTGCAGGTCCTGCCGAAAACCGTGGGGTTGGGTGGGAATTCCTAATTCCTAATCCCTAGTTACTTATTCACCATGTGCACCGCTTGCCCGAGGGCGCCCTCGATCGCTTCCTGGAGCGCTTCCGACATCGTCGGGTGGGGATGAATTGTCAGCGCGACGTCCTCGAGAAAGGCGCCCATTTCCAGCGCCAATGTCGCCTCGCCGATGAACTCGCTGACCCCGCGCCCGACTGCGATGATCCCCAGGAGCTGCTTGGTGTCGGCGTCGGCGATGGCCTTGACGAAGCCATCGGTCGAATCGAGAGACATCGCGCGGCCCGAGGCCTTGAAGGGGAAGGTGCCGGTGACCACGTTGTGGCCCACGGCCTTCGCCTCCACCTCTCCCATTCCGACCCACGCCACCTCGGGATCGGTGTAGATCACCGCCGGCACCACGTTGTCGAAGGCCGCCGGTTCGCCGGTGATGACATCGGCCGCAACCTTGGCCTCCTGAAATGCCTTGTGGGCCAGCAGGGCGCCGCCGACCACATCGCCGATAGCATATATCCGGGGAGCTCTGGTCTGCATTTTCTCGTTGACTGTAATGAAGCCTTTTTCGTCGGTCGTGACTCCCGCCGCTTCGAGACCGAGCCCTTCCACGTTGGGTACCCGCCCGACACTCATCATGACGACGTCCGCTTCGAGCCGCAGCTCCTCGTCATTTGGCCCGCGGGTGATGACGATCGATGGCTTGCCGGGCTCGAAGGACTCGGCGCGATGGCTGAGGTGGAGCGTGACCTTGAGCTTTTTGAGCTGGCGCATCAGGGCCTTACCGACCTCGGGATCGAGATCCGGCACGACCTTTGGCAGGAACTCGACAATAGACACCTCAGAACCCAGCTTGGCATAGACAGTGCCCAGCTCGAGACCGATGTAACCGGCGCCGATGATCACCAGTCGGTCGGGAATTGACTGCAGGGAAAGGGCCTCGGACGAACCGATGATCTGTTCGCCGTCATGAGGGAAGCCGTCGAGCGCCATCGGCCGCGAACCGGTCGCGATGACCGCTTGTTCGAACTCGATCTCGACACGATCGTCGTCGGAGGCGACGACGATTTTCCGATCGGACACGAATTCTGCGGCACCGTGAACCACCTCGACCCCGGCTTGCTTGCAAAGATAAGCCACACCCGATGTCAGCCGCTCGACGATGCCGTCCTTCCACGCCACCATCTTCGGAAGATCGACCGTCACGTCCTTGACCGAGATGCCCATGTTCTCGGCGTGTTGAGCCTCGTGCGCGAGCTCCGAGGCGTGAATCAACGCCTTGGACGGGATGCAACCGACGTTGAGGCAAACCCCGCCGAGGGTCGGGTTCTTTTCAACCAGGATCACGTCCTTGCCAAGCTGGGCGAGCCGGATCGCGGCCACGTAGCCGCCCGGCCCGGCGCCGATCACTACCACCTGACAACCGCGGGAAACAGAGCCTACGACCATTACATCCTCGCCATCAACACCATCGGCTGGGAGACCAGGCGCACCATGTCGCTCATGAACCTCGCCGCCTCGGCGCCGTCGATATACCTGTGGTCAAACGAGATGCTGAGATACATCATCTTGCGGATCGCGATCTCGCCGTCCACCACCTCGACCCGCTCCTTGATCGCGTGCAGCCCGACGATGGCGAGCTCCGGCTGGTTGATGATCGGGGTCGCAAAGACCCCACCCAGCGGGCCGATATTCGTGATGGTGCAGCTGCCGCCCCGGATCTCATCGAGGGTGAGCTGGCGCGAGCGGGCGCGCTCTGCCTTGTCGGCCACCTCCGCCGCTAGCTCCACCATGTCCTTGCGATCAGCATCCCTGATCACGGGCACGATCAGGCCTTCCGGCGTATCGACCGCGACACCGATGTTGTAGTACTTCTTGAAGAGGATCTCCTGTTTGTCCTCGTCAACCGAGGCGTTGAAGATCGGATACTTCTGGAGTGTTGCCACAAGTGCCTTGATGAAGAAGGGCAATAACGTGAAGCGAACACCACTTCGCTCCTCGATTACTGGCTTGGCGCGACGGTAGTGGTCGACGAGGTCGGTGACGTCGGCCTCGTCGACGTGCGTCACGTGGGCAGCGTTGTGCTTGGAGGCGCGCATTGCGTTGGCAATCATCTTTCGTAAGTGAGTGATCGGAACCCGCTCCACCTCGCCGTCGGCGGTCGCCGCCACGACTCCCGCCGGTCCTACCGGTGCAGTTGAGGCAACCCCTCCCCCATCGGCGGCACCCTGAACATCCTTGTCAGTGATTCGTCCGCCCGAACCGGAACCGACGATCTGCAACAGGTCGACTCCCAGCTTGCGCGCCAGTGCCCGGGTGCGTGGTGTCGCCAGCGGACGTCTCGACGCGACCGCCGGCGCCGGCGGAGAGCCAACATCGACCGCTTTCGGAGCAGTCGACGAAACGGCCGGAGATCGCGCCGGCGTTGCCTTATATTCAGGCAGGTCGTCGCCGGGGGACCCGATGGTCACCAGAGCATCGCCGACAAAGATCGTGGCGTCGGCCGCGACGTGCAGCCTGAGCACCGTGCCGGCATGGGGGGATGGCAGCTCGACTACCGCCTTGTCGGTCTCGATCTTGATCAGTGCCTGGTCCTCGGCAACTGTATCGCCCTCACCGACCAGCCACTCCACCACCCGTCCCTCGTGGATCCCCTCACCAACATCGGGGAAGCTGAAAACGAACGCCATGGCGCTCCTTCCTTCATCGAGATGCTCTGTGCGCGATTCGCTTTGCGAATTGCGGAATTACGATTAGAACAACAATACCGCCTTGACCGCCTTCACGATCCGCTCACGCGAGGGAAGATAATACTGCTCCGACTGTGCAAGCGGGAAGACCGTATCAAAACCGGTCACCCGTTGCACCGGAGCCTCGAGCTGGAGCAGCGCGTGCTCATTGATCTGGGCCACGATTTCGGCCCCGAAACCGCCGGTGCGGGCTGCTTCGTGAACAACGACGGCGCGTCCGGTCTTGACGACGCTTCCGATCATCGTCTCGCGATCGAGCGGATTGAGGGTGCGCAGATCGACCACTTCGGCTTTGACGTCCTGACGGGCGAGGACTTCGGAGGCATCGAGACATGCCCGGACCATCGCCCCCCATGCAATCAGAGTCACGTCGGCGCCTTCGCGGGCGATGTCGGCCTTGCCGAGCGGTACCGAGTAATTGTCGGCTGGAACCGCCTCGCGAAATGCGCGGTAGATCCGCTTCGGCTCCATGAAGAGCACCGGGTCGTCATCACGGATCGCGGAAACCAGCAGACCTTTGGCGTCGTATGGGTTCGACGGCACCACTACCTTGAATCCGGGGGTATTGAGGAACAGGGCCTCATAGCTCTCGGAGTGATGCTCGGGCGGGTGGATACCGCCGCCGTAGGGCATGCGAACCACCATCGGGCAGCTCAACCGCCCGCGGGTGCGGTTTCGCATCCGTGCGGCGTGCCCAAACAGCTGGTTGATGGCCGGATAGACGAAACCCATGAACTGGATCTCGGCGATCGGCCGGAAGCCGGTCGCGGCGAGCCCGACCGACATGCCGATGATCGCACTCTCGGCAAGCGGCGTATCGATCACCCGATCGGTTCCGAAACGCTCGATCAAACCTTCGGTTGCTCTGAAGACTCCGCCGTCGACACCCACATCCTCACCGAGGACAATCACCCGGTCGTCACGATCCATCTCCTCGCGCATGGCGTCGCGGACCGCCTGCGCGATCGTCAACTTCTCGGTCGCCACCTCGGGTACCGCGTGCAGCGAGCGCCCCCCGACCTTCTGCCCACTCAAGACTGCATCTCCTCGAGGAGCGACTGCATCTGTTCGACGACATGCGGCGGCATGGCCGCATACATCGAGGTGAAGATTTCCTCGGGTGCCTGGGGCTCCATATCCTCGAGGGCCTTCACCTGGCTGTCGACCCAGCTCGTCGCCTCCTCGAGTAACACCGTCTCCTGATCGTCATCCCACAGCCCTTGCTCGACCAGGTAGCGGCGGAGGCGAAGAATTGGGTCGCGACCCTCCCATTTCTCGAGCTCCTCTTCGGTGCGGTAGCGGCTGGCGTCGTCGGCTGTCGTGTGGTCGCCGAGCCGGTAGGTGACCGCTTCGATCAGCGAAGGCCCTTCGCCGCGCCGGGTTCTCTCGATGGCATCGCTGGCCGCGGCGTAGACCGCAAACACATCGTTGCCATCAACCTGGATGCCGGGAATACCGTAGGCGTGCGCCTTCTGGGCGAGAGTCTCGGAGGCAGTCTGGCGGTTCAGCGGCATCGAGATCGCCCACTGATTGTTCTGGATCACGAAGACCGTCTTGGCGCCAAAGACCCCTGCGCAGTTGACCGCCTCGTGGAAATCGCCTTCGGAGGTCGAACCGTCGCCACCGAACGTCACCGCCACCGCGTCCTCGTTGCGCAGCTTGAGGGAGAGCCCGACGCCGGTGCCGTGCTGCCACTGGCTGCCCACCGGCACCGCGACCGGGAAACAACGTACGTTCTCGGGATACGAAGAACCGCGCTCGTCACCCGCCCAGTAAGCGAAGACGAGATGGAGGGGAACCCCGCGCAGGACCATGATTCCGTGCTCGCGGAAGGCTGGAATCAGCCAGTCGTTTTCTGCCATAGCGAGCCCAACGCCGGCCTGGATCGCCTCCTGGCCCTTGATCGGCGGCCAGGTGCCCATGCGTCCCTGTCGCTGCAGCTTGAGCGCTTTGGTGTCGAAGGTGCGCATCAGCACCATGTCGCGGTAGAGATGACGGATTCGGCTGGGATCGATCTCGGGCATCAGGGCGGTGTCCACCCGGCCCTCGGTATCGAGGATCTCCAGCCGTTCCGTCACCGCTTCATACACCGTCGTCCGAGGCATACGATCTCCCCTTCCGAATTGTCTGGTCGTATTACGACAACATCAAAGGATAGCAGGGTATTTCGGACAGGCTTGGGGCTTGGGGCTTGAGGCGGTGAAGGTCTGACGTTTGGCGGTTACGGGACCGGGGACCAACGGGAGGTCTGGTATGGCTCGAGGAATCTATCCGGCACAGGTTCTAGGGGGCAACGATGCGCCTCGAGGCCGAGCCCATCGGCGAGACCCTCGACGACCGCATCGCCCACCTGTCGCCAATCGACTCCCTGCAGCGCGGGTGCGAGCCCCGACCGGATCTCGTCCACGTTCACACCGAAGACACGGGCGTAGAGCTCGACGTCGAGGCCGAGCGGGATCGCGGCGTGGATCAGGACCGCGCCGCCGCGCCGGCTCTGGGCGCAGCCGACGACCTTCTTGCCGTCAACCACCAGGGTGTCCGAAAGCTGGTCGAGAAAGCAGACCGGCGAGCGCACCCGGCTCGCATGAGCAGGCTCGGCGAGCCGGGAAACCTCAGCACCCAACGAGTGCAGAGTCGGCCCCAGTACATCGAGGAAACGACCGTATAGGCCGACGATCCCCTTCGCCCACGGATGGTGCATCGGCAACGCCAGACCGACGCCGAGGTCGCCGTTGTGGATGACGCCGGTGCCACCGGTCAGGCGCCTCAGAACCGCGATTCCCGCGCCGCGGCACCACTCGAGATCCGCTTCCTCGGCCTTCTGCGCGTAACCCAGCACGACCACCGGCCCAGCCCACGACGTCAGGAATGCCGAGATATGACCCTCCGTAGCCTGTTCCATCAACCAAAATTCCCGCGCGAGGTCGTCCAATGGAGGGCCATCCGAGGCATAGACATCGAGGATGGATGTCGAGGTCACGGTTGAGATTGAACCACACCCTACCCACGAATAGACTCAAACGGCCTGAGAAGGCATAATCTCCACGCCATGTATTGCTCCAACCCCACGTGCCCCGACTACATTGCGACGGGAAACCACGGCGAGTACGTCGCGGGGGTGACCACGTGTCCGGTGTGCGGCGGGTATCTCGTTGACACTCTGCCGCCCGCTACCGGCATGCCTCGCGAGCAGAGCCATTTCACCGAGGTCGAACCGGTCTTCGAAACCGCCGATCCGACCGAGGTGGTGGTCGTCAAAGGGCTCCTCGAGAGCGAGAACATCCCATATGTCACGACCGGGGCCGAGAAATTCGACGCCTTTCGCGGCGCCCTCTCGCCGATGCGCATCAACCCCTCGGCGGGAATCGCCATCTTCCTCGTACCGACTCCTCTCGCAGATCAGGTGCGACAGTTACTCGCCGATTTTGAACACAATGAATCAAGATAATTCACTCATTATTCGAATTCTAAATATCAGGAATTTTTTGAATGATCCCATTCTTTGAAGTCCACTCATTCACGCAAGAGATATTTCACGGCAATCCAGCCGGAGTCTGCTTATTAGATCGTTGGATCGATGACGACTCGATGCAGCGTATTGCAGCCGAAAACAACCTCTCGGAGACGGCGTTTTTCGTGCCGAAAGAGGACCACTACGAGCTTCGCTGGTTCACCCCGACTGTCGAGGTCGATCTCTGCGGACACGCGACTCTTGCTACTGCCTACGTACTCTTCGACCACCTTGGCTACGAGGGCGACGCAATTGTTTTTCAAACTCAAAGTGGAGAGTTGACCGTCTGGAAAGACAATGATTTTCTGATTATGGACTTCCCGTCTCGTCCCGCGGCATCTGTGGAAATTCCAGACCACCTTATCAACGGCTTTCGGAGAGATGTCGGGACTGTCCTCAAATCAAGAGATTACATGGTCGTGTTCGACAGCGAAAATGAGGTTCGAGATCTCCAGCCCGATTATTCCGAGCTCGAAAAGATCGACTGTGAGGGAATCATCGTCACTGCACCCGGAGACGAAGTGGACTTCGTGTCCCGCTTCTTCGCCCCCCGTATGGGGATTGCCGAGGATCCGGTCACTGGATCGGCCCACTCGACCCTCACCCCCTATTGGGCGGATCGGCTCGGCAAGAGCCGGCTGAGGGCGCGACAGGTCTCCGAACGCGGCGGCGATTTATGGTGCCGGCAGTCGGACGAACGGGTCCAGATCGCCGGCCACGCTGTTCTCTACCTCAGGGGACTCCTGAACTGGGATATGGAATGAGCGGAAACTTGGTTCACCGTCGATGAGGCGCCACGACAAAGAGATCACGAGCCGCCAGGAGATCGACGAGATCATCCGTTCGGCGGACGTCTGTCGGCTCGCCCTGTCCCGTGACAACGAGCCGTACCTGGTGCCGGTCTCCTTCGGCTATGACGGCGCGGCTCTCTATTTCCATACGGCAAAGACCGGCCGCAAGCTCGATTTTATCGATGCCAACAACAGGGTCTGTTTCGAGCTCGAGGCCAACGTCTCGCTCCACGGCGATGATGGCGACGCGTGCACATGGACCTTTGCGTTCGAGAGCATCATCGGCTACGGCACGATCACCGAGCTCGGGACCAGCAAGGACAGGGCCCGGGGATTGAACCAGATCATGCTCCACTACTCGGGCCGCGAATGGGAGATCGACGAGGCGGCCATGGCTACCACTCGGATTTGGAGGATTGACATTGAATCCGTCACCGGCAAGAGATCATCTGAAAAACCGGCCTCTTGATCGTCGATCGATGCCGGATACAAGATCCAAGATACAAGATACAGGGTCACCCACCACCCGTAGAATCTAAGGTGTGCAATATCCTGCATCTTGCATCTTGTGTCTTGCATCCCTCAGAAAACGCCCGCCCAAAGGACGGGGGCGATCGCAAACTGGTAACTCGATCAGAACCGATAACGCAGCGTCGCCTTGAGGTTCCGTCCCGGCTCCGGCCGGTTGTTGTAGGGCTCATTGTAGAGCTTGTCGGTGATGTTCTCCAGCGCGATGAGCACGCCGAGTCCACAGTTGAAATCATAACCGCCGCGCACGTCGTAGACCGTGAAGCCGACGGTTCCGGTATCGAAGAACGGGTCGGACTCCGGAAGCCGGTTCTGGCGATCGAGAAAGCGCAGGTTGGCCTCGCTCCACCAACTGGAACGCTGGTAGCGAACACCGAGAATCACCTTGAGCGGCGGAATCGACGGCAGCGGTTCGTTGGTGATGTTGTTGTCGCCCTCGATGTAGGCGATGGAGCCGAAGGCGGTCCACCAGTCGGCGAAAATGGCCTGGAGATCGAACTCGGCGCCCCAGATCGTGGCCTTTTCGATGTTGGCAAACTGGGCCAGATCGAGACCGGTAACCGGATCTTCACCGAGGAACTCAAGGGTGATGAAGTCTTTGAGCTCGTTGTAGAAGATGTGGAGCCCGCCGCTGTACCTGTCGTACCGGACCTTGGTTCCGACCTCGTAGTTCCACGAGCTCTCGGCGTTGAGGCTCGGGTTTTGGAGGATGATGGTGGTTTGGTCGGTTGACACTCCCGTGTACGACCGCTCCTGGAGATTCGGGGTGCGGAAACCACGGGCCACCGTCGCGGTGAGGTTGACGTTGTCGGTCACGCTCCAGGTGACTCCGACGTTGCCCGAGACCGCGGAATCCGTCACGTCGAAAGGCTCACCCGGATAGTCAGGGTCGTCCTCGCTGACAAAGCTGAAGGTGTCGCCGCGAAGCCCGAGCTGAAGGCGGACCTGCTCACTGAGCGCCAAACCGTCCTGGATGTAGACACCGAACCCGGTCTGCTCGCTCTTGGGCACCGCGACCTCGGTGCTCGGCGGCAGGCAGAAGGGGCCGTAGCATGTCCCGGTGAGGGCATTGTCCTCTACATTGTCGGTGTAGAAGTCCAAACCGAAGGTGAGGTGGTGGTTGCCAGCATCGGCGATCGACTGCGCGTTGAAACCGAGAGAATCGATCTCGGACTTTGTGAAGGTGTCGGAGGTGTAACCCGGGAAAGAGAAAATACTTGAGCTCTCCTTGTTGATACCCTGGTAAAAGGCGCTCAGCGAAATATCAGACAGGCCCCACACCGGTCCTGACTCCCAGGCGACCCCGATCTTGTCACGATCGAAGTTCGGGAAGGTGAACTCTATGCCATTGGTCTCCAGAGAGAAGCCGGGGAAACCGATGTCCTTTGTGCGGACAACCTCCGCGTCGACCCTGAGCACACCCTGCCGGCCGGTCAAGAACTTGACCCCGCCGTTGAAGTTGGTCTGCTCCATGCCGCTGTTGGGCACAGTATTGTCTTCGAGCACGTAGTCTTCATAGCGCGAGTCATCGGCCGCACCATCGGCGGCGGTGTAGTCGTC
The DNA here is from genome assembly GCA_964423595.1 of uncultured Thermoanaerobaculia bacterium. Classification (GTDB taxonomy): domain Bacteria; phylum Acidobacteriota; class Thermoanaerobaculia; order Thermoanaerobaculales; family Sulfomarinibacteraceae; genus Sulfomarinibacter. The sequence continues at coordinate 17,653 of CAYRFI010000028.1, read as the reverse complement.
GACCTGTTCATACGACCCGCCGGCGTAGAACGAAAATCCCGAGCCGGTCCCGGTCACCGATACCCGACCCGCCTGCGAATCGGAGATCGTTCCGTACTCGAGGGCCACGTCACCACCAATCTTGAAACCCGGCGCTCCGAGGTTGGGCTGGCGGGTGATGATGTTGACCACGCCGCCGATCGCATCCGAGCCGTACTGCACCGACGCGGGTCCCCTCAGGACCTCGATGCGCTCGACCTCGGAGAGATTTACCAGGGCCGGCTGAATGCCGGCAAAAGAAGTGGACTCACGCGCGTTGTTGAGGCGCTGTCCGTCGACCAGGATAAGTACCCTGTTCGAGCTCAGGCCACGGATGACTGGAATGCCGCGGAACGGCCCCTCGCCCTCGATCTCCACCCCGGGGATGGTCTTGAAGAGATCCGCCATCTTTTCGGGTTGGATCATCTCGATGGTCTCGCGGTCAAAGACCGTGATCGGCGCCGGCGCGTCCCCCGACGCCTGCTCCTGTCGGCCCGGGGTGACCACGATCTGGTCCTTGAACACCAGGCCCTCTTCAGTCGCCTGCTCGGCCGGCTGTTCGGCCGCCTGCTCGGCCAACTCCTCGGGCGGGATTTCGGGTTCGGCCTCCTGGGCAAAGCCTGGCGCCGTCACAACGATCAACATCAGAGTCACCACGCTTCGGAAAAAAATCCGGAACATCGTCTGTCTCCTTCGCGTCGCTGGGAAAGCGAACCGCCGAATTCTAGGGAATGAAACGCCGTTTGTGTGACGATTCGCCGAGGTTTTACCCCCAGGTGACAATCCCACCCGCCCCACCACCCGGATACAAGATGCAAGATGCAAGGCGCAAGATGGAGAAATGGATCACCCTCCAAACCCGAGATGGGTGGGTGACCTTGCATCTTGCATCTGGGCGGGCGGCCAGGCGGATGCACCTTGTATCTGGCCGGGTGTGGGCGACTGGCTAGGTTTTCATGATCTCGTCGAGGGTACGGTACTCGAGCGGCCAGCCGTCCGGGAGCATCGACCGAAAAGCGTCCGAGGCGAACCACTCTTCGTCACCCGGGTAGGTGGGCACGACGAGGCGGGGGAAACGTGCCACGATCTCCCGGTCAGGAACCGTCCGCTTTTTGTCGAGCGCAACGCGACGTTCCTCGGCGCGATCGATGCCGGAGAAAAATCCCTCCGCCGCGCGCAGCTGCATGAGGAGATGTCCGTCCTCGAGGACCGGCGCGCCAACCCGCGGGCCCAACACCAACCGGGCCAAAAGATGTCTTGCCGCACCGATCACACCGTGCTCTTGGAGACGTTTGCTCCACCTCTCTCGACGGGACGCGGGAACACCCTGTCCGCCGAACGGGTCCGCCACCTGCGTCGCGAGCTCCTGGCTCCCCTGCGCAAAGGCCGTGATTCGTTGAAGAAATGTCGCAAAGACCGCCATCCCGAACGCGTCGCGGCAGTCGTCGTCGGCACACGAAAAGAAGGTGCGCAACGCATTGCGTTCGAAAAGCACCCCACGCCGGAAGTCGCCGAGGCCGACCGAGGTCGCCGCTCCGCGGTGTTGAGCAACCGCCTTCGGAGCCGCCACCACTTCCCGACCCGTCGCCCACAGCCGCCAGCCGAGATCGACGTCTTCGAAGTAGGCGAAGAGCTCGGGGTCGAAGCCGCCCGTCGCCTCCCAGTCCTCGCGTCGAATCGCCATGTTACCGCCGCAGGCAAAAGGCAGCGCCTCACCCGTCGCCGCCGACTCGAATTCGTCGACCGGGAACCCTTGACCGAGCTGGAAGGCGTGGCAGTCGAAGGTCACTGCACCGCGGACGAAATCGTGGCGGATTCCATCCCAGCTCACGAGGCGCCCTGCACTGGCCGCGGCCCGCGAGCTCGAGGCCAGGGCCTCGAGGTGCGCCTCGACAAAACCGTCCGAAGCCGCCGCATCATCGTTGAGGAACACCAGCGCGTCGCCGCTCGCGGCCTCGACGCCGAGGTGAACCCCGCCCGCAAAACCGAGATTGGATTCGGAACGAACCGCTTCGACCCAGGGGAAACGCTTGCGCGCCGCATTACCGCAGCGATCAGCGGAACCGTTATCGACCAGCACCACTTCGACATCGGAGCGTTCAGCGTATGCACACAGCGATCCCAGGCTATCGTCGAGGTGGTGGGCCCCGGCGTGTACGACCACGATCACCGACGCTTTCACCGGCCGCCCCTCCTGCGAAGGATGGCTCGCTGCAGGCGTTGCAGAAGCGGTTCCTCACCCGCGATCGAACCCGGCGCGAGCTCGGAAAACCGCTCGCGGTGACGATCGCGCCACGGGTTGGCAGCAAACTCCAACAACGGCGCTGCAACGATGCTCCACCTTCGTCCGGCCGCCCATTTCCGGCCGGCGTTGGAGGCCTTCTTCCTCCGATCTTCATCATCGAGAAGATCAGCCACCGCCTTCGCGACGGCCTCCCCGTCGCCCGCCGGCACCACCAGACCCGCGCCGGTTTCCGCCACCACCCGCGCCATTGTCCCGCCTGCCGTCACCACCGATGGCAACCCGAGCCACATCAGGTCGACGAGCCGGGTGCGCAGGCTGAGATCGGTTTCGAGACCGGGGCGGTGGGTCACAACCGCGACGTCCGCGATCTGGGCAAGCTCGAAGCGGCCGTCGTACCGCCGCCAGGGTTCGAATCTGACCGTCGAGCCCAGCCATCCGCGCCGTTCGGCCAACGCCCGCGCTCGTTTCGCCTCCGCCAGCGGCGTCAGCTCGGGGTGGGGGTGCTCGACAAAGACCAGCACCGTATTCGGGTCGCGTTCGAGCAGGGCGGGCATCGCTTCGAGCACCGTCACAGGCTCGTACCAGTCGTAGATCCCGCCAAAGTAGAGGACCGGCGCGTCGTCTTCGACACGGGAAAGTACATCGGATCTCGGTGGCGGCGCCGGGGCCTCCGTCTCGGGAGTTCCGAACGGCAATTCGATAATCAGCTTCTGAAGCTGTGGATCATCTTCGACGCTCAACGGATTGACCCGCCCAAGGGCGCTCAACCAGCCGAGGTAAAAAAGGCGCTGCTCTGCCGACGAGCATAGAAAGAGATCCCCCCGCCCCATCTGCAGCCGCCAGGTTTCATGGTCGGTCGAAAACGGTGCGAAACCCAGGTCCCGGTGGTAGTGGAGGTTTTCGATCAGGAACGGATCATAGAGATCAACCACAAGGGGCAGGTCGTCACGTTGCGTCAGGTAGTGGTTGCCGAGGTGCGCGTGGAGTAACACCCAATCGTGTCCATCGGACTGCTCGCCAAGGCGGTCGGGGTCGGCCCGCACCACATCAACGCCATTAATGGCCGGCGCCTCCGCCTCATCGTTCGGGACCGCCAGCGTCACCGCGTGCCCGGCCTCAGCCAACACTCGCGCCAGCGTCAGGAACCGCGTTCCGACGCCCGCGGTGATCGATCGCACGGGCTCCGGGCAGATGAGAAACGCCCGGCTCATCGTTGTCGCGAGCGGCCCAAAAGGTTGCTGAGAATCTCTTTGAACTTCCACGTCCGCGAGTTGGTGATCATCTCGAGAACGGCTTCCAGCCTCTCGACCTCGCCACCGAGTCTTTCGGCCTCAGCTTTGAAGCCATTCCGCGCCGCTTCGAGACCGACGATGTGCTGTTTGAACTCCTCGTTCTTGATTGCCAGACGTTCGCCCTCGGCACGAACCCGAGCCAGCTCCGACTCGAGCCCGTTATTGGTGCCGCGCGCCTCCATCAAACGTTCGTCGCAAATCCGCGCCTGTTCGGAAGCCCGGTCTCGTGCCGCAACCAGTAACATCACCGCCGAAGCGAGCGTGCTCCCATCATCGAGGAGGCCGTGTCGTCGCCACATCCCGTCGAGGGCCGCAAGCTGGCCCGGCGAGCCAGGTGGATTCGCCGCTGTTATCCCTCCCGATCCCTCGATCATGCGGTATTCACAGGTAACTCTCGGGATGTAGACGAGGGGAGATCGCGCTGCCAACCGCAAGAGTAGATCCCAGTCCTCGTACATCTCGAGATCGGCATCGAACCCTCCGAGCTCGAGGGAAAGCTCTCGGGGTAAGGCGACGCACAGCAGCGGGATGTGATTCACGAGCCCGAAACGCGACTGATTGAAGTCACCACCGAAGGTTCGATGGCGAGAGACCTGTTCGAGATCCCCACTCGCGGTCATCCGCCACAAGCCCTGCACCGCATCGACATAGGGTGCGGATACACCACGAGCCACGGCCTTCCCCAGAACCAGGAGATGATCCGGGTACATGAGATCGTCATCGTCCAGAAACACGACGTGCGAGGCAGTGGCACACTCGAGTCCGGTCTGGGCCGCCGCCGAACGTCCTCGAGCCTCTTCGAGCTCGACGAGCTCCAGATTGAGGCCGTTTTCGTCCGACGAATAGAAGCCCGCCACCGATTCCCCGCCGTCGTTGACGACGATGACCTTGTGAGCTGGGTGGAGCTGCGCCTTGATCGAATCGAGGGCCTCGCGGAGGAGATGCGGACGATTCCGAGTGCGAACGACGACATCGAGCGCAGCCGCATGAGTGGCGTCTTCGAGGCCGGAGCTCGGACCCTGTGCCGCCGCCCACTCGGCGGCTGAATGGGTGCGAATGTATCGCGGGTCCACAACGCGATAGGCCTCCGCCCTCTGTACTCCACCCGGGAGCGTGAGGCAACGCGAACGGGCCATGCCATCCATGACGTCGACATAAGGATGGGATTCGAGCTGCGAGGCGTAGGCCCCGGCCGCCGAAAGAACCGTCTCCCACTCGGCGCTGACATCGACCAGGAGGTTCGGCCGCAGCACCGCCGACACCTCATAGGTCGCGAGCCTGGTGGACTGAAGAGCGTTGTGGAGATCACCACCCGGTTTCGCTGACTGCAAAACGCTGTACACGAGGACGGCGACGGCACGGTGATCCGGATGGATCTCGGCCGGCGATGGGAGGAGAATCAGCTGCGGCGCCAGCTCGATCAAAAGGCCGCGGACGCGTTCGGCGAGATCGGCATCGTCGGCTCGCAGGGACCGGTCGGCGAGCTCCCAGAAAAGGGGTTCCTCGAGGCCGAGCCGCGCCGACGCTTCAAGTGCCTCGGCGCGCCGAATACCCGGATCTCCCTGCGCCGCACCGTCGGTGAGGACCACCACACGCACCTCTGCCCCGGCTCGGAGTAGCTGCACCACAGCACCCCCACAGCCGAATACCTCGTCGTCAGGGTGCGGCGCCAGCACCAGCACCGGCGAACCATCGAGACGTCCCGGCGAGTATGGAATCAGGTCCTCTTCGGACCGCATCATGGAGCCATGTTAGCCCATCTCCCACCCGCCCGCCTGGATGCCGCACGCCAGATACTGCTGTGAGTTCGGGATTTTGGGTAGGTGGGTGGATCTGGGATCCGGAATCTGGCATCTGGGATCCAAAAGAAAAACCCCCGCCACATGGGCGGGGGCTGATAGCTGATTGGGAGCGCGGTTATGCGCCGTACTGTTTGATCGCGGCGTCGAGCCTTGGCAGGAGGACGTAGATGAACCCCGCTACCGCGAGGATCGCCGCCGCCAGGATGATGAACATCAATGTCGACGGCTCGATGCCGCTGATGAAACCAGAGAGCTTGTTGCCGATCGAGGTCGACAGGAACCAACCGCCCATCATCAGACCCACCAGCCGCTTCGGCGCAAGCTTCGTCACCAGCGACAGACCCATCGGCGACAGACAGAGCTCGCCACAGGTAATGATCAAGTAGTAGATGACCAGCCACATCATCGATGTTTTGATTGCACCGTCGTGCCCCAGATAGGCCCCGAAGGCCATGACCAGGATCGACACCGTGGTGATGACCATGCCGAAGAAGATCTTGCGCGCGGTGGATACCTCCCGCCCACGCGCGGCCAACATGCCGAAGAACCACACCACCACCGGCGTCAACGCGACCACGAAGACCGGATTGAGGAGTCCGGTGATCATCTCTGCGTTCACTAATCGTACGTATGTGCCGGGCGCGAGCATCGGCGTCGTCTCGTTCGTATGTCGGTAGACGGCATCGAAGGTGTCCTGCGTTACGAGGAGCACCGGGACGTTCCTGCCGCCGAGGAACCGGCCGAGAATCACCTTCCTCGAGGCGCTGGCATTCTCCGGGCTGACCTTCACGATGGTCGTGGTCACGCCGTGCGCGTCTTTCGAGGTCGAGAGGCTGACGTTTTTGTCCGGATACACCCCGCACGCCATGAAACGCTCGTCTTCAGGGAATCCGGATGGATCAAGGACTGACACGTTGAGGGCGGGGTCCTGCTCGTAACGCTGCACCAGAGACTCGGTAAGGATCCTCGCGCCGAACATGGATTCCGCGTCGGCATCCACGATCACCAGGGTTTGCGGGTCGGGTCGCGCGAGATCCGGACCCGCGTTCGCGAAATATGAAGGCATCGCCTTCTGGGCATAGAAGTCCGTTTTTTGGGGAATCCACTCCGCTTGCCGGTCAGAACTGTGCTCGGCGAAGACGGTCATGAGACCACCGCTGAGGTGAAGGATCATGAAGAAGGCGCCACCGGCGACATACACCGGGATGAGGGCCGCAAGACCAGGTTTCTCGTGCGGTGCCGCCCGTTTCACGATGAGGACGAAGTAGGCCGCGATCGGCAGCATCCCGACCAGGAAGGCAAAAGTCACCTTGCCGATGGTGTTGACGACGAACGGCAGATACTGGCCGATGAAGTAGCCCGCGACACCGAAGACTGCGGCCGGCAGCAGGATCGTCGTGAGGATCTGCTTCATGCTGACATCGTCCGGATTCTGCGCTGTCCGCGGCGGGTCAGCGATGGCCAGACCCTTCCATTGGGTCGCCAGGATCACGACCGAGATCAGCAGGCCGACACCAGCGGCGGTGAAGGCGAGGTTGAAGCTCCACAGATTCCGGAGCGGGGCCGCCAACAAAGCCGAGGCGGAGGCCCCGATGTTGATGCCCATATAGAAGATGTTGAAACCGGCATCGCGGCGCGGGTCACCGGGCTCGTAGAGATTGCCGACCATCGCCGAGATATTCGGCTTGAAGAGGCCGTTGCCGAGACACAGCAGCACGAGACCCGAATAGAAGGTCGGCATGCTGCGGATGCCGAGGGCGAAGTAGCCCGCTGCCATCAGCAGACCACCGATGAATACCGACCGTCGGAACCCGAGGTAACGATCGGCGATCATGCCGCCGAGGAACGGCGTGAAATAAACGAAAGCCAGATACGTACCGTAGATCTCGCCCGCGGATGCGTTGGACATCCCCAAACCGCCGCGTTCGGTATCGATGATGTAGAGGTACAGGATTCCGACAATCAGATAGAAACCCAACCGCTCCCACATCTCGGTGAAGAACAGCGGTTTCAGACCCTTGGGGTGCTTTGTGGCCATTCAATACTCCCTCGTATCGATCCGGACCTGCGGCATCCTACAGCATTCGCCCGAAGCCACCAAACCTACGGAATCGTTCCCCAGGTCAACCTCGGCCTCGGCAACGGCGAGAGGGTTTGGGTCTCCGGGCTCGACTTCACCTTCGCCCGGTGAGGGGTCACATCGCCGGGGATTCCCTATCGTTCCCGCTTGACGATGATCCGGATCGAGAATACGTTTCTGCGAGCAGCCAACCAAAAACCATGACTGCGGCGCTGGTGCCGTGCGTCAAACAACGAGGGGGAAATATGGCCGAAGCAACCTGGATGGATGAAGCGAAAAGAAACGCGGCTCTGCTGATTTTCCTCGGCGTCGTGACAGTGATATTTGGGGTCATCGCGATCGCGTCGCCGCTCATCACCGGAGTCGCGGTGACAGTATTTGTCGGGTTCCTGCTGCTCGCCTCAGGAGTGGCACAGATCGTACATGCCCTCAAGTCCAGGCAGCGGGGCACCGGCTTCTGGGGGACGGTCATCGGTTTGCTCGGTGTCGCCGCCGGCCTGCTCATGATCTTCCGTCCGATTGTCGGGTTGGTGACAATGACCATGCTGCTGGCGATCTACTTCCTGGTCGACGGCATTTCCGAAATCATCGCCGCCCTCAAGATCAAACCCGACCGGGGCTGGGGCTGGGTGCTCTTCAACGGCATCATCGCTGTCCTGCTCGGTTTGATGATCTGGCGCCAATGGCCGGTCTCCGGCGCCTGGGCAATTGGGTTGCTCGTCGGGATCCACATCCTGATCAGCGGTTGGTCGATGATCATCCTCGGCGCCGGCGCCCGCCGCGTCGCGGGCACGATCGAGGGCGCCGTCGAGGATGCGGTCGAAGCCGCCGGAGACGTCGCCGAAAAGGCGGCCGACATCGCCGAGGGCGCGGTCGAAAAAGCAAAGGACACCTTCGGCGGAGATAAGAACTAGCCCTCATGAATAATGCGGGCTAGCAGAGTTCGAATTCCGGGTTCGGAAATACCGCCTATCCACCTGGCACGCGGGCAACCGTTGAGCCGCGCGAGCAGCTCTTACGAATCCTCGGTCATCGTCCGGAAGCGGTCGCCCGCGTACCTCGCGATACTGATCCACACGACGGCCAACGCAATCGTGAGGAAGGACAGCAGCCGCACCGCGGTGAACTCCTCGACAACCGAGCCCAGCAGCAATGCCAGGCCGACAGCAACGACCTTTCCGGTTCGGTAAAGGAACATGTCGATGAACGCCTTTGCCTTGTACTTCTCGTCCCGACTCAGGGGCGTGTACAGGGACTCCCGGGCGCTTTGGTTGATGGAGTAGTTGAGGCCGTTGTCGATGGTACTGAGCGAGCTTCCGATCCAGAGAATCGGCAACAGCAGGTACAGGCCCGACGCCCCGAGGACCAGGGCTGGCATCACCAGCAGCGCCGCCTTGACTCCAAACCGGCTCATGACATTTGCGGTCACGAAGAGCTGCACCACGAGCGCGACAATATTTGTGATGGCGTAGACGGTCGCGAAATGCCCGCCGGTTCCGCCCTTCACATAATGCACAACCGTTGCCGTGAACTGGTAGTCGAGGAGCTGCGAAACGATCTCGTAGATCCCGACCAGACCGAAGATAGCCAGCAGATATCGCGACCGAAAAACGAGCCGTGCGCCCTCGAGCGCGACGCTCGCTCGTTGTTCGAACTCCTTTGCGACCGGGGATTCCGGCGTCGGCGGCTCCCCCCGCCGATCGACCCATCGTCCCGCCGCACCTGCGATGACAGCGATCACCACCATGATTCCGGCGCAGATCATCGCCCAACCGGCAGGCTCGAAATTGTCGATAAAGGTGCGGACGCAGAAGGAGCTGAAGGCGCCTCCCGCCACGCCACCGAGAATGATGGGTCCGTAGAGGCGTCGCGCGTCGAGCGGCGATACGCTGTCGTTGAGAAACGCGAAGAAGGTCGCGACCATCAAGGAGTTATAGAGGTCGCCGAATATATAGAAGCTCCACACCGTCGCCTCGCCGGCGCTCGGCAGCAGCGCGCGGTACATCAAGAAAACGACGAAACAAAAGGCGGCGAAGACATAGGTCAGCTGCTGCCGACGAAGACTGCGGGCGAGCCACGTGAAGACCAGGACCGCGAAAAAGACCGCCACCAGGTTGCCGATCTTGGCGATCATCTCGGCCTGCGGACCGGACAGCTGCCAGCCGAAGAGATCGAACGAATGGCCGCCGATCTTGTAGTAATCGATGAACAGAGCCTTCTTGATCGGTTTCAGAATCCAAAAGGTCGTGATGACGGTGAAGAAATAGCAGAACATCAGGACGACGAACGACCATTCGCCCTTCTGCACACGTGCGGAGAGTTTTTTTGCTGCCATGCTTATTGTTGTTCGCGTCCCCTACTCTAACCCGCATTCGTCATTGCGGATTTCAATTTCGCTAAAATTCTTGCCCGGTGGTGCGTCACGTACTCCGCGCCGCGGTTCATGGCGCCTCGCGGACAGGTTTGGCAAGCAGCCGCCAACCGACGAGACCCCACCCTGCGATCAGAGCGACACCACCAAACGGCGTGAACGCACCGAACCAGCGGACGCCGGTCAGGGCCAAAAGGTACAGGCTCCCCGAGAACACGACCGTGCCAGCGAGCAAGAGGACCGCCGCTGGTATCAGCCGCCGTTCCGGCCATGTGTTGATCGCCCACGCCAGGGCCAACAGACCGAGCCCGTGGTAGATCTGGTAGCGGACACCGATCTCGAATGTCGTCAGAAGCTGCGAGTTCAGAATCGCCTTCAGCGCGTGGGCGCCGAACGCCCCGAGGACGACACCTAGGCCAGCCAGAATCGATCCGATTGCGAAAATCCTGCGCTCCATCTTTACTCCATTCCAAGTGCAGTGTATCTCCTTGGGAAATCGGGCTCACCTGGCACAAAATCGAACTCCATCGATTGCACGGCAATACTGGAAGATACAGAACGATTAACACATCCGAATGTCGGATTCTTTCGAATAGACAACCAAAAAAAAGGAGACCTGTATGCGCATTAACACCGCCCTCATCCTCACCCTGTTTCTGACGGCAAGCGGCATCGCCGATAACACCATCGTCTTCTACTCCACCGACAACGGACCCCACTACAACACCTGGCCCGACGCCGCTTCGACTCCCTTCCGCGGCGAGAAGAACACCAACTGGGAGGGCGGCTGGCGGGTGCCGGCCATGGTCCGCTGGCCGGGCAAAATTGCTCCGGGGTCAGTGACCAACGAGATCGTCCACACTCTGTGGGCCGAGCAGCCGCTCTACACCCAACTGATCTTCGCCATCGACCGGGTCAAGGCGATGGCGCCGGAACACCCCGAGTGGAGTTCACAGCAACCCTTCAAGGCGGTCCTCGACCATGACATGGAGGCCGTCCTCGCCGCAGGAGAACACGGGTTGCTCGAGCTGGTCATGGCCACCCACGCCGGGATGATCACCGAAGAGTTCGAGGAGATTGTTGGTGATTGGCTTGCCACCGCAACCCACCCGACGACAGGCCGGCCCTTCACCGAAATGGTCTACCAACCCATGCTGGAGGTCCTCGACTACCTCCGCGCCAACGGCTTCAAAAACTTCATCGACGACAAGGCGGGTAAACCAGTCGGTATCAACTCGCACATTGGCCGCCGGCCGATCGCCGCCTTTGGTAACTCCGACGGCGATTTCCAGACGTTGGAATGGACGACCGCTGGCGCCGGAGCCCGCCTCGGCGTTCTTGTTCACCACACCGACGGAAAGCGCGAATGGGCATACGATCGGGACTCGGCGATCGGGTGCCTTGACCGGGGTTTGGACGAGGCCGAGGGCCGCGGCTGGACGGTGGTCAGCATGCACGAGGACTGGCGCACGATCTTCCCGCAGGAGGAGTAGCCTGCATATCTCACCAACTATCTGCTGTGGCCGGAAAGCTGGTGAGATATGCAGGCTAGGAAACAGCCAGGTTGGGCTACACCCAGCGGTAGACCACCGAGTTGACGTTCATGCCCGCACCGACGGAGGCGAGGATGACGGTGTCGCCGGAGTTGAGCTGCTGGCCATTCATCTCTCCGCGCGCCACCAGGTCGACCAGGGTCGGCACGGTCGCTACCGACGAGTTGCCGAGCCAGGAGATGCTCATCGGCATGATGCCCTCCGGGATCTCATTCACCTGATAGAGCTTGAACAGGCGCTTGAGGATCGCGTCGTCCATCTTGGCGTTGGCCTGGTGAAGGAAGACCTTTCGCACGTCCGTCAGATTGAGGCCCGCTCGCTCGAGGCTCTTCTTGACCACGCCCGGAACATTGGTCAAGGCGTAGTTGTAGAGCTTGCGGCCGTACATCTTGAGGTAGAGGGTCTCGTCGCCGTTGCTCTGATCGTAGGACTCCCCCATCCACAGCAGGCGGGCGTGATCGATGGTGTCCGATCGCGCGGCGTGACCGAGGACTCCGACATCCTCGTCGGTCTCACGGGCCTCGAGCACGGTCGCGCCGGCGCCGTCCGAGTAGATCATGCTGTCGCGGTCGTGGGGATCGGAGATGCGGGACAGGGTCTCACCGCCGATGACCAGCGCACGGTTCGCGTCGCCCGATCTCAGGAAGTAGTCGGCCTGGATGACACCCTGGACCCAACCCGGGCAGCCGAATGGCAGGTCGTAGGCGATGCACTCGGGGTTCTCGATCTTCAGGTGCTGTTTAACCCGAGCCGCCAGGCTGGGACAGAAATCGCTGCGGCGGTTGTTGGCAAGGACATCTCCGAAGTTATGGGCGAAGATGATGTAGTCGAGGCGTTCGGGGTCGATGCCGGAGTCCTCGATCGCCTTCTCAGCCGCCAGGAACCCGAGGTCCGAAGCGACCTGGTCGTCCTCGGCGAATCGCCGCTCGCCGATCTCGGTGATTTCCTGGAACCTGCCGACGGTCTTCTCGTTGTCATCCGTGTCGATCGGCTGGTCGTAATCCATGAAAAATCGGTTGTTGAGGAACTCGTCGTTGCTGACCCGCCTGGTCGGGATGTACCTGCCGGTTCCTACGATCACTGTCCGCCGCATCGCTCCTCCTGGCCTGTCCCCCGCTCAAACCACGAAACCGCCGTTGCAAACGGTAGAACAAGGCGACAGGGTACAGGTTTCAACGCCTGCGTCAATGGTACGGCGCGTCAACCATCACCCATGGCACTCTGCCCAAAACGGAACAACCCGAGCAGATTCTGGCGCCATTCCCGCGAAACGTACCGTGTCATGGTCACCGATATTGAATGAGACGCCGACACACAACTCACAAAGGAAGGCCCCCCGGGGGGGGACCGAGGGGCCAGCGGAAGGAAGGAGGAGCTTCCGCACTCGGTCCTAGCCCACATATCTCACCGGGTTTCGTCGCGAGGGCGGCGAGGTGCCGTGCCCGGTGGGGTTTGCGACCTGAGGGGCGCGGACTCGTACTCAACAGTACGTGGAGCACCCCGAGGCGAGAAAACACCGTTGGGTGCGGTGCATCGGCGCCCGCAGCAGAAAGTTGGTGAGATATGCGGGCTAGATATGCCGTGGCGCTCGGGGGGGTTACTGTCGAGCTTTTTTGGCGGCGATCCGCGTCTGCTCGCAGCGGTCCTGAGTTACAAGGTTTTCGGGCCACTCGAAGCGGCAGTTGTTTCGGATGACGTTGAACGACGCCACGTCGAGACCGGAGCCGGGGCCGGTACGGGCGGCCATTGCGTCCACAGCCGCACGCTGCTCAGCGATACAGGAATCAAAACCGCTCGAGCCTCCCCCGTATTGTCCGGCGCAATACGCAGTCATCACGCGATCGGCCTCGATCGGGTTGATCAGAGGGGCAGCTTCCTCGGCACTATCAGCCCGTGACGCCGCCCCGAGGGCCGTCTTAGCGTCTTTGAAATAGCGCACCGCCTCCTCCGACAGGGTCCTGGACTCCGAAAAGACCGGTCGATCCTCGGCAATCGCGCTCCGTAGTATCACGAGGGCGTCGCGCATCAGGTCCGCGCCACGAATGGCCATGCCGTAGGGCTCCACATACCGTCCCTCGGGCGTGATCAGCTCAAGCTCATCGAGCGCCCCGTCGAGCCGCTCACCCACCTCTTCGACCCGATCGCGCCACGGGCCGCGGTCGAAAGATGCGCCGTCACGGGTTTCTTCGATCAGGTCGCGGAGAGCACTGGTTTCCGTGAGGCAGTCGCCTACGACATCACGCAGCAGATCGCTTTGGAAACCGCTCCGCTGGCGGCGCGCCCTGCCGACGGCGGCCCGATCGATGACAACCGTTTCGCCCTCAGGACGCTTGAGCTTGATCGAGCCCGCTACATCACCCAGGTTTTGTTGCGCGGCAGCCGGCGCAACCAGAACCGCGGTAGCTGTCAAGCCGATCACCAACCGAGACCACTTCATCAAACGCCTCCTGTCGTGGACCAGAATGGGCTCATATCTCCATGTTATCAACAGTTGTTGGCTTCTTCGCATAAAAGAGGTCATCGAGCCACAGCATGAGGCGACGGGCGGAGGCCGACCATCGGATGGCGAACCGCACGAGATTGTGGGCGGGGCTGTCCGGGTGCGAATAGGGACAGACCCGCATGCGCAACGCGCAGTCGGTGCCGATCAGGTTCCAGTAGCGGTAGCAGGTCTCGGGTTCGATCGCCCAGCGCAGCCCGTCATCTATCGTTGTCCGTTCTCCGCTGGGTATCGCCCCGACCGGACAATTGGTGGCGCACTTCTTACATGCGGCACAGAAACCGATCAGAGAGAGGGATCCTGCGCAGATCAGGAACAACGATGCGGCCGCATCCACAGGCCCACCCTACCAGAGGAATGCCGTGAGTCTGGAGATCGAAACGTCGAAGGAGTATCAGGAAGCGACTTTGCGCGCAGCACCTAGCTGTACCGCCTGGTAGCGGACGCCGTTGTCACCTTCGTACGGCAGGGTGTGGTCGCGCTCGTTATACAGGATCGCGACCGGGATGCCTGCCGGAAAGGCTTTGCACTTGGTGGCGTCTGGGCTGCGGTGGGCGCAGAAGGTGCACTGGCTGACCGTCAGGTCTCCGGGGTTGCCGACAATCGTGAACTTGACTGGTGCCATCTGCCTCTCCTCGTGCCCAACGTTCGTTTCTGCCCTCAACAGGGCGTTTTCGATCCTCGTTGAGACATATGGGCAATTTCGATGCCAGGTTTTGGCGCGATTTCGCCAGAGATGGGCCAGGGGAATGTTGTATCAATCCAAAACGAGGGTCTCAGGGTGATACACATCACAATTTCGGTTGAACGCTGCGCGTTCTACCGGAATTGTTGCGGATGGCGGCGGTGGAAGCCAGTCGCCTCCTGGTAGATAAGGGCGAGCGCCAATATTTGTGACTCACCGAAGAGCCGGCCGTTGAAGGTCACGCTGGTCGGCGTCCCGTCCGACCGGAAACCGTTCGGCACAACCACCGTCGGATGGCCGGTAAGGTTGGTCAGCAGCAGATTCGAACCGCCGAACGACGGCGACACCCAGCAGTCGAGCCCGTCGAGGATCCTCTCCATCTCCCGCATCACCAGGGTCCGCACCCGATTCGCCTGAATGTACTCCACCGCAGGAATCGTCCGCGACTGCCTGAAGACATTTGGCCAGGCGTTCTCGATCTGGCGCACGAGCTCGTCGTCGCGGCCCGATCGAGTCAGCTCATCGAAGGCTGCACCCGCCTCGGCCGAGAGGATGAAAGAAAGCGAATTCACCGGCAGGTCCGGGAGTTCGATCGGGATCAGCTCGACACCGAGCGATTCGAGGATCGTCAACGTACCGAGATCGAGGGCGTGCCACTCGCGCGCCCGTTTCCGGTCTTCCACGGTGTCTTGGTCCTCGAACTCGGGCTCCTTCTCGAAGGCCGACTTCAGATAACCGACCCGGAGCGAGCGAATGTCGAGGTCGGAGTCCCATACGAAGGGCTGGACGACCGCCGACGGGTCGAGGTTGTCGGCCCCATGGATCGCTTCGAGGACCAACGCACAATCCTCGACGCTGCGACATATCGGACCGAGCTTGTCCATGCTCCACGACAGCGCCATCGCACCGGCGCGGCTGACCCGACCGAAGGTTGGACGGAGGCCGCTGACACCGCACCGGGTCGCCGGCGACACGATCGAGCCCCAGGTCTCCGAACCTATCGAGAAGCCCACGAGGCCGGCAGCGGTCGCGGATCCCGGTCCCGCCGACGAACCGCTCGAGCCCTGCTCTGTGTTCCACGGATTGCGGGTCATCTCGCCAAACCACACGTCACCCCAGGCGAGGGCGCCGAGCGTCAGCTTGGCAACCAGCACCGCGCCCGCCTCGTCGAGCCGCCGGACCACCGTCGCGTCCTCGTCGATCACCTGGTCCTTGAACGGTGCCGCGCCCCAGGTCGTCGGGTATCCGCTCACCGCCAGCAAGTCCTTGGCACCCCACGGCACACCGTGAAGTGGGCCCTTCCATATGCCGCTGGCAAGCTCGCGGTCGGCGCGCCTCGCCTGCGCCATCGCGCGTTCCTCGGTCAGCGTGATGACGCAGTGCAGCTCGGGATCAAAGCGCTTCAGGCGATCGATGTAGAGGGTCGTCAGCTCCTCCGACGAGATCGCCCCGATACGCAGGAGGTTGCCGATCTCGGTCACCGGCAGAAAGGCGAGCTCCGAGTCCTCGGCCGGACGATTCTCGAGCCGCGGACGGCTGGCGCGCCGGGTCGGCGGCGCGGGCGGGATCTTCATCCCCGGCAACACCGGATCAAAGAGGAGCGCCGGCGACACCGAGTTGTCGAGGGGCACCTCGCGCAGCCGTTCGTAGTCCTCGCGCAGCTCCTCGAGCCCGGCGAGCATGAGCTCCCGCTCGTCGTCGGTAAACTCGAGACCGGCGATCTGCTCGGCGCCGATCAGCGCCTCCCTGGTGACACCGCCAGTCGCCTCTGCCTCCGCCCACAACAGCTTCGGCAGCGCCGTTCCCGCGACACCGAAGCCTGCCAAGTACGCACTGAATTTTCGCCTGTTCAAGCCAACATTGGTCTCACTCATTTTTCACCCCTGCCGCGATTCACAAAGTCTCGGCTGTCCGTCCTGGGAGCTCTTTGACATACACATCCTGCTTGGAATACGGGATCTCGATCCCGGCGTGTCGGAATGCCTTGTAGACATTGCTGTTGAGGTCGTGGAGCACCCGGCCACGGAAGACCGGTTGTTCGATCCACGCCAGCAGCTCGAAGACCAGACCCGAAGTCCCGAACGAGCGGAAGCGCACCCGCGGGCTCGGATCACTGACAATGTACTTCACACCCGCGACGCACCCGAGCAGCACCTCCTCGACCTGATCGATATCGGAACCGTAGGCGGCCTCGACCTTGACCCGCACCCGCATCTTTTCGTCCGGCCCCCCGGTCTGGTTGACGATCTGGCTGTTGGCGATGACGGCGTTGGGAACCGTGACCTCGATATCGTCGCGGGTCAGCAGCCGGGTCGACCGCAAGCCGATCTCCAGCACCTGACCCCGGATGGTGTTGTCGAGGACGACGAAATCGCCCACTTTGTACGGCGAGTCGGCAACGATGAAGACGCCCGAGAACAGGTTGGACAGGGTGTCCTTGGCGGCGAAGCCGACAGCGATGCCGATGACCCCGGCTGAGGCCAGCCACGAGGTGAGCGGCACGTTCCACGAGACGCACACGAAGTAGAGAAAACCGCCGGCGACGACGACCTTGAGGATCATTTCGAAGAGAGGTAGGGTGCGGGGTTCGATGAACTTGATCTTTTCGACCACTCCACTCACGCCTTCGAGCAGGATCCGACCGATCCGCAGCAGCGCCACCGCCCACAGTAGGGCAATGAAGGTCTTGAGAAAGCCGAGCACGACGAAGTTCACCTGCGCCGGGGCCTGGAACTCGAGGTACGCCAACATCAACCCAACCAGAATGATCGTGGTGATCAGCGGCTTTCTCAGCTCAGCCGCAATCCTGTTGTCGATATCGGTTGCGGTCTTGCGCGTAAAGACGCTGATCACGCGCACGAAGAGCAGCCGTATCAGCAGCGCGAGCAGAATCGCGCCGCCCACGATCACCAGCTGGCGAAGTCCCGGACGATCGCTGATTGCCGATATCAACTGGCTGAAATCCATCTCATTTCCTCCCGACTCGCAGCCTGGTCGATCGAGAATGCCGCCGCAGTATAGCCCGCCGTCAACCTGCATATTTCACCAGGCGTCGTCGCGAGGGCGGCGAGGCGCCGTGCCCGGTGGGGTTTGCGACCTGAGGGGCG
>CAYRFI010000027.1:36393-38180 GCA_964423595.1 uncultured Thermoanaerobaculia bacterium | reverse complement strand
GGCCGGGGTAGACAGCGGCGAGGGCCGGCACCATCGCGGCCATCAGGATCGCGGCCGGGATCAACACCGCCATGCCGACGCGGCGGTGGGTGGTTCGTCTGAGAATGGTCATGATGCGTTCCTCCAGGTGGGTTCTGCGGGCCATCCCGAGGGCCGGGATGGCGGGAGAGGGTGTGGGCACGGCGTGGCGTGCGACGCCCAGCAGGTGGCAGGCATAGTCCGATGCGCCGGTACCGAGCGCGAGGACCTCCTCGTCGCACGCCAGCTCCTGCTCGAGGTCGAGGCGGCGGACCGCCCACCAGATGAGCGGGTTGAACCAGTACACGGCTCGGGCGACGCAGGCGACGGTTCGCACCGGCCAGTCGAGCCGGGCGACGTGAATCGCCTCGTGCAGCAGCACCGCTCGCCGGCGATCGTAGGGCCAGGCTGCGGCGCGCGGGGGGAGGACGACGGTCGGTCGCAGGACGCCGACGGTGGCCGGGACCTCGACCGCCTCGCACCAGAGCAGTCGGACCTTTCGCCGGCACCGGGCCTGGTCGAGGGCGCCGGCAAACAGCTGCCGCCAGTAGGGGTCGTCAATTGGATGAGCGTTGCGGAGCGCCTTGCGAACCCGCCACGATCCGATGCCGAGACGGGCGAAAAGGATCATTGCTCCGAGGGCCCAGAGGCCGCCGACGACGAGAGCCCAGTTGATGTTGATCGCGCGGCCAGTTGGTCTGTCGAGCGTGAGTTCCGGGATGTGAACGACGGTGGTCGTGGGATCGATCCGAGCCGACTCGAGGGTCACATCAACCGTTACCTGCTGTTGGGCTGCCGGTGCGAAGCGCTCGAGCGCCACCGGGACCGGAAATGTCCACGTCGGCAGCAGCGGAGCCACCAGTGGGATCACGAGGCAGCCGGCGATTGCGGTTCCCCAGACGACGGCGCGCACCCGCGCGGCGCGGCGCTTCAGAGCGAGGGTGATGCCGGCGGCGAGGCAGAGCAACACCAGAGCCTTGATGGATCCGAGGACAAGGGGCAGCATGGTTCCCATCACTGACCTTCCTTCTTCGCCTCTTCGATCATCTCGGACAGGCGCTGCAGGGCCTCTTCGTCGAGCTGGTCGCCCTCGAGGTCGAGCAGGGCCGCCATCGCCCCTTCCGGGGAGCCGCCGAAGAAGGTGCGAACGAGCTTGCGAAGAGCCGTTTCACTCGCTTCCTGACGGGGAACCGTGGGCAGGAACACGTAGCGCGGGCCGTCCTGCTCGTGCCGCAGGTGCCCCTTGTCCTCGAGGATCCTGAGCATCGCCCGCACCGCCGAGTAGGAGGGCGGATCGGTCATGTGGGCGCGCACCTCCGCGGCGGTGGCGCGGCCGCGCTCGTAGACGATCTCCATGATCTGGCGTTCGCGGCGGCTGAGCTGTGCGGCATCCGATGTCATGTCGCCTCCGTCGTTTGGTCGGTCGATGGCCATCGACAGATGCTAATTTTTTAGCATCATGCTAAGAATCTAGCACCTGAAATCGATTTGTCAAGGCCCGCCACCATTTTTCTTTACGGAAATTGCGGAGGAGAGGTTCGGATTGTGGTGCGGGCGTCTCGCCCGCACGGATCGCGCTCACTGAGGATGTGCGGCCGGGACGGCCGCACCACAGCATCGCACCGGTCATTGTGGTGCGGGCGTCTCGCCCGCACGGATCGCGCTGACTGAGGATGTGCGGCCGGGACGGCCGCACCACAACATCGCACCGGTTATTGTGGTGCGGGCGTCTCGCCCGCACGGATCGCGCTCACTGAGGATGTGCGGCC
>CAYRFI010000027.1:29288-36293 GCA_964423595.1 uncultured Thermoanaerobaculia bacterium | reverse complement strand
CACAACATCGCACCGGTTATTGTGGTGCGGGCGTCTCGCCCGCACGGATCGCGCTGACTGAGGATGTGCGGCCGGGACGGCCGCACCACAAAGGCGGTGTGGCGGCTACTCCCCGCCCAGAAACGTCTCCGTGTTCACGACCTTTGCATAGATCCGGTCGAGGGTTGCGAGGGTCGAGGCGTGGACATCGGCCGCGGGCACGGTGCGGTCGCCGTAGGTGAGGTCACGGGTCGCGCAGGCGTCGCCGATCACGATGCACTCGAAGCCGAGGTCGTGCGCCGCGCGGGTCGCGGCCTCGAGGCACATGTGGGTTTGCATGCCGACGATCACCAATCGCTCGACGCCGATCTCCTTGAGGTACGCCAGCAACTGGGTGCCGTTGAAGCAGCTGACCTCGCTTTTGGTGAAGACCTTCTCGCCCTCTATCGGTGCGACGCTGGCGTAGATCGAGCCACCGGGCTCGGAGTCGTGGCGGACGTGAATAACGGGCTTGCCCTCGGCGCGGAAGGCCGCCAGGATTTTCGCCGCGTTTGCGGCCGCCGCCTCGGGCTCGACCAGCGGCATTTTGCCGCCCGGGAAGTAGAAGTCCTGGATGTCGATGATCAACAAGGCGGTGGTGGGCTCGGCCGCAAAGGCGGGAGCCGCAAATAGGGCGCACAGCGCCAGGCAAATTGTCGCCTTCATTTTTCCTCCTTTACGCGGGCTTGGGCAGATCCTCCATGACCGCGATCGAACGCGCCAGCACCTCGGGCGGTAGCGGGTAGTTCTGCAGCTCGCCGGCGAAGTAGGCCTGGTAGCCGGCGAGATCCATCAGGCCGTGCCCCGAGTAATTGAAGAGAATGATCTTCTCCTTGCCTTCCTCGGTCGCCTTCTTGGCCTCGTCGATCGCGCCCGCGATGGCGTGGCTGGTTTCGGGCGCGGGGATGATGCCCTCGGTGCGGGCGAAGGTCACCGCCGCCTCGTAACACTTGAGCTGGGGGTAGGCGGCGGGTGAGAACAACCCGCTCCGAACCCCGGCCGAGACCAGCGGCGACATGCCGTGGTAGCGCAGCCCGCCGGCGTGGATGGCCGGTGGGATGAACGCGTGGCCAAGCGAGTACATGGCAAGCAGCGGCGTCATCTTGGCCGTGTCCCCGTGGTCGTAGGCGTACGGGGCCTGGGTGAGGGTCGGGCACGCCTCGGGCTCGATCGGGATGATCTCGATCTCGGCGCCGTTGATCTTGTCGGCGGCGAAGGGAAAGGAGAGACCGGCGAAGTTCGAGCCGCCGCCGGCGCAGCCGATGACGATGTCCGGTTTATCGATACCGGCCATCGCGAGCTGTTTCTTGGTCTCGAGCCCGATGATGGTCTGGTGCAGCATGACGTGGTTGAGGACGCTGCCGAGCGAGTATCTGGTGGTGCCCGAGGGATCGGTGACCGCCGCCTCGATCGCCTCCGAGATGGCGATGCCGAGGCTGCCGGGGGTGTCGGGCATCTTTTCGAGGATGTTGCGCCCGGCCTGGGTCTCGGGCGAGGGCGACGCCACGCAGCGCGCCCCCCAGGTCTCCATCATGGTCTTGCGGAAGGGCTTCTGGTCGAAGCTCACCCGCACCATCCAGACGTCGACTTGAATGCCGAGGAGCTGGCCCGCATAGGCGAGGGCCGATCCCCACTGGCCGGCGCCGGTCTCGGTGGTCAGCCTTTTGATCCCGAACTCCTTGTTGTACCAGGCCTGGGCGACCGCGGTGTTGGGTTTATGGCTGCCCGGCGGCGACACGCTTTCATCCTTGTAAAAGATCTTCGCCGGCGTCCCGAGGTGCTTTTCGAGGGCAAAGGCGCGGCGCAGGGGAGATGGTCGCCATCGGGCGTAGATCTCGAGGATCCCCTCCGGGATGTCGATCCAACGCTCGGTCGAGACCTCCTGCTCGATGAGATTCATCGGGAAGACCGGCGCCAACGCCTCGGGACCGATCGGGTTGCCATCCGGGCCGAGCGGTGGCGGCGGTGGTTGCGGCAGGTCGGCGACGAGGTTGTACCACTGGCGCGGCATCTCGCTTACGGCCAAGTCGATTCTCGGTTCGTTCATCGTGGCGCCTCCTCAAAAACTCCGCTGTGTGGTTTTCGCTCAACGGATTGAAGCTCGAATACTAACCCGGAAATCCGTCGACCACCACTTACCGGGCCCAAACCGCCACTCACCGAAATGCCCGTGACTCATGCTCGAAGGGGACCCATTGTTGGATTCGAAGAGCGAAAGGAGCCGAAAATGACATTCCATCACCATCACACAATGAACGGCTGCGAGTGGTGCGAGGGCCGCCAGAGCCTGTGGGGCGCCTTCGTCCTCGGCCTCGGGGTCTTCGCCCTCGGCGTGATTCTGATCCTCGACAACTTCGGCGTGATCGACGGCGGCGGGCTCGCGCCCTACTGGCCTGTGCTATTGATCGTCCTCGGGATCAGCCACCTGGTGGGCCCATCATCGGCCCGAAAGTTGGGTTGGGGGCTGTCATGGATCGCGGTCGGTGCGATCATACTGCTCAACAACCTGGGAGCGATCGCCGTCGGCATCCAGGTCCTGTGGCCGGTGGTCCTCGTGATTCTCGGCGCCAACCTGGTGTGGTGCGGCGCGTGGCGGCGGATTCGCGATTACGAGCGGGAAGGAGCACAAAAATGACACGCAGAAACGACGATCCGGCACGACGGGGAAGCAGCGGCGTGCCTCGTGAGCAAGACTCGTGCTGCCCGGACTGCGGTTCCTGGTCCCACTCGTCGTGTGGCGGGAGAGACCGACGCCGGGGCCTTGGCGCGGCGATTATCGGAATCGGCGTGTTGGCGATGGGAGTGGTTCTCCTCCTCGACAACCTCGGCCTCATGGATTCCGAGGAGGTCACCGAGTTCTGGCCGATGCTCCTGGTCCTGGTTGGCATCAGCCACTTCCTCCGGCCCAAGGGCTCGCGGCGATACGTGGCCGGATCGATCTTCATCTTCGCCGGTGTGACCATCCAGCTCTCGAACCTCGGCGTCATTACCTACGACATCTTCGATCTGTGGCCGGTGATTCTGGTCCTCGTCGGTCTGAGCTTGATCCTGAAGCCCTTCCGCCGGAGAGGGGTGACCATCGGTGAGGACTCCGGAGTTTTCGAGGCGACAGCGATCCTCGGTGGCGCCAAACGGAGGCTGTCCGCCGCCAACTTCAAGGGCGGCGATGCGCTCGCGATCATGGGTGGCTGCGATATCGATCTCCGCGATTGCGGCTCCGAGGGTGGGCCGGCCGAGATCGACACATTCGCGTTCTGGGGCGGTATCGAGATCAAAGTCCCCCAAGACTGGGAGGTCCAGGTCAAGGGTCTCGCCATCCTCGGCGGATACGGCGACAAAACCCGCTCCATAGAGGGCGACGGTCGAAAGGTCCTGGTGATCACCGGCACCGCCATCATGGGCGGGGTGGATATCAAGAATTGAGCGACACTGAATTCCCGGGTGGGTGGGGATTGTGGTGCGGACTGGCGGTCGTTTGTGGTGCGGGCGTCTCGCCCGCACGGATCGCGCTCAAAGAAAATGTGCGGCCGAGACGGCCGCACCACAACTCGGGTCTCAACATCGAAGGCGTTTGAATGCACCCCATCCTCGCCTCACGCCGCAACCTCGTCCTCTATCTCGTGGCGTGGTTACCCGTTGTCGCGGTCCTGGCGGCAGCCCTGGTCATGACCGGTTGGGGCGGTTGGAAGCAGGCCCTGGCGTTCTCCTTTCCCATGGTGGTGATCTACGCGTTCCTCTGTCTGTCCGCCTGGTATCCGTGCCGCGCGATGCCGCTGGGCGGCGAGCGGGCCGAGATCGCCCTTTTGACCCACTTCGCCACCGCCGCCCTGTCGGCAGCGTTGTGGGTCGGCATGGCGTGGGCGCTGGCCGAGGGGTTCAAACGGTCGACCGGTTACGCCGAGACTGCCGACCTGACCGCCGAGCACACGGGGATCATCTTCATCGCCGGGTTGCTGCTGTATCTGCTGTCGGTCGCCATCCACTACCTGTTCGCGGCGGCGGAGGCCTCGCGCGAGGCGGAGCGGCGGGCCCTCGAGGCCGAGGTTGCGGCGCGCGACGCCGAGCTCCAGGCGCTGAAGGCCCAGCTCAACCCGCACTTCCTCTTCAACAGCCTCAACTCGGTGGCGTCCCTGGCCGTGACCGATCCGGCCGGCGCGCGCGATATGTGCATCCAGCTCGGCGACTACCTCCGGGGGACTCTCAAAAGGGGCTCGTCTCCGCAGCCGCTCGAGGACGAGCTGGCGCAGGTGCGCCGGTTCCTGCGTGTCGAGTCGGTGCGTTACGGCGATAGGCTGCGGGTGGTCGAGGAGATCGATGAACGGTGCCTGGGTGTCAAGGTGCCGCCGCTGCTCCTGCAGCCGCTGGTCGAGAACGCCCTCAAGCACGGCATCGCCGAGCTGGTGGACGGCGGCGAGATCCGGATCGGAGCCCGGTGCAGCAGCGAGCTGTTGACGGTATGGGTGGAGAACCCGGTCGATGCGGAGGCCCGGCCGAAAACCGGAACCGGCGTCGGGCTCGCCAATGTCCGGCATCGGCTCGAAAATGTCTTCGGCGACGAAGCCCGGCTCCGGAGCGGCAGGTCGGGTGGAATCTTCCGGGCCGAGGTGGTGATCCCGGTTGGCGAGCGCAAAGGTGACGCTGAACAGAAGGACGGTTCCGATGACTGACGAGCTGCGGGTGGTCATGGTGGACGACGAGGCGCCGGCGCGACGGCTGCTCCGCGAGTATCTCGAAGACACTCCAGGCGTGTCGATCGTCGCCGAGTGCGGCAACGGCTTCGAGGCGGTCAAGGCGGTGGCCGAGCACGAACCGGACCTGATGCTGCTCGACATCCAGATGCCGAAGCTCGATGGCTTCGAGGTCGTCGAGCTCCTCGAGCGGGATCTGCCGATCATCTTCATCACCGCCCACGACGAGCACGCCCTGCGGGCCTTCGAGGTGCACGCGGTGGACTACCTGCTCAAGCCGTACAGCGCCGAACGTTTGAGAGAAGCTCTCGATCGCGCCCGCGACCGGATCGGTCGCGGCGAGGCATCGCCGGCGCTCGACGAGCTGGTGTCGGCCGCCCGGCCCGACTGGGGAACACTCGCGCGCATCCTGGTGCGCGATGGCAGCGACGTGCGGGTGATTCCGGCCGACGACGTGGACTATATCGAGGCCCGCGACGATGCGGTCGCGATTCACGTGGGAGGCGCAAGCCACCTCAAGGCGCAGCGGCTGTCGACGCTCGAGGAACGGCTCGACCCGAAACGCTTCATCCGCGTCCACCGCTCGTTCATCCTCAACATCGACCGCCTGCGCAGCATCGAGCTCTATGCCAAGGACAGCCGCATCGCGATTCTCGAGGACGGCACCAAGGTGCCGGTCAGCCGGTCGGGCTACTCCCGCCTGCGCGTACTGCTGTGAACAACCCTCAGCGCTGGATTTGTGGTGCGGGCGTCTCGCCCGCACGAATCGCGCTCACCGACAGTGTGCGGCCGGGATCCGGCCTCTCCCTACGGGCTACGCCGTGACAGGCCAGGCCGCACCACAGATGACCCAAAATACCAAGAACAACTCCTGTTATTGATCCGTTGGTCCGACTATAGTGGTCGTCCAGGGAGGGCATTGATGGCCGACGTGTACAAGCGCCTCGCAAACAAGCTCGACAAGCTGCCGCAGGGATTCCCCGCCACCGAGAGTGGGGTCGAGCTCGAGATTTTGAAGAAGATCTTTTCGCCGGAAGATGCCGAAATGACCCTTCAGTTGAAGCCGTTTCCTGAGACCGCCGAGGGCATTGCCGGTCGACTTGGCAAACCCCACGACGAGATGCGCACCACCCTCGACGAGATGGCGAGCCGAGGTCAGATTGCCGCGATGCAGTGGCGGGGGGAACGGCGGTACGCCGTCGCGCCATTTATCGTGGGCATCTTCGAGTACCAGCTGCCGTTCATGGATCGGGAGCTCGCGGAGCTCTGCGAGGTCTACGCACCCCATTTGGCGAAGACCATCGGCGGAGCGGAGCCCGGGTTCGCGCGGGTCGTACCGGTGAACAAGCAGATCGACGGCCGCAGCACCGTGCTCGCGTACGAAGACACGCGCAGGATGATCGAGGGAGCCCGCTCGTTCCGGGTCATGGACTGCATCTGCCGCAAAGAACAGGCGCTGCTGGAGAATCCGTGCTCCCACACAGTTGAGACCTGCCTCACATTCTCGAAGGAGGAGAACGCCTATGACGACTCCCATCTCGGCGGCAGGATCATCGACCGCGAGGAGGCGCTGGCGGTGCTCGACGCGGCCGAGAAAGAGGGTCTCGTCCACTGCACCTACAACTTCGAGCACAACCAGATGTTTATCTGCAACTGCTGCTCGTGCTGCTGCGGGTTCCTGCGCCTCCTCACCGAGTACCACACGCCATACGGTCTGGTTCGCGCCAACTGGGTAGCGGTGATCGACGAAGACCTCTGCGAAACCTGTGGGGTGTGCGCCAACGAACGCTGCCCGGTGGCAGCCGTGGAAGAAACCGATGGTGGGGATTACCGGGTGATCGGCGATCGCTGCATCGGCTGTGGTGTGTGCGTGGTCACCTGCCCGACCGAGGCCATGAGCATCGTGCCGCGGCCCGAGTCCGAGCGCAGCGTTCCGCCGCGAA
Organism: uncultured Thermoanaerobaculia bacterium; assembly: GCA_964423595.1. Lineage (GTDB taxonomy): Bacteria > Acidobacteriota > Thermoanaerobaculia > Thermoanaerobaculales > Sulfomarinibacteraceae > Sulfomarinibacter. Next base: position 29,644 of record CAYRFI010000027.1, on the reverse strand, counting down.
ATATCGTTGACTGGAGCGTGCAGCGGGCGGCGAATCGTTCGGGACCGGTCAAGGCGATGGCGCTCCGCGGCTGGCTCAAGTGGCACGAGATGCGGTCGTAGAGGCGCTCTGCCGCTTCTATGACACATTGCCACCCATGAGGTGCGCGTAGCCGCTTCGATGACACAGGTGCCACTCTTCGCATTGTTTGCCCGAGATGCGTCTCTGGCTTGAGAGCGGTTGATCAGACAATGCGAAGGGTGGCACCCTGCTCGCCGAAGCGAGAAGCGCATACCGTGTTGGCCTGCTCCGCACGAATCGAGCTCACAGAGGATGTGCTGCCGGGACGGCCGCACCACAATGGCGGAGCCAGGCGG
>CAYRFI010000027.1:0-29278 GCA_964423595.1 uncultured Thermoanaerobaculia bacterium | reverse complement strand
CGGGTTGAAAATCCGAAATCCGAAAATCGAAATCCGAAATTGGCTTGCTCGTCGCAGCGAGTAGCGCTCACCGTGTTTGTCGCAGCGAGAAGCGATTGCCGTGTTGCGCACTGCTATCCTTGTGACATTGAAATTTCGAAAGGAGAGCGGCGGTGTATCTGAACCTTCTCGATGATGATGAAAAGCGCGCCTTTGCCGAGCTGGCGGAGAAAATGATCGAGGCCGACGGTCTGGTGATCGGCCGGGAGGCGTCCGCTCTGGCCGCCCTCAAGGCCGAGATGGGAATGAGCGACACGGGTGGCGGCGGGCGCAGCGCGAAGGAGCTGGCTGGCGTGTTCAAAAGCCGGCGGTCGAAGGTCGCGGCCCTGCTCGAGCTGATCGGTCTCGGCTACTCCGACACGGCCTTCGCCGTCAGCGAGGAGTCGCTGGTGAATACGGTCGCCGACCAGATGGCGATTTCGTCGAACGACCTGCGTCAGATCGAAGATTGGGTCAAGGACCACTTCAGCCTCATCCGGCGGGCGCTGATCCTGATGCGCGAATAGCTTACTCGACAATCACCCGCGCGATGTGACCGCGGAATTTCCAGGCGACGCGGGTGAGTAGGAATGTCGCCACCGCCCCGAGACCCACGACCACTCCCCACCACAGGCCTTGCGGACCGTAGCCGAGCCTGAACGCGAGCACGAGGCTGGTCGGAAGGCCGACGCACCAGAAACCGACGATGTTGACGAGCAGCGGTGCGCGAGTGTCCCCCGACCCGCGCAGAACGCCGGCCGACACGACCTGGAGGCCGTCGAAGATCTGAAAACAGCCGGCAATCGGGATGAGCACTGCGGCCAGCACGACCACCTCCTCGACCGAGGTGTAAGCGGTGGCGAGAAGTCGGGGTGCGCCGATGAAGAGCGCCGCCATCAGTGACATGAAGCCGGCGCCGATGAGCAGACCTGCGGCGGCGGCGCGTCGGGCGCCGATATCGTCACCCGCGCCGATGGCCCTGCCGACGCGAACCGCAGCAGCCGAAGAGACACCGAGGGGCACCATGAAGGTCAGTGACGCGAGATTGATGGCGACCTGGTGCGCCGCCATCTGCACGACACCGAGCCCTCCCATGAGGAGGGCGATGACCGCAAACGCCACCATTTCGAGCTGGACCTGGAAGCCGATCGGCGTCCCGAGGCGCACCGTTTTCCACAGCGGTTGCAGACGGAGTACCGCACGATCGAAGCGGCCGAGCAACGGCGCCAGCTCCCTGCGCGCAGCGAACAGCAGGACAACCAGAAGAAGCGTTCGGGCGGCGGTCGTCGCCCACGCCGAGCCGACCGGACCAAGCCGCGGGATCGGACCAGCGCCGAATACCAATGCCCAGTCGGCTACCAGATTGAAGAGGTTGACGACGACGATCGTGATCACGATCGGCCGCAGGCGACCCATCGCCTGGAGCGACTGCCGAAGCACGACGAAACCGTAAAACGGTAACAGCCCGGGAATGCAGATCCGGACATAGGCGGCAGAGATGGGTATCGTCTCCGGCGGTTGGCGAAGAACGGTCAGCACCGTCTCGACAGGCATCAAGAGCAACGTGCTCGGAATCATCAGACCGATCGCGAGCACCATGCCCCGTTGCACCGAACGGCGGATCGCGATCTCGTCGCCGGCGCCGACCGCCTGCGCCACCAACGGATCGAGGGCCAACAGCAGTCCGACACCGAAGGACGAAACCGCCATGATCGCCACGTGTCCGAGGGCAACCGCGGCCAGCGCCTTCGAGGACAACCGGCCGACGACCATCGTGTCGACGACGCCGAGCAGCATCATCCCTACCTGAGCCGTGACGATCGGCAGGGCGAGCCGCATCATGGCTTCGAGATCAGGGCGGCGAGGGAGTTCGAATGGGTGGGTCATGGTTGCTCTTCCGAGGCGGGAGGATAGCAGGGCGCTGAGGAGCATACCTACAATGAGGCGCGCGTTGCTGCATCATGACACCGGTGCCACCCTTCGCATTGTTTGGATTCGTCGCCTCCATATTCAGTAAGGCATTCGGGGCAAACAATGCGAAGAGTGGCACCTTGTCTGCCGAATTGAGACAGTCGAAGAGAATGGGTGGCACCCTGCTCACCGAAGCGGGAGGCGCGAAAATGCGCCGACGGTTTGTTGTAGGGTGGTGGAACCTCCATATTGGCGATTGGTTTGGGAGATGGAATGAGGATCCTTCACATCAGCGATCTCCACATCGGCAGGGAGGATAAAGTCGACAGGTGGAAAAAGGCCGAGAAGATCGTCCGCGAGACCATCCGGGAGTGGGGAGGCGATAACGACAAACCGCTGGTCCTGATCACCGGCGATGTGGTCGACGACGGGGCCGAGGTGGAGTTCATCGACGCGCGCCGGATCCTGCGCCCGCTCCACCGGGCCGGTTTCCAGGTGGCGCTTTTACCGGGCAATCACGATTATGGTTGGAACGGTGCTCACGCCGAGGAAAAACGATTCAAGCTCTTCAAAAGATACCTCCTCGGGATCGAGACCCGGGTCACTTATCCGGACGTTCCGTACGCCGACAACGACGTAACTCTCATCACCCTGAACTCGATGCACGCCGAAACCGGTTTCTGGGATGGACTTTTCGCCGACGGCGAACTCGGTTCCCGCCAGATCGACGAGCTCGGTGAGCTCATCACGACCCTCCGCGACGAGCGCAAGAAGAGCCACAAGATCGTCGTCGCTCTCCACCATCACCCGTTTCAGTTTCCGGACGACCCGCCGCTCAAGAAGATCAAGGAGAGAATCGGTCACCGCCTCAAGGACGGCGACGATCTCATGAAGCTGCTGTCGGGCAGGATCGATGCCCTGCTCTTCGGGCACGAGCACCGGCACGTGGATTTTTCCGAACCTTTCGACGGCCACGTCTTCACCAAGGAGTACGACATCCCGTGCATCCTCTCCTCGGGCCGGAGCACCGATCCCGGATTGCCGGCGCGGGTCATCACCATCGGGGGCCGGCGGAACCCGCGCGTCGAGCCCGCCCCGTGGTCGAAGGCATAAGGTTCGATCATGGAATTGTGCGGCCGGGACGGCCGCACCACAACGGCGATCAGGCTGAGATGATTGTGGTGCGGGCGTCTCGCCCGCACAATGTCAGGGGCCGGCTACAACGACTCGACCGCAGGGCCGTGGCGTTCGTTGATCATCAGCTCGAGCGGCGCCATCGCCGGACAATAGAGCTCGTCGAGCTCGGCCCGGTACGGCGCCAGGGCCTCGGTGATCGCCGTCGGGATGCCGTCCTGCCACGGTATCCGCTTGTCGTCGGCCTGCATAGCTGCGATCTCGGCCTCGAGCGCCTCGATCTCGATTTCCGCGCCGCCCTCGGATCGCAGGACCGCGAGCTGGCTCTCGAGCATCGACAGGAGCGCCTTTCGGACCCGGCTGTTGGTGGGATTGGGACCGAAGAGCTGGTCACCTTGCGGCTTGTCGAGCAGTCGGTCGTTGTAGGCGACGGCGAAGATATAGGTGAACTCTCCCAGCCCCATGCCAGCTTCGAGGAGGCTCTGATTGCGGATCTCGTAGAAATTTCCCATGACGGGCCCGACTCCCATCATGCTCTTGGTCAGGGAGAAGACCTCCTTCATGACCTCCATCCGATCCACCTCGTCCTGGTCGTCAAAGGTCTCCATCTTCTGCAACTTCTTTTCCGCGCGCGTCAGGTCGGCGCACGGCTCGGCCAGCGCCCGGCGTATCTCGAGGAAGACCTCGATCCGATCGGCGGGCGGCACGCCGGAAGCGGGTGGCACGTAAGCTTCCTGTGGGCCGAACCTCTCCTCGATGGCATGGCGGTCATCAACAGCGCGTTTGAACGGGCCCATCATCATCACCCCTAGCACGAGCGGCAGGGCGATCGCGATGACCAACAGCACGCCGCAGCCGATCGCGGTCTGTTTCAAGCAGCCCCAGGATTTTTCTTCCAAAGCATCTCCGCACGCGCAATCGTCGTCTCACAGAGTAGAACGAATTACGAAGGCAGTTGTTAGCCGTTGGCCAACAGCTTTTGGGCCCTCAGCCTGGTTTGAGCCTCGATACACGGAATGCGCAGTGGAGAATGATGTGTTCTCAGTCTCGAGCCTATGGATGCACGACGAAACAAGCGCAACCCCGCGGCCTGGGTCGGCCCCCTCGTCGCGCTGATCGGCCTCTTCACCTACTTCACGGTGGCGGTGCGCTTCCCCTCGCTGCGGGACAGCGCGATCGTCAATCTTTTGCTGGTGATCGGAGGGGCGGCGATCGCGGCGTGGGGCCTCATCCGGCGGCGCAACTGGAAAAGCTGGCTCGGCTTCGGAGCGGCCGGATTTCTCGCATTCCTGTTCTGCGCGTTTATCTTCGTGCTCACGAGCCAGCTGCCGTCTCCGGACACCGCACCGTCCGTCGGCACCGCGGCCCCGCCGCTGGAGCTGCCCGACCTGACGGGTCGGATGTTGTCCCTCGACGACTTCAGCGGTCAGCGGGTCCTGGTGGTCTTCTACCGGGGCTACTGGTGACCCTTCTGCCGCTCAGAGCTGCAGGGCCTGCAGTCACGTATTTCTGACATCAACGCCGCGGGGGCCGAGGTGTTGGCGGTTTCGGTCGACACCAACGAGGAATCGGCCCTCCTCGCGGAACGGCTCGGCCTCGAGTTTCCGATCCTGTCCGACGTTGAAGAGGAGGCGATTCGCACGTGGGGGTTGGTTCACGAGAACGGCAAGCCGGGCGGGGGCGCGATCGCCCGCCCCGCGTTCTTCCTGATCGAGCCCGACGGCACCATCTCCTGGCGTCGACTCACCGACAATTACCGGGTGAGGGTGCGACCGGAGGATGTGCTGGAGGTCCTGCGCGCAGTCGACTGACGGATAATGAATTCATCAGGAGGTCGACCGTGCTGCGATCTGGCGCTTTGGTGTTCGCTGTTGTCGTTGCGATGGCCTTGCTCATCTCTCCAGCCGCGGCTGTCGCCGGTGCCAGCTCGCCGCCGAACTGGGCGCCCAAGATGACCTTCAGCTATGTCGACCCGGTCACCGGCGAGCGCCACGAGTGCGGCGGGGATTGCCGGCGCTTCGAGGTCCCGGCCGGGGTCGATCTCGAAATCCATGTGCAGGTTGTCAACCTGGGTGATAACCCGAGTGAGGATCCCGTGAGCTGGGACCTCTGGTTCGACCAACCCCTCCATCCCTTCCCCGGAGCCGATCTGGTGGCCTGTTGGGGAAACACCGGTCATGGCCTCGACGTTGACTGCTGGCAGGCTATGCGGGATGCCGTCGATTGGGACTGGTGGGACGCGTTGGACGCCGATCGTGTGTGCGTCCCCGAAGACCCCGGCGACTGCGTCGACGAGACGATTTCCGTGCCGATGAAGGCGGACTTCGACGGCTCGCGGGGCCGCGGGGTCTACGCTTTTTTGGTGTGGGTCGACAGGTTCGGCACACAGACGGAGAGCGACGAGTTTGACAATGTGGTCGGGCCCGTGCGGGTCAAGGCGTTGCCGACGACAACGATTGACACGGTCAAACCGATCAGGTCGCCGGTGATGGTGAGCCCTGGGATGCAGGTTATTGCGCCCGCCACGGTCGGCGCGACAAGCCGGCAGGCGGTCTTCGCTCCGTTGTCGCCCAAGCCGTTTTCTGTTCGCATTCTCCAGGCCCACGAAGAAAAGAGCTTCAGCTTGAGCTCGAGAGTCGGCCGCGCAAGCCTCGAGTTCTCGCCCTCCTACACCGGCACGGTGGCAGTCGAGGTGGACCAGCTCGGGGTGTGGGAGAAAATGACCGTCGAGGTTCGCAAGGTGTCGACGGGGGAGGTCCTGGCCGAGGTCTCCGGCAAGGGAAGAGTTCGGCTCGAGGGGACGATCGAGAAGAGCCACCTCAAAGATGATCGGAGGGTCGAGGTGATCGTCCAGCCAGATCAGGGGACTCGCGGCGTCCGCGGGACGATCTCCGTCAGCTATCCGGATCGGGCGGTGTACCGGCGAACAGAGTAGCCGCTCCTGCTCCTCGATCCATGCCACGATTGTGGTGCGGGCGTCCCGCCCGCACGATTCCACTGATATCGAAGAAGTGCGGCCGAGACGGCCGCACCACAAAGGGGCGCAGGCCCTTTTCCTCGTTTTCAGCCCGTGCGGCGCAAGACCATCAAGGTCGTGTCGTCGCCGGCCCGTCGGCCGTTGCGGAAACGGTCCGCGTCGGCGACCAGGCGTCTGGCCAGATCGAAGGGCCCCTCGTGCGGGTGGGACTCGACGAATGATGCGAGGGCGTCAACACCGTACTCCGCGTTATTCTCGTCGGTGCTCTCGATGAGGCCATCGGTGGCAAGCACCAGACGGTCACCGGGTTCCAGCCGGAACGGCTGAGAGGTGTAGGCCGACTGACAGAAGAGACCCAGTGGCACGCCGTCGGGTGGCAGGCGGTCGATGCGACCGTTGTGGACGATCGGCGGCACGTGGCCGGCGTTGCTGAGCTCGACAGCGCCATCTGCCCCCAAGCGCGCTGCGACCATCGTCGCGAACGAACCAGCCGGGATGGCGGCACAGAAAAGGCGATTGGCCCGCTCCATGATCTCGACCAGAGGGAGGCCGGATCCGCAGAGTCCGCGGAAGATTGCGCTGAGGTGGGACATGAGGAGGGCCGCGGAAACGCCTTTGCCGGAGATATCGCCGAGCAGTATGAGGGTGTCGTTGCCGTCTCGAATGACGTCGCAGAAGTCTCCGCTGACCGCCCCGTGGGGCTCGTAATGGTAGTAGCCCTCCCACCCGGGGGCTTCGAATCGTGGTTGCGGGAGCAACCGCCGCTGGATGCTCGACGCCAGGTTGAGGTCGTGCTCGAGGGCTCGGCGCTGGCTGAGGGAGAGGCACTCGAGACAGATGCGGCTCAATGGGTCATCCATCAGCCGTTCGCTTTCGATGGGCACGTCGCAGATCTCACAGATGCCATATGTTCCCTGGTGGATGCGGTCGAGAGCCGCGTCGACTGCGTCGAGGAGTTCGATGAGCTGGCTCGCATCCGATCGAGCCGATGCCGACACAAGGCGGTTCCGGCGTTCCATCAGCTCACGGTGCAGGAGCGAGCTGTCGATTGTCGATGTCGGTGCGGCGTTTGTCTCGTGCATCGGTCGAACCTCCTAACCCTTTAAAATCGTTTACTGGTTAGAATATATGTTATAGAAACTAACCTGTCAAGTGTTAAAAGCGGGTTATACTGGTCACGGAGGTCGGGATGCCTGATTTCGATGACTCGAGTGGGTCTTTGTGCCTCGATTTCGCGAACACCTGGGGCGACCGGTCCGACGTCGGCAAGGACACGTTGACCGACTACGGGAAACTCCTCGACTGGGCCCATGGCGCCGGGGTGGTGAGCGATCGGGATCGCAGTGAGCTCGAGATGCTGGCATACAGGGAAGAAGCCAAAGGATTCGGCGTTTTCCGGACCGCCATCGAACTCCGAGACACAATCTATCGCCTGTGTTCGGCGACCGCGGCTGGCGAGAAGCTCCCAGAACGGGACGTGGCGGCGCTGAATGCGGCCCTGCAGACGATCCCGAGGCAGCAGCTGTGTTGCAGCGGCTCGTGCTGTGATTGGGAGTGGCCAGCCGACAGGCCGGAGCTGCGGCAGGTCCTGTGGCCGATCATTCAATCGGCCGCCGACCTGGTGACCTCGTCCGAGGTGTCCCGCATCCGCGAATGCGAGGCGCCGGACTGCAACTGGCTCTTCCTCGACCGCAGCCGCGGCGGCCGGAGGCGGTGGTGCGACATGAGCACCTGCGGCAATCGGGCGAAGGCTCGCCGCTACTATGAGCGGCACCGGCGGAACACCAAGAGTGATCCTGCGTAATAAAAGGGAGGCGATTTTCCTGACCGGGAGGAGCGCGCGATGACGGCAGGCATCCGGGATCGGCGATTCGGCATGTGGATCTCAGCGGCGTTGGCAGCTCTGATCGCGACAGCGGCGACAGCCGAACGACCTGATGAAGGGCGACCGGTCACAGCAAGACCTTCGGTCGCCTCGGTTCTCGAGAATCTTGGCCCGGGACCGTTGCCGCCTCGACCGGCCGCCGGCAGGCGAGCGAATCTGCCGAAGGCGGCCACCCTCGAGGAAGCGATCGACCAGTGCGTCGAAAGAAACATGTCACGGCTCGACGCGCCGGGGGCGGCGGTTGCGGTGATTCTCGACGGCGAACTCTTGTACGAGAGCGGGTACGGAACCAGACGTCGGGGCTTCGACGCTCCGGTTAACCCTGAAACGATCTTCCGAATCGGGTCGGTTACCAAGCAGATGACCGCCGCTGCCGTCATGCAGCAGGTGGAGCTCGGCCGGGTGGATCTCGACGCGCCGGTGACCGATTACATTCCGGAGCTCGAGGTCGGCGGCCGCTGGCCGGCCGACCGGATCAAAGTGTGGCACACGCTCACCCATACGTCAGGCTTCCCCGATCGGGTCAACGACTATGTGACCGTCGGCGACCAGGCGCTGTCGACGTGGGCCCAGAATCAGGGTGACATCGAGCTCCACGCCCCACCCGGATCGTTCTGGAACTACTCGAACCCGAACTTCATGATTGCCGGGCTGGTGGCGGAACGGGCGAGCGGCACGCCCTACCGTGACCTGCTCAAGAACAGCGTGTGGGAGCCCGCGGGTATGCACTCGACCACGTTTGATGCAACGGAGGTTGTCCAATCGGCGAATTTCAGCAGAGGGCATTACTACGATGCTGGAGAAAATCGCGAGTACGCCATCAGTCCACATGATTACGACTCGTGGACACTCGGGCCTGCGGGCATGGCCTTCTCAACGGTTGGGGACCTGGTGCGGTGGGCGCTCCTGCTCATGGACGGCGGCGGGCCGACTTTGTCCCCGACGTCGGCGGCGAACATGCAGTATCCCCACCAGTGGACCCACTACACTCCGGACCTCTTCTATGGTTTTGGCATCATGATCGAGGAGTACAAGGGGCTCGACGTGCGCCAGCACGGCGGTAACGTCACCGGTTTCGGCACCTACCTGCTGTGGGTGCCGGAGCGGCGCTTCGCGGTGGCGTTGTTGACCAATGTCAGCTCGTCGCTCGACGCCGCCGCCTACTGCATCGTCGACGAGGTGCTCGAGCCGACTCCGGTGGACCCCCCCGATCTGTCAACGGATCCCTCGACCTGGACACGCTATGTCGGGGACTACGTGATCACCGATTACCTGGGAGCGATCACGGAAGCAACGGTCTACCTCGACGGCGATCGCCTGATGGGTGCGGTCGCCGACCCGGCGATGCCGGGAAGCAGCGCTACCTGGCGGCTGTACCAGGCCTTCCTCGACACATTTGTCTTCGATTCGGATGGCGACGGAACAACCGAAACAGACCTTACCTTCTGCAGCACCCGCGGTCGACCGGGAATCGTGAAGTGGATGCGCAACCGCCGTGCGGTCGGCGAGCACCAGAACAGACCGCGTGCAGCCGGACGCGCCGTGTCACCCTGACCACACCAGAAATTCCATGTGCGGGGGCTCTTTCGGTGGCCGGACGGTGATTTCGGTTCCGGTTCAAATCCGCGCGAATGTACACTGTGTGTCAGTCGTTGTCCGCAGGGAGACGGATGTTGAGAAGAGCTCTTGGTCTCGCGGCAGGGTGCGCCGGTTCTGTTCTCGTCACGTGGATCGCCACGTTTGCAGCGGCGGGGCCACGAGAGGCGGGAACGGTCCTTCCTTCTGGAGCGGCGCGGGAGGTCACCGAGATTCTCGAGCCGGGGCTGGTTTCGCCGCCCGCACAACCGTGGGCCGAGAGGCGCGCGCTTCAAAAGGCGGCGACCGTCGAAGACGCCATCGATGCGTGCGTCCTCAACGACATGACGTGGTTCGACGCGCCTGGGGCGGCGGTGGCGGTGATTCTGGACGGCGAGCCGCTTTACGAGAGGGGATACGGGGAGAAGCTACGAGACTCGAACCACCGGGTCAATCCGGGCACGATTTTCCGCATCGGTCCGGTGACCCAGCAGATGACGGCGGCCGCAGTGATGCAGCAGGTGGAGCTGGGCCGGGTGGCATTGACCGATCCGGTCACTGACCTGATCCCGGAGTTCGAGGTCTCAGGCCGCTGGCCCGCCGACCGTATCACCGTATGGCACACGCTGACCCACACCACGGGCTTCCCCGATGTTCTGGAGAGCGGCAGCGTTCAGAACGAGAATTCGCTGTCGCTGTGGGCCCAGCGGCAAAACGGCATGAGTCTGTACGCGCCGCCGGGCTCGTTCTGGAACTACTCGAACCCGAACTTCATGATTGCCGGGCTGGTGGCGGAACGGGCGAGCGGCACGCCCTACCGTGACCTGCTCAAGAACAGCGTGTGGGAGCCCGCGGGGATGAATTCGACGACCTTTGATCCCGCCGAGGTCGTCGCGAACGGCAATTACGCCCACGGGCACTGCTGGGTGTGCTCGATAGGCGGAGAAGTGGTGGTGCCGCCCGAAGAGAACGATCTCTGGGACGTCGGACCCGCAGGCACGGCTTTTTCGACCGTTCGCGATCTGGCGCGCTGGGCCCTGTTGTTGATGGACGGTGGTGGGCCGGTGCTGTCGACACGGTCCGCGCGGTCCATGCAGGCGAATCAACAGTGGACGCACCTCACTCCGGATCAATTCGTGGGCTTCGGCATCTTGATCGAGGACTACCGGGGCCTCGATGTCCGTTATTACCCGGGCGCCATCAAGGGATACGGCTCCTGCCTCCTGTGGGTACCGGAACGGCGCTTTGCGGTCGCGTTGCTCGCCAACGCAACGTCGGAGCTGACCTCGGCCGCCCATTGCGTCGTTGATGCGGTTCTCGAGCCGGACGCCGTCCCCCGACCGGATTTGACCACCGATCCGTCGACCTGGAGGCAATACGAGGGCGACTACCTCATGACCGAAGCCAATGGGTACCAGACTCACCTTCGGGTATACCTGGATGACGACAGACTCATGGCCGCAGTCACCGACCCGGCGGATCCGTCCTTCTTCTACCGCACCGAGCTCGTGCAGGCCTATCTCGACACGTTTCTTCTGGACTCGAATGACGATGGCAGGACGGACCTGGATTTCACGTTCTGCTCCCGCAGGGACAAGCCCGGCCCCCGCATGTGGATGCGTAACCACCAGATCGTCGGTGAGCGCCAGCTCGTTCCGCGCGCCGGCGGGTCGCGGAGGCCGTAGGCCGTCGACACAATCAGTAACCAGTAAACAGTTCCACAACTCTGATCAGTATTGTGGTGCGGGCGTCCCATCTCCGCCTGTCGACTCCGCCGTGGCAAGCCCGCCCGAGGATTGGTGAGTGATCGTTTTTTTTGTGATGCGGGCGTCTCGCCCGCACGATTCCACTGTTATCGGAAAAGTGCGGCCGGGACGGCCGCACCACAAGATGCTCTCCTGATTGCTGGGTGGGTGGGGGCATTCCTCATTCCTCATTCATCACGCTGTCCTGTTATTCTTTGCGCTGCTGTGTTGGAGGGGGTTCCACATGAAAAGAAACCTGCTCGTGCTCGTGATTCTGGCGGCTGTTGCGACTCCCGTTGCCGCGGCCGACGATGACCCTATTTTCAACTCACTCTCCTACCGTCTGGTCGGACCGTACCGCGGCGGCAGGGTGACGGCGGTGACCGGCGTCCCCGGCGATCCCATGACCTATTACATGGGCTCGACCGGCGGCGGGGTGTGGAAGACCACCGACGCCGGTGAGACCTGGCGCAACGTGTCGGACGCGGTGCGCGAGCTCGAGCCGAGCACCGAACCCGAGATCATGGGCGAGGTCGACCCGGCGTTGGCCGAGCTCGGTCTCTTGCGCGAGCCGATCGGCGGCCTGCCGACAACGGGCACCGAGTGGCGGCAACGCGGCGGCGACGCCTTCGGCACTGCCTCCATCGGCGCCATCGCGGTCGCGCCGTCCGACAGCAATGTGATCTACGTCGGCACTGGCTCGGCGTGCCCCCGCGGCAACGTCTCGCCCGGTGACGGCATCTACAAGTCGACCGACGCCGGCGACACCTGGCGCCACATCGGACTTCCCGAGGCCGGTCAGATCGGACGCATCGTGGTCCATCCGAGCGATCCCGACATCGTCTATGCCGCGGTCCTTGGCCACATTTTCGGGCCCAACCCGGAGCGCGGGGTCTACCGTTCGACCAACGGTGGTCTGAGTTGGTCGAAGGTGCTCTTCGTCTCCGACCAGGCGGGAGCGGTCGATTTGTCGATGGATGCCTCCAATCCGCGCATTCTCTACGCTGCGATCTGGCAGGCGCAGCGGAAGCCCTGGACGATGATCTCGGGCGGTCCCGGCAGCGGCCTCTACAAGACCGTCGACGGCGGCAACACCTGGGTCGAACTCACGGAAGGCCTCCCGGAAGGCGTCAAGGGCCGCATCGCGGTGGCGGCGTCGCCGGCGGCGCCGAATCGAGTCTGGGCCCTGATCGAGCACGAAGAGGGGGGCCTCTTCCGCTCGGACGACGGCGGCAAGAAGTTCCGCCTGGTGAGCTCGGATCGCGAGCTGCGGCAGCGCGCCTGGTACTACACCCACCTCGAGGCGGACCCGCAGGACGCCAACACGGTGTACGTTCTTAATGCGATGTTCTGGCGGTCGATCGACGGCGGCGAGAGCTTCCGACCGATCCGCGACCCGCACGGCGACAACCACGCCCTGTGGATCAATCCTGACGATCCCATGAATCTCATCGAGGGCAACGACGGCGGCGCCAACATCAGCTTCAACGGTGGCCGCAGCTGGTCGACGCAGCAGAACCAGCCGACCTCGGAAATCTATCGTGTGACGGTGGACGACCAATATCCCTACTGGCTCTACGGGGGGCAGCAGGACAACTCGGCGGTCGCCATTCCGAGCCGTTCACCCGGCGGCATCACGTGGCGCGATTGGTATGCGCCGGCCGGGTGCGAGTCGGCGACAATCGCGGTCGACCCGCGCAACCCGAACATCACCTACGGTGGCTGCTACGGTGGCTCGATCGGCCGCTACGACCACGAGCTCGAGGAGGAGCAGGAGGTCATGGCGTGGCCGCAGATGGCGGTCGGACAGCAGGCGCAGGATCTCCGCTACCGTTTCCAGTGGAACTCGCCGATCCGCATTTCGCCGCACGATCCGACGGTGCTCTACCACTGTGCCAACGTGGTCCTGAGGTCGACCGACGAAGGCCGGAGCTGGGAGGAGATCAGCCCCGATCTGACCCGCAACGACAAATCCAAGCAGGGTTACGCCGGCGAGCCGATCACCAGGGACAACACCGGCGTCGAGGTCTACGGCACGATCTTCGCCTTCGAGGAGTCGCCGCAACGCGCCGGTCTGCTGTGGGCGGGGAGCGACGATGGAGTGGTCTCCATTTCTGAGGACGACGGTGACAGCTGGCGCAACATCACTCCGGCCGCCATGCCGGAGTGGGGAACGGTCAACGCCATCGAGTTGTCCGCCCACGATCCCGGCCGAGCCTTCATCGCCGTCCATCGTTATCGCCAGAACGACTTCCGGCCCTACATTTTCCGCACCGATGACTACGGCGCCAGCTGGACCCTGCTCACGAACGGCTCGAACGGCATCCCTGCCGACCACTTCGTGCGTGTGGTGCGCGAGGACCCGGAGCGTAAAGGGCTGCTTTACGCGGGCACCGAGTTCGGGGTCTATATGTCGTTCGACAACGGTGTGACCTGGAAACCCTTCCAGCTCAACCTGCCGGTCACCCCGATCACCGATATGGCGGTCAAGCGTGGCGACCTCGTGATCTCGACCCAGGGCCGGTCATTCTGGATTCTGGATGACCTCAGCGTCCTCCACCAGCTGACCGACGAGGTGAGGGGCGCCGACTTCCACCTTTTCGACCCGCGGCCGGTGGTGCGGTGGGTCGACCAGTCGGGCGGCGGTCCCAGCCGTGGCGCGGTGGGCCAGAACCCGCCCTTCGGCGCCATCATCCACTACAAGCTCCCGGCCGGCCTCGACGGAAAGGACGCCGACGAGGTCAAGCTCGAGATCCTCGATGCCGACGGCGAGGTGCTGCGCAGCTTGTCGAGCAAGACTCCCGAACGCCGCGCGCCGAGCCCCTGGCGGCGCTTCTTCCCCGAGCTCTCCGAGCCGCCGCTGCTCGATGCCCGCGCCGGCGCCAACCGTTACGTCTGGAATCTGGCCCTCGCCGATGCCGGTCTGGTCGACGACGCCGTCGTGTGGGGTTGGCCCGGCGGGCCGACGGTCCCACCCGGAACGTACAAGGTTCGCCTCACAGTGGGGGAGTGGAGCGACACGGCGAGCTTCGAGGTCGTGCAGGACCCGCGGACCGACGTCAGCCAGGAAGCCATGGTCGAGCAGTACGAGCTCGCCAAAGCCATCTGGGAGGAGCTGACCCGTTCGCACGAGGCCATCGGCCGCATTCGTGCCGTCCGTGACCAGATTCGGTCGGTCGCCAAACGGGCGGATGACGAGGCGATCACGGAGAAGGCTGACGCCATTGCCGATTCGCTGACCGCAATCGAGGAAAAACTCCATCAGACGAAGGCCGAGTCGAGCCAGGACATCCTCAACTTCCCGCCCCAGATCGACAACCAGTTGCTCTACCTCCAGGGAATTGTCGAGAGCACCGTGGGCGCACCGACCGTATCGGCAAAGGGGCGATTCGAGGAGCTGCGGGCCGGGCTTGACAGGCTCGTGGCGGATCTCGATGCCGTCATCGCGGACCAGCTGCCCGAGCTCGAACGGATGCTCGAGAATGAAGATGTGAGCTACGTCATGGTCGAAAGCGCGCCTGGGCGGTAACACTCGGGATCGCAGGGGCACAATCTCATGGAGATGACGCGTCTGTTGCCCGAGGTGTAAGCTTGTGAGACGAGTGGGTGACGCCAATTGCGTTCCGGAGTGACTGAATGACGGTCTTGATCATGATCCTCGCCCTTGGTATGGCGAGTCTGCAGATTCCGTCGACCGCTGGAGACGATCCGCTCGACGGTTGCTCGAGGGTCAAGACCGCGCGTGCCCACTTTTCCGAAAAGACCGAAGCGCTGAGGCTCAAGAGCAGCAGCGACCCGCTGGCCGGACAGACCGACGTTCTCCATTACCGCCTCGACATCGAGGTGGACCCGGACTCCGAATACCTCAGCGGCAGCAACACGATGACGGTCACGACCCTGGTCGACGACGTGAGCGTCTTCCATTTCTGGCTCCACAGCGCGCTGTCGATCACCGCGGTCGAGGTCGAGGGCGAAGCCGTGGAGTGGCGGCGGCTCGATCCAGAGGTCATCGAAGTCTCGCTTGGCCGGACTTTTGTCCGCGCGCAAACCTTTCAGCTCCAGGTCGCCTACGAGGGCACGCCGGTGGGGGCGGGGTGGATGTCGATTGCCTTCGAAAGCCACCGCGGCACGCCAGTGGTGTCGACGCTCTCGGAGCCCTGGTACTCCTACACCTGGTGGCCGGTGAAGGAGGACAGTCGCGACAAGGCGACCGGTGAGCTCCTGATCACGGTTCCGAGCGAGCTGACGGTGGTTTCGAACGGGGTTCTCGCCGGCGTCGACAATCTCAGCGGCGGAAGGCGCCGCTTCCATTGGTCCACCGATTACCCGATGAGCCCCTACCTCTTCGCTTTTTCCGCCACCGACTACCACACCTTCGACGACTACTACGTGCATCCTGGTGGTTCGATGCCGGTCGAGTTCTTTGTCTATCCGGACTCGGACACGGCTTCGAATCGTGCTGTCTGGCGGCTCTCGGTGGACATGCTCTCGACCTTCGGTGATCTCTACGGACTGTACCCGTTCATCGACGAGAAGTACGCGATCTACGAGTTCCCCTTTGGCGGCGGAATGGAGCACCAGACGGCCACCGGTCAGGGAGCGTTCTGGGAATCCCTGACCGCGCATGAGCTCGCCCACCAGTGGTGGGGCGATATGGTGACCTGCGCGACCTGGAAGGACATCTGGCTCAACGAGGGCTTCGCCACCTACTCCGAGGCGCTGTGGTTCGAGAACAAATCCGGGACTCCCGATCCGTCGGCTCTAAAATCGGCGATGAGCCAGCGGCGGCCGAGTCGTGTTGACGGTACTGTCTACGTGCATGATCCATCGTATGTCTCGCGAATTTTTTCTTCCGACTACTCCTACCGCAAGGGCGCCTGGGTCCTGCATATGCTGCGCTCCGTGATCGGCGACGAAGCGTTTTTCGATGGGCTCAGAGCCTACCGGGATCGCTTCGAATACCGAACGGCCACAACCGAAGATTTCCGGGAGGTGGTGGAGGAAGTCTGTGGAGACGACCTTCGCTGGTTTTTCAACGAGTGGGTGTACGGCGGTGGCGCGCCGGCCTACCGATACGGGTGGCGCGAACAGGTACACGACGGGCAACGCTACCTCGAAGTCTCGCTCGAGCAGGCCCAAAGCGAGTCCGCGTTCGAAATGCCGGTGACGATCGAGACCCTCGAGCTCGGCGTGCGCCGAAGATACACGGTGTGGAACGACGAGCGCTCCGAGCACTTTCTGATCCCGGTTTCGACGGCGGTGGACGGAGTCACGCTCGATCCCGACGGCTGGATCCTCGCGCGCTCCAAGACTGAGGTGGCTTTCACGGGAGGGCCGCCCAGGGTGGTGGCGATCGACCCCCCAGCCGGCGCCACGGTTTCCGCCGGGACGCCACTGGCGATCGCCGTGACCTTTGACGAAGACGTGATCGTCGACGGCTCCCACTTTTCATTGAGACGGGTCGACCGGAGCGAGGTCGAGCTCGAAATGACTTACGACTCTGCAACATACACCGCACGGCTGGTGACGAACGGAATTCTCGGAGCCGGGACGTTCGAGCTCACTATCGAGGATGCAATCGTCGATGCCGCCGCCGGGTTCGCTCTCGACGGCGAGATCTCGGCCGCGGGCCCTCCTCAGCTCCCGAGCGGCGACGGGGTCGCGGGTGGCGACACCGTGATCGAGTACGTCACCGTTGTCACGCGCCGTCCCTCGGCCCGTCATGGTTCGGGCGGCTCGAAGGCAGTGGCTAGCGAAACCACCCTGGCTCTGCACCACGGAGACGTGCATCGCGGACGATCCGCGCCAGGCGCGCCCGTTCGGCGGCGATATCGTGGTCGAGCTGGCGCATTTTCAACTCCAGCTGTTCGAGACGCGCCATCGTCCTGGCGGTGAGGCCCTGATTCTCGATCTGATCGATCTCGATCGCGAGCTGCGAGCGGCGCCTCTCGAGAGCTGCGATGACCTGCCGCTGCTTGCGGTGGGCCGCCTGCCAACGCGAGCGCTCGGCGTTGTCTGCGCCCGTTGACGTGGTCGATTTCCTGCGCCCTTCCAGGGTGACGGTGCCGAGGGTGATCGAGCCGTCCGCGGCAAGGCCGGCGACGCTTTCGTTCGTGAGAATGACGCGACCCGTGCCGTCACCAAGAGCCGAGCGGTCGAGGGTGACCTTCTCGGCGTAGGCGGCGAGAGTGCCGGGCCGGGGCGTTGGCTGCGGCGAATCGCCGGCTGAGGCTGAGGACGCACTCAGGCTGATAAGAACACATGCGACCGCCGTGAGACGGCATGGCATATCCGATGAATAGGGTTTCATTGCCGGAATCCTTCCGGCGTGGGCGGGATGTCTGGAATGTACACCAACGAGGCGCCGAGAGCAACATCGGCCGGCGCGCTACGAGGTGGTGAACGACGATGGGAATCGTTCACACGATGGATAATCTCATTCTCTTGTTGATCGCGTATGATGGCGCCAACGTGAGACGAACGCGGGAACGAAGTCCGGGCGCGTTTCTTGATGGAGGAGGCATGCCATGAGGAGAGTTTCGCTTTGTGTGGTGATGGTTTTGGCAGTTGGTGCGATGGCCGAGGCGCAGGTGATTTGGGACTACGGCCCAACCACGGGAGCCAGTGGCGGCTGCTGGTCCAACACGACTGCTGGCCAGAATTTCGCTGAGGAAATCGTGTTTGCCAACCCAACGGCTGTGAACGGAATGGACATCTGGACCTGTATTGCCCCGACCGCCGGGACGGTTCACATCAAAATCCTGCTCGACAACGGATCGGGCGCTCCGGGTGCGGTGTTCACCGAGTGGGACCAGGCGCCGACGAGCTGGGTTGCCGATGGGCCGGGCTACATGGTGTCCGCGGATTTCGCGGACGTCAATCTGGCCGCCGGCCAGATCTACTGGATTGGCATTTCGGGCAATGGATTTGAACTGGGGCAGCTCTCGGTGTTGACGCCGGGTGACGGCTTTATGGCTCAGTTCTCAGGACCGGTGTTCTCACTTTTTACATCAATTGGCGACCAGATGTTCCAGCTGCGTGGGAGCGCGCTGGCATCGGGAAGCATCCCGACGCTGGGCGGAGTTGGGATCGTGGTGATGATGCTGCTGCTGGTGTCCGCCGGCATCATTCTCGTGCGACGTCAGCAATAAATCGACTCGTCGCGACACAAAGCCGGTCGACGTGTTCACGTCGACGCGTCATACGCTCCAGGCACGCTCAATACACGTCGAGGTCGTCGGCGAAGACCACCGGGCCGTCGAAGGAACGGCGGATTTCGGCCAGCAGCTCCGCCTCGGTCGCTCCCCACATCAGCTGGTGGTAGAGAACGAGAAGCTTGGGCTGGGCACGCGCGGCAATCTCGCCGAGCTCGATTCCGGAGGTGTGGGAAGCGCGGTGGTATTCCTGCCAGTCGGCGGTGCGGCGGTCGAGTCCTGCTTTGGCGTAGACCTCGTGGACCAGGATGTCGCATCCCCGGCAGGCCTCGACGACGGCATCGGTGGCCGTGGTGTCGCCGGTGATGACAATGGATCGGTCGGCGGTTTCGAATCGAAATCCGAAGGCGTACTTCCAGGCGCCGTGCGGCACCGCGAAGGCGGTCACCGTCACGTTCTCGTCCCTGTAGATCTCCCCCGGTTCGATCTCGTGGGTGATGACCTCGATTCCGGTCGAATTCTGTGGCTGGCTGTCGTGGAGGCGGATGTCGATGTCCTCGGAGTAGGCGGCGAGGATATGCTCGGTCATCGAGCGGATCCCCGGTGGTCCGAAGACCTCGAGCGGTTCCTCCCGGTCGAGCACCCACGGTGTGAGGATGAGGTCGGCGTAGCCGGCGGTGTGGTCGGAGTGGAGGTGGGTGACGAAAAGCCTCGTCAGGTTGGGCATGTCGAGGGCCGAGACCCCGGCGAGGTAGGCGGCCGCGGCGCGCCGGACCACGCCGGGGCCGCAGTCGACCAGGTATGGCCGGCCGCCGGCGACGACTGCGACTGCCGGCCCCGACCGCTCGGGATCCGGGTTCGGCGTTCCGGTTCCGAGCATGACGAGGAGTGTGGCGTCCGCGGAGGGCGTCGCTGTCGGTGCCGCGACGACATCGGTCGATGGCGATTGTTCCGCGATGGCCTTCTGCGTTGGTGGGGCCGGCGCCTCGATAACCGTGAAGGGTTGGGAATTTTCCTGAGAGCTGGCGCATGCGCCGATCAGAAGCAGGAAACAGAACGGGGCTCGTTGCAACATGGTCCCATGATGGCCCAGCCACGCCTCCGTTCAAACACCAATGTGCGATTTTGTCATCCCCAGATCTCCATCGGCGCCTGCAGCCGGCTGACGGGCTGGTTGCCGAGGAGGTGCCGGTCGAAGATTTCCTCGACGTCGCCGGCCTGCACGCCCACATACATGATGCCGTCCGGATAGACGAGCACGGTCGGGCCGAGCTCGCACGGACCGAGACAGCTGGTGCGGGTGATGGCGACCTTGCCGTAGGCCTGGCGCGCCTCCATCAGTCGGCGGAACTCCATCAGCAGCCCTTCGGCGCTGCGTTCGGTGCACGATCCCTTGGGGTGTCCGGGCGGCCTGGCGTTGAGGCAGACGAAGACGTGTTTTTCAGGTTTGGGCACGGCGACCCCCTTTAGGTTGGCAGTCGATATCCTGAACGTGCCAGGGGCCCGGGATGTTCCGCGGGTATGAAGACGATACTCGATACTGGATACTCGATTCTCGATCCGCCCGGCAACCGGACCATTTCGGATTTCGGATTTCGAATTTCGGATTTCCGCCCACCCACCCCCTGACGAACCGCCGGGATGATCTATCGAATCGTTGAATCGAGCATCGAGCATCGAGCATCCAGCATCTACCGAATCTCGGAGCGCTGTGAAACCTCTCACAGCGCGACGCGCCTGCGCGTCTACTCGAAATCAATCAGCTCGACGTCAAAGACGAGCATGCCTTTCGGCGCGCCGGCTGCTCCGCCGTAGGCCAGGTTCTCGGGAATCCAGAAGCGGCGTCGCTCACCGACGACCATCAGCTGCAAGCCCTCGGTCCAGCCGGGGATGACGCGGTTGAGGGGGAATGTGGTCGGTTCACCGCGCACGACGGACGAGTCGAAGAGATTGCCGTCGGTGGTCCAACCGGAGTAGTGGACCGTCACGGTCGAGCTCTTCGAGGGGTGCGCGTCGCCGACACCGGGCCTGAGGACCTTCGAGGCCAACCCGCTCTCCGTCTTTTGTGCATCGGCTGGTGGAGCAGCGACATCCGCCGGGGTCGTCGGTGGTGGCGGCGGCTCGGGTTGGTTGTCGATCGAGATCAGCTGGACGTCGAACACCAACATCCCGGCCGGTCTTCCCGGACGGTTGTCGTAGGCAAGTTCGGACGGGATCCAGAAGCGGCGGATTTCGCCTTCGACCATTAGCTGCACACCTTCGGTCCAACCGGGAATGACGCGGTTGAGGGGGAAGGTCGCGGGCTTGCCCCTGTTGAAGGACGAGTCGAAGAGATTGCCGTCGGTCGTCCAGCCGGAGTAATGAACGGTGACCTTGTCCCACGCATCCGGATGCTCTTCGCCGCTGCCGGCGACCAGTACCTTGGAGCACAGGCCGCTGTCGGTGCAGACGGCATCGTCGGGGGGCGCGGCGACGTCCTCTGGCGTCTCCGGTACCTGCGAAAACACATTGAAGGTGAGGAGAACGGCGAATACAGCAAAAATGGCGATGTTCTTCATGGTGGCTACCCTAGCTTGAACTCGTCATCAGAGCAACGGTGGGCTTCTGATGTCTTCTCCTATTTTGGAACCGCAAAGACGCAAAGAGCGCAAAGAAGACACCAAGAAATATTCTTGAGCTGAGCTCTGCGCAGATCTTCGCGGTCTTTGCGTCTTCGCGGTTTCAAAGGCGTTGAGGTGCGAGGCGAGCTCAGGAGTCGTTTGCCACTCGCGTTTGGGCCTGCCCGGATTGACGGCTGAGGTTCTCCGGCGCCGAGAATCTCCGGTTCGGGTACCATGCTGACTCGAACAGACGAGCGTGTTCCCGGAAAGGAGTGCAAGCCCGATGGATGTGGTCCTGCTTTCGCGTCTTCAATTCGCCTTCACGATCGGTTTCCACTACATCTTCCCGCTTCTGACCATCGGGATGGGTGTCGTGATGGTCTACCTCGAGGTGCAACACCTCCGCACCGGAGATCCCCTGTTTGAAACCGCGGCCAGGTTCTGGACCCGGATCTTTGCCCTCAACTTCGCGATCGGGGTCGCTACCGGCATTGTCATGGAGTTCCAGTTCGGCACCAACTGGGCCGTTTATTCCAGATTCGTGGGTGACGTCTTCGGGTCGGCGTTGGCAGCTGAAGGGATCTTTGCCTTCTTCCTCGAGTCCGGATTTCTGGCCCTGCTGGTATTCGGGTGGGACCGGATTTCGCCGCGGATGCACGTCTTTGCGACTCTGATGGTCGCCCTCGGATCGGTCTTCTCGTCGATCTGGATTGTGGTCGCCAACAGCTGGCAGCAGACCCCGGCGGGCCACCACATCGTGCCGGTGATGCGCGACGGGCAGCAGTTGATCATTGATGGCACGCCGGTGTTGCGGGCCGAGATCGTCGACTTCTGGGCCCTGGTCTTCAACCCGTCGACTGTCCAAAGGCTGGTTCACGTGTGGATCGGGGCCTTCATTCTCGGCACCTTTTTCGTGATGTCGATCTCGGCCTGGTATCTGCTCAAGGGCCGTCACGTCGAATTCGCAAAGAAGAGCTTCTCGGGCGCCCTTCTCTTCGCCACCATCGCCTCGCTGGCCGCGCTGGCGTCGGGTCATTTCCAGTCCAAGAATGTTTACCACTGGCAACCGGCGAAGCTCGCCGCATTCGAGGGTCACTACGAATCTGGACCGGCCGCCATGAGTCTCTTTGGCGTGCCCGACGACTCGACCGAGACTGTTCGATTCAATATCGCGATTCCCGGAGGCCTCAGCTTTCTCGTCCATGAGGACTTCTCATACCCGGTTGTGGGCCTCGACAGATTCCGACCGGAGGACCGACCGCCGGTCCTGGTGTCCTTTGCGAGCTACCACATCATGATCGGGCTCGGGATGACCTTCATCGGCCTCACGTTGGTGGCGAGCTTTCTGTTGTGGCGCAGCAGGCTATTCACGAGCCGCTGGCTGCTATGGATCTTCGTTTTTGCCGTCGGCGGCGCGCTCATCGCCAACGAGCTCGGCTGGGTTGCGGCCGAAGTGGGACGACAACCATGGAGTGTCTATCCGCCGTTGGCGTGGACCGCGGACGGCGACCTCGTCACCGGGCACTCGGGTCGTGTCGAGTACGACGAGACCCTGGGCCTGCGCACGCGCGATGCGGTGAGTCCCTCGATCGACCGTTCCCAGGTGATGGGTTCGCTGATCGGCTTCGGCTTCATCTATCTCGGCCTGCTGGCGGTGTGGCTCTACGTCCTGGATCAGAAGATTCGTCACGGGCCGGACCCTGTCGGTCCTGCGAGCCGACGTGACGATGGTCTGTTGGCCGCCGCCGCGCGGCGCGCCGATCATACGGAGTCGTTGACCGGCTCCGAGGGTTCGGGCTGAGGGGAGGGGGAGATGGACCTGGCCGTGATCTGGTTTCTCATCGAAGGTGCGCTCTTGATCGGCTACGCAATTCTCGATGGATTCGATCTCGGAGTCGGAATCCTCCACCCCTTTGTGCCGGCGGACGACCGTGAGCGGCGCATCGCCATCAACTCGATCGGGCCGCTGTGGGACGGCAACGAGGTGTGGCTCGTCACTTTTGGTGGCGTCCTCTTCGCCGCCTTCCCGGGAGCCTACGCCACCGTATTTTCAGGTTTCTACACCGCATTCATGCTGCTTCTGGCCGCGCTCATCTTTCGTGCGGTGTCGATGGAATTCCGCTCCAAGGTGCAGCATCACCATTGGCGACGATTCTGGGACTGGAGCTTCTTCGGCGGTTCGGCCGTCGCGACCTTTCTCTTCGGAGTCGCGGTCGGGAACGGCATGCTCGGCATGCCGCTGGACAAGGCCGGGAATTTCACCGGTGTCCTCCTCGATCAGCTCAGCCCATACACGCTGCTCGTGGGCCTGATGACCGTGGCCCTGTTCGCGATGCACGGCGGCCTTTTCCTTTACCTCAAGACCGAAGGCGATTTCCAGGAACGGCTGCGAGACTGGATGTGGCGCAGCTGGGGCATCTTTCTGGTCACGTACATGCTGACCACGATCTACACCCTGGTGCTGGTGCCCCGGGCGACCGCAAACTTCGAGCATTGGCCGGTGGCGGCGATCGTGGTCGTCGTCAACGTGCTCGCGGTGGCCAATATCCCGCGTGCGCTGCACTGGGGACGGCCCGGACAGGCCTTTGTTTCGAGCTGTGTCGTGATTGCCTCGCTGGTGATGCTCTTCGGGCTCGCCCTCTTTCCCAATCTCGTCACCGCCAGCAACGAAGCGGCCCACTCGGTTACGGTTTTCTCGGCCGCGTCGAGTCCGAAGACCCTCGGGATCATGCTTATAATCGCCCTTATCGGCATGCCCTTCGTGCTCGCCTATACGGGCATTGTCTACTGGACCTTCCGCGGCAAGGTGCGACTCGACGAGCACAGCTATTGAAGGCTGTACGGCTCTGCGGGTTCCACCACCCACCCGACCACGGCTATACGGGCAGACGGCTCTACGGCACACGCTCTTGACAACGCTGATGCCACTCTCGATCGTTTTGCCGTAGAGCCGTATAGCCTTTTGTGCTGGTAAAGTTGAAGGGGGATCATGAGATCCGAGGTGAGGGCGATGAGCAACATATTGCAGACCAGATACTGGTTCCGATTGGCGGCAGTTGCCGGGCTTGGAGTCGTCGTTGCGGGCTGCGGCCCGAAAACCCTGGAGACCTCGAGCGTCGAAAAGCTCGAGAAATCGCTCGCCGTGCTCCGTGAGCAGAGCGAGCTCGAACAACGCGATCGCCTCGACGAGGCGCTCAAATATCTCGTCGGTGAGGACGCGGTCATCCAGGGCGAGGCCGAAGAGCCGTCTCACCCGGAGCTGATCCTCGCGTTGTATCAACCGCTCAAGGGGATGACCGCCGAGGGGATCATCGCTGAAGCGATGCGGAAACGATTAGACGAGGTCCAGTCCGCGGTTGCCGAGCTCGAGCAAGCCAGAGTCGGATCGGAGGAGGCTCGAGTCGAGCTCGATCGCTTCAAGCTCGAAAAGAGCAGGGTTTACAAACGGAACCGAGGCTTCCTCGAGTGGCCGGTGATCGAGTTCAAGGCCGAGAACAACACTGACGAGGTGATCTGGTTGATTCACTTCCGCGCCGCGCTGCTTCGTCCCGGCTACGACGAGCCGTGGCTGGTCGAGACATTTGACCAGCTGGTGCTCAACGGGTTGGCCCCCGGGGGACGCGATCTGTGGCGGGTCGAGCCCGAGCAGCGCGAGTGGGTATCCCTCGTCGATCCCCATCCCGATTTCAGGTTCACCCTCGAGATCATGCGCCTCGAAGGGCTCGGCGGCACCGTGATTGCCGGCACCGAGTGGGGGAAAATCGAGGAAATGCGCCTCGAGCTCTACACCAGGACGCTCGAAAAGATCAAGTCGACCAACCGGCTCGCTCTGGACATGCCCCCGCGGTAGGCGCGATCTTGATTCCGACGTGTCCCGGCGTAGCCGGGGTCGAAGCAAGACGCCGACATTTTTCGAATAGTCAGGACTACTGCGGCCACAGCCAGCCGAAGATGCCGGCGGTCAAAAGACCGTAGACCAGGCCGTCGAAGACGTGCTTGAGGGTCATGCTCCACGGCTTCATCTTCCAGACCCCATCGGAGATATAGGCGAAGCTGTAGGCCATGAAGCTCGCGCAGCCGACGACGCGGAAGACCTGGAGGTAGTCGGTTCCGGCCGCGAGGGTCCGGCTGGCGAGATAACCCGCGAAGATTCCGACCGCGATGCAGAATACGAACCACTGTACGAGGGCCATGCCCATCGCCGGTGGCCCGCTCTGCCTGACGTTGACGATCCCGACCGGGCCCTGTGCGCACTTCTCCATCATTTCGGGGGTTCCCATTTCCTTCATGGATCCGGCGTGGGGAAACGAGTAGAACCCCGGGCCGACCTTCGCGCTCCGCATCGCATCGAGGATCGCGCCCTCGTTTGGGAGCTGCCTGTACTCCGAATTGTGGTACTTCAAGACCATGTGAATGACCGAACTCGCGATGAACACCGCCACTGCCGCGAGCACGATCGGGAGCCAAAGAGCTGTCAGGGACACCATGTTCATCTCCTCCATTCTCTTCGTTCTGTGACACTGTCTCGATTTCTTGGTGTCTTATAGCAGCTTGGGCGGCGAATGTCCAAACGACACAAGCGGGCATTCGTTTCCGCCGCGATAGAATGGCGATCGTCGCAGGAGGAGGGGCCATGTCGCGATTCAACTTTCGAGGGTGTCTCGTGGGGCGGAACCTGCTGGTTGCCGTGTGCGTGATGGTGGGTATCGGGGGCAGTGTCGAAGCCGGCGACGGCCTCAGCTTCGAGCAGTTGGCTGCCGTGCGGTCGGTCAACGAGGTGGTGGTGGCGCCAGGAGGATCGTTCATCGCCTACACCCTCGACGTGCCGCGGAAGCCGGGTATCGATCCTGATGGCCCCGCCTGGCGCGAGCTGCACGTTGTTTCGGTGGAGGGTGGTGCCGATGCGTCCTACATCAGTGGCGACGTCAAGGTGTCGTCGATCCGATTTTCGCCGGACGGCCAGCTCATTACCTATCTGGCGAAGCGTGGGTGTGACACCCACACCTCGTTGTGGGCGATCCCGCTTTCCGGGGGTGAGTCGCGACGTTTGATCGTTTTCGAAACGGACATCACCGACTACCGTGTCTCCCCCGATGGCAGACGAGTGGCGTTCATCGCCGCGGAGCCCGAGAGCACAGAACGAACCGCCCGTCGGCAGGCCGGCTACTCACAAGAGATCTTCGAGGAGGACTGGTTGCCGAAGAGGGTGTGGCTGGCACCGATGCCGTCCTTCGAGCCGGCAATCGGCGATCCGTCGACGGTCGCGGATGAGATCGTAGAGCCGAGACCGATCGCCCTCGACGGTTCGGTTTTTCACGTCCGCTTCAGCCCGGACAGTCGCTGGCTGGCGGTCGACGTCGCACCGAGGCCGCTCATTGACGACGAGTACATGTTTCGAAGGCTGACGATCTTCGACGCTGACGATGGCGAGGTGCGCACCAGGTTTGAAAATCCGGGCAAGCTCGGCGATTTCGAGTTCAGTCCCGACGGCAGCAAAGTGGCCATGATCTCGGCTGCTGACCCGAACGATCCGTCGGCCGGCCGTCTGATGGTGGCCCAGGCGGAGGGAGGGGCGTTCCTCGATGTTCTCCCGGATCTCGAGGGCCACGTGGCGGCGTTCGTGTGGCAGGACGCCACGACCCTGATGTTCATCACGGACGAGCGCGAAGAGACACGGTTCGGTGAAGTCGACATCTCGAGCTTGGAGCAGAAGACCCACGCGATGTCCGGTGTGATTACTGGTGGTGTTCAAACTCCGATCATGACCAGGATGAGCCTTTCGAGCGACGGCCGGCAAATCGCCCTGGTCGGCGAGTCGCCGACCCATCCGCGGGAGGTTTTCACGATGGCTCACGGCGACGCGGGCCCCAGGCGTTTGACGGACAGCAACCCCTGGCTCGCGTCAGTGGACCTCGCCGCGCAGGAAGTCTTCCAACACCAGGCGCGTGACGGCCTCGAACTTTCGGGTGTGCTGATCCGGGCGGCAGGGGAGTCGGACGAGCCCGCGCCACTGATTCTCTTTGTCCACGGCGGGCCCGAGGGGCATCGCAGGGATGGCTGGCTGACCACGTACTCGGCTCCAGGTCAGGTGGCTGCGGCGCGGGGCTACGTGGTGTTCTACCCCAACTATCGTGGCAGCACCGGGCGCGGCGTCGAGTTTTCGAAGCTGGGTCAAAGCGATGCCGCCGGCAAGGAGTTCGACGATGTGGTCGATGCGGTCGATGCTCTGGTGGCGGCAGGTATCGCCGACAACAACAGGGTCGGGGTCACGGGCGGTTCCTACGGCGGTTATGCGACCGCCTGGCTCGCGACCCGATACAGCGATCGTTTCCGGGCCGGTGTGATGTTTGTCGGCATCAGCAACAAGATCAGCAAGGGCATGACGACGGATATCCCGATCGAGGACATCATGGTCCACACCAGGTTCGCTCCCTACACCAGGTGGCAGTTCAGCCTCGAACGAAGCTCGATCTTTTTTGCCGAACAGTGCCGCACCCCGCTGCTGATCGCCGGCGGTACCGCCGACACTCGCGTCCACCCGTCTCAGAGCCTGCAGCTCTACCGGGCCCTCAAGCTGATCGGCAAGACGCCCGTGCGCTACGTGCGCTATCCGGGGGAGGAACACGGCAACCGCAGGGCCGCCTCCCGCGACGACTACGCGCGCAGACTGATGCGCTGGATGGACCATTTCGTCAAAGAGGGGGGGACGGAGCTTCCACCGTGGGAGCTCGGTGACGGGCAGGGAGATGAAACCGAGAAGTAGACCGGAGGCGCTCGAGGCGCCCAGTTGGGAGAGGCCCATGGTGAGACGGACGGTAGTGGTGTTTTTGGCATGCATCGCAGTTGCGATCGGTAGCTCCTCAGCGGCCGACAAGACATCCTTCGGCCTCGGGGTCGGAGCTCTGTACAACGGGCTCGGCGGCAACTTCGCCCTGATCACGGCGGACAACCTGAAATACGTTTCCGTCGGGTGTTCGGAGGCCAGCCACTCGTCGAGAAACGGCACCAACGTGACCTGCGGCGTCGGTGTTGGATGGCTGATGTCGGACCTTTTGACGAAGAAGAACAGCAAGCATGGCCTGGGGTTGAACATTTCGCTGGATTACGACCAGCTCCACTCGGAGTTCGAGCCGTCCATCCGGCTACCGTACGTCTACTTCTTCAAAGGCATTGACCGAAGGGGATGGAATATCGGCGCAGCGCCACTCGTCCGATGGGACGCCGACGGCACCGAGCTCGGAGTGATGCTCGAAGTCGGTTACCAGTTTTAGAAAAAAGAGAGCGAGAGTGAATCGCAATTCAACTTGAAAGAACGAGATGTGAGAGACGGCGACGATGTTATGATCCGGCGGCCGTAGGCCCTGTCCGTTGAATGATCGGGTGGTGGCCGGCGCCAATTCCCATGGAGGGTTGTTCATGAGACGAAATTTCTTGTTGCTCGCGATCTGTGTTGTCCTGGTGATTTCCGGTTGCGGATCGAAGGCTCCTGCAGACAACCCGTTCTTCACCGAGTGGACGACACCGTTCGGTGTTCCACCGTGGAGCGAGATCCATGAGGACCACTTCCTGCCCGCGTTCGAACGGGCCATTACCGAAGCTCGAGCGGAGGTGGTGGCCATCGCTCAAAACCCGGAACCACCGACCTTCGAAAATACCCTGGTCGCACTGGACGCCTCCGGGATGCTGATGAACAAGGTGAGCGGCGTTTTCTACACCCTGGTTGACGCGGAGACCAACGAGAACATCCAGGAGATCGCCAAAGAGGTGGCGCCGATGCGCTCAAACCTCCGTGATGACGTCCTCATGAATGCGCAGCTCTTCGAACGCGTGAAGGCGGTTTACGAGCAGCGGGACGAGCTCGACCTCGACCCGGAACAGCGGACCCTTCTCGAAAAGACCTACCGCGATTTCGTGCGTGGCGGCGCCGAGCTGTCCGATGCCGACAAGGAGCGCATGCGGGGGATCAACAGAGAGCTGTCGACCCTGGGACTGAGATACAGCGACAACGTTTTGGCCGAAAACAATCGCTACCAGCTCTTCATCGACAACGAGGACGACCTTTCCGGTCTCCCTCCAGGCGTGATCGAAGGCGCGGCGGCTGCGGCGGCGGAGGCGGGGCAGGAGGGAAAGTGGCTCTTTACCCTCCATAGGCCGAGCATCTATCCCTTCCTCGATTACGCCGACAATCGCGAGCTTCGTGAGCGGATCTTCAACGCCTACATCATGCGCGGCGACCACGGAGACGAGTACGACAACAAGGAGATCCTGTCCAAGATCCT
>CAYRFI010000026.1:0-38708 GCA_964423595.1 uncultured Thermoanaerobaculia bacterium | reverse complement strand
GCTGATAGCTGATAGCTGATAGCTGATGGCTGATAGCTGATGGCTGATTGCTGATGGCTGATTGCTGACAGCTTGTCAGTCGACCCACTCCGTTACAAATACGTTTGTCTCGCCGGGCTGAGAATTGTGCCTATTGGAACAGAACACAAACGTCTTGCCGTCTGGTGCCCACATCGGGAAGCCGTCGAAGCCCTCGCTGAAGGTGATCTGCTCGAGATTGGAACCGTCGAGGTCGACCATCCAGAGGTTGAACTCGCGACCGGCGGGATCGCCGTAGTTGGAGGAGAAAATGATCTTCTCGCCTGAGGGGTGGAAGTACGGCGCGAAAGAGGCGACGCCGAGGTCGGTAATCTGGCGTTTATTGGAGCCGTCGGCGTCCATGACCCAGATCTCGAGCTTGGACGGCCGGATCAGACCGTCGGCGAGCAGGGCCTGGTAATCCTCGATCTCGGAAGGCTCTGAGGGGTGATGGGCCCGGTAGACGATCGTGGTGCCGTCGGGCGAGTAGAAGGGGCCACCGTCGTAACCGATCGCATCGGTCAAACGGATCACGTTGGAGCCGTCGAGGTTCATCGAGTAGATGTCGAGGTCGCCGTCGCGCGTGGACGTGAAGACGATACGGTCGCCCATGGGTGAGACGGTGGCCTCGGCGTCATACCCATCGATGTCAGTGAGCTTCGAGATCTCTGAACCGTCCGGCCGGGCGCGGTAGATGTCGTAGCTGGAGTAGATCGGCCACACGTAGCCGCGGCTGTGGTCCGGCACCGGCGGACAGTCGGGACCGGCCTCGTGGGTCGAAGCGTAGAAAATCCAGTCGTCGCCGGGCAGGAAGTAGGCGCAGGTCGTGCGTCCGGTTCCGGTGGAGGCGAGAGTGGTCTCTGCCGTCTCGATGTCCATGACGAAGATCTGGTCGCAGCCGTAGGGAGGTCGCGTCGACTGGAAGATGAGTTCGTTGCCTGCGAAGGAGAAGTAGGCCTCGGCATTTTCGCCGCCATCGGTGAGCATCCGGAGCTCGCCGAAGTGGTTCTCCTGCGGGTCGGGCTGGATCATCCGTGGGAGGCTCGCGGCCTCATCGGCGGACGATTCGGTGGCGGGGGCCACCGGCTGCTTCGCGCAGGCCGTTGTCAGAAGAGCGATCGTGATGGTCGTCAGAGTTGCGAGATTCAGCTTCATCTTTCCTCCGGGTCGCGAGATCGTCTCATGAGATTGTCGCCATGACAAATCCTTGACGCCTTTTGTCGGTGAACCGTCTTATGAAGGCTTAATTCGACCTGTTACCCGTCCAGCGCCAACAGCAGGGGCATCTCCAGCGCATCCTTGAGCTTGGCAAGGAATCTGGCAGCCTCCGCACCGTCCACCAATCGGTGGTCGTAGGACAGCGACAGCGGCATCATCAGGCGCGGCCTGAAGCTGCCCTCGTGCCACTGGGGTTCGATGCGACCCCTGGAGACGCCGAGGATCGCGACCTCGGGCCAGTTGACGATCGGCGTAAAAGCGGTACCTCCGATGCCGCCGAGGTTGGAGATCGAGAATGTGCCGCCCTGCATCTCGTCCGGCTTGAGCTTCTTGGATCGCGCACGTACAGCGAGATCGTCGAGCTCGACCGAAATTTCCGTCAGATTTTTGGAATCGGCGTCACGGATCACGGGCACCAGCAGTCCGCGTTCGGTGTCGACGGCAACACCGATGTTGATCGAGAAGCGAAAGACGATTTCCTGCCGCGCCATATCGACCGCAGCGTTGAGAATCGGGTACGCCTTGAGGGCGGTGGCAACGATCTTGACCAACAACCCGGTCATCGTCAGCTTGCCGCCCGCGGCCGCCACCCTCTCCTTGTAGGCCTTGCGGAACTCCTCGAGGTCGGTGATATCGGCAATCTCGTGGTTGGTGACCTGAGGGACGGTGATCCAGGCTCGCGAGAGGTTCTCGGCCGTGAGCCTCCGTACTTTTGACATGGGCTCCCGATGCACGGGGCCGAAGCGTTCGAGGTCCGGAAGCTCGAAGGCCAATGCAGGACCGGAGGTCGCGGCTCCTCCCGAGAGCCTGCGGTTGGCCTCGGCCTTGACGTCGTCGATCGAGATGCGGCCGCCGGGACCGCTGCCCTGGATGGTGGTCAGATCCACCCCGACTTCGCGTGCGAATCGGCGCACGCTGGGGGCGGCGGGAATGGCTTTGAGGGCGGTGCGCGGGGTCATCGGGGGTGGGGGAGAGGCTGGCGAAGTGGGCTCGGTAACTGGGGCTTCCGTTGTGACCTCTTCCGTTACGGCTTCGTCTGCATCGGGAACGGGTACGGGGACGGGAACGGGATCGGACTCGACCGCGCTCTCATCTTCGACGGCATCCAACGTCACGATCGGGGCGTTTTCGCCCAGGACGTCACCAGCCTTGACGTGGATCTCGGTGATGACGCCGGCGGTCGTGGACGGGACCTCGACTGAAGCCTTCTCGGTCTCCACCTCGATCAGCCCCTGATCCACCTCGATGCTTTCGCCGACAGAGACCAGGACTGCAACAACATCGACGCTGTCAATGCCTTCGCCGAGCTCGGGCAGGTTGATGGTGGTGCTCGCCATCGCTCGCTCCTCAGACCGTCACCGGGTTCGGCGCATCGGGGTCGATGGCGAACTCGGCAACCGCGGCGTCCACGACCTCGCGTCCGACCTTGCCCTCGGCAGCCAGGGCGTTCAACGTGGCGACGACGATGTGTTCCGCATCGACCTCGAAGAAGCGGCGCAGTGCGGCGCGACTCTCGGAGCGCCCGAAGCCATCGGTGCCGAGGGCCACCGGGGCCTTGGGAAACCACGTGCAGATCGAGTGGGGTAGAGCCTTCACGTAGTCTGAGGCGATGACGTAGACGCCATCGGTGTCTCCCAAACACTGTTCGATCCACGTTGCTCTGCGAGCGTCATCGGAGTGGAGCCTGTTGAAACGGTCGCAGTCGGTGCCGTCCATGAAGAGCTCCTTGAAGGAGGTGATGCTCCAGACGTCGGCGGCGACGTTAAAACGCTCGCCGAGAATCTCCTGGGCGCGAAGGGCTTGATTGAGAATGGGGCCGCTGCCGAAGAGCTGGGCGCGCAGCTCCGCTGCGTCGTTGCCCGAAGGGCGGAAGCGGTACAGGCCGCGCAAGATGCCTTCCTCGGAGCCCTCGGGTTGGGCGGGCATGGGGTAGGGCTCGTTTTCAGCGGTGATGTAGTAAAAGACGTCTTCCTGCTCGACATACATGCGGCGGATGCCGTCCTTGATGATGGCCGCCAGCTCGAAAGCGAAGGCCGGATCGTAGGCCTTGAGGTTGGGCACCGTGTAGGCAAGCAGGTGGGAGTTGCCGTCCTGGTGTTGGAGTCCCTCTCCGTTGAGCGTCGTCCGGCCCGCAGTACCGCCGATCATGAAGCCGCGGCTGCGCATGTCGCCCGCCGCCCATACCAGGTCGCCGATGCGCTGCATGCCGAACATCGAGTAGAAAACGAAGAAAGGGATCGTATTGATGCCGTGGGTCGCGTGGGCGCAACCGGCGGCGATGAAGGAGCTCATCGACCCCGCTTCAGTGATGCCTTCTTCGAGAAGCTGGCCGTCCTTGGCCTCGTGGTAGTACATCAAGGTGTTGGCATCCACCGGCTCGTAGAGCTGTCCGGCGTGGGAGTAGATGCCGATCTGGCGGAAGAGCGACTCCATGCCGAAGGTGCGCGCCTCGTCGGGGATGATGGGGACGATCAGCTTGCCCAGCTGGGGGTCTTTGAGGAGCTTCGTGAGAATGCGAACGAAGGCTCCAGTGGTGGAAATGTCACGGCCGTTCGAGCCCGCGGCAAACTCCTCGAAGAGGGAAGCCGGTGGGCTATTGAGCGGCTCGCAGCGGACGCCGCGGGTGGGCAAGTAGCCGCCGAGCTTTGCCCGGTGCTCCTGCATGTAGACCAGCTCCGGGCTGCCCTCGGGCGGACGGTAGAATGTGGCCTGGCGAGCCTCGTCGTCGGACAAGGGGATGCCGAAGCGCGTGCGGAACTCGATCAGTTCGTCCTGATTGAGCTTCTTCTGCTGGTGAGTGATGTTGCGTCCTTCGCCGGACTCGCCGACCCCGTAACCCTTGATCGTGCGGGCCAGAATCACGGTCGGTGAGCCTTTGTGCTCGACTGCCGCCCTGAACGCGGTATAGACCTTTGCCGGGTCGTGGCCACCCAACCGCAGACGTCGGAGCTGCTCGTCCGAGAGGTTGGCGACCATTTCCTTGAGTTCGGGGTATCTGCCGAAGAAGTGCTCGCGGACGTAGGCGCCGTCCGACGTCGAGTACTTCTGACTCTCGCCATCCACCACCTCACCCATCCGTTGAACCAACAGGCCATCGGTGTCCTTGGCCAGCAGCGGGTCCCAATCCTCGCCCCAGATCACCTTAATGACGTTCCAACCGGCGCCCCGGAAATGGCCTTCCAACTCCTGGATGATCTTGCCATTGCCGCGTACCGGGCCGTCCAGTCTCTGCAGGTTGCAGTTGACGACGAAGATCAGGTTGTCGAGGTGCTCGCGGCCGGCCAGTGAGATCGCGCCAAGCGCTTCGGGCTCGTCGGTCTCACCGTCACCGAGGAAGGCCCACACCTTGTGGTTTGATTTCGGATGGAGGCCGCGGTCCTCGAGATAGTGGTTGAACCTCGCCTGATAGATCGCCATGATCGGCCCGAGCCCCATCGAGACCGTCGGAAACTCCCAGAAATTGGGCATCAACCACGGGTGGGGATAGGACGAGAGTCCGCCACCGAGTCCGTCGCGAAGCTCGCGGCGAAAGTTGAACAGCTGTTTCTCGGTCAACCGGCCTTCGAGGAAGGCGCGGGCATAGATGCCGGGCGAGGCGTGGCCCTGGAAATAGACCTGGTCGCCGTCGTAGTGCTCGCCCTTGCCGTGGAGAAAGTGGTTGAACGCGACTTCGTACAGAGTCGCGGCCGAGGCATAGGTTGAGATGTGACCCCCGATACCGTCCTCCTCGTGGTTGGCGCGGACCACCATCGCCATCGCATTCCATCGCACCAGGCTCTTGATGCGCCGCTCGATCTCCCGGCTTCCCGGATATGGCGGCTGTTGCGAGACCGGGATGGTGTTGATGTGCGGCGTGGTGGCGTCGAATGGTATTTCGACTCCCGCCATGCGGGCGTGGGTCTGGAGGTCCCCGAGGAGCTTGCGAACCCTCTCCGGGCCGCCGTGGTCGAGAACCCAGTCCAGGGACTCCAGCCACTCCCGGGTCTCGATCGCGTCGATGTTTTCGGGCGTGGTACCTCGCGCAGTGGTATCGCTCATAATGACCTCAGGATTGAATTCGTGAGCCCCGCCTCAACGGCGTTCCCGGTGATAACAAAAAAAATGGCGAACGTGTTTCAGTATCGGCTGAAAATAGTATCAGGGATGGACGCAGCAATCAGCAGTCAGCTGTCAGCTATCAGCTTTCAGCACGTCTATCTTAGGTGGATGGGGGATCTGAGAGCTGAGAGCTGAGAGCTGACAGCTGATAGCTGATAGCTTATGAGGCTGCGCCCGGGCGAGCAGCGGAGCCCTGCATGCGGTCGGCCAGAATCTTGGCGAGGTGATTCGGATGGCCGGCGGTCCTCTCGAGGAGGCTTTCCGCGACCTCCTTCGGCAGTGGCGGCGCGATGAAGTAACCCTGGACCATGTTGACGTCGAGCGCGACCAGGGCCTCGAACTGGGAACGGGTCTGGACGCCCTCGGCAACGGTATCCTTGCCGAGGTTCTTGGCCAGGGTGATGATCGTTCGTACGATTTCGGAGCTTTCCTCGTCGTCCAGCATCCGCGACACGAAGGAGTAATCGATCTTGAGGGTGTCGATCTCGAACCTGCGCAGGTAGGCGAGGGACGAGTAGCCGGTGCCGAAGTCGTCAATGCTGATCGCGATGCTGAGCGACCGCAGCTGTTCGAGCACCGCCGATGCGTACTGTGCGTTTTCCATCAGCACACTCTCGGTGACCTCGAGCTTGAGGCTCTGCCCGTAGAGCCCGCTGTTGCGGAGGATCAGATCGATTCCGGCGACCACATCCGGTCGCATGAGCTGGGTCGTGGAGAGATTCACTGACATGGTGGCACGCGAGTGAGCACGGAACTTCTGGTGCCACACCCGAAGCTGTTTGCAGGCCTCCTCGGCGACCCATCGGTCGATCTGGATAATAGCGCCCATTTCTTCGGCAACCATGATGAAGTCGCCCGGCATGAGCAGGCCCCGCTCCGGGTGCTGCCAGCGAACCAAGGCCTCGAAACCGGCGATGTGACCATCGTTGATCGCGACAATCGGCTGGTAGAAAACCCGGAATTCATTGCGCGCCAACGCGCGACGGAGATCGTTCTCGAGCCGAAGAGTGGCCACCACCTGTTTGTGCATGCGGTCGTCGAAAACGGTAAAGCTGTTGCGGCCCAACGCCTTGGCGCGGTACATGGCGGTGTCAGAGTCACGAAGCAGGTCTTCAGCGCGGTTGTACTCGGGGTTCCACAAGGCGATGCCGATGCTGATGGTGGCAAAAACCTCGTTGCCGTCGAGGTCGAACGGGACTCTGAACTCGTCTTGGATTCGTTCGGCCGCGACCGTCGCCCCGCGGATGTCCTTGATGTCCTCGACCAGGATCACAAACTCATCACCGCCGAATCTGGCGACGGTGTCACCGGGTCGGCAGGCGTTTTCGACCCGTTCGGCGATCGCCCGCAGGAGCTGGTCCCCGTGGAGGTGTCCGAGCGAGTCATTGACGTTCTTGAAGCGGTCGAGGTCGAAGAAGAGGACCGCAAAGCCCTGCTCCGGATCACGCTGTGCCCGCGCAAATGCGTGGCGCAGCCGATCCACGAGAACCGCGCGGTTGGGAAGGCGGGTGAGTGGATCCTGGAGGCCTGAGGTCCGAACGGCTTCCCTCGATTCATCTTCCTGGTCGACGTCGGTCTGCCGGGCGACGACCCGGGTTGCTTTGCCTTCCGAATCCTTGACGACCTCGCCCCGGGTCAACATCCAGCGGTATTCGCCGCTCTTCACCTGAATTCGATAACGCTGTTCGATCACGGTGACCTCGCCCGCGATACTTGCGTCGACGATCGCGCGAAGGCGGGTCAGATCCTCCGGATGGACCCGGCTCAACCAGCTTTCGAGATCGTCCTCGATCTCATCCGGACCGTACCCCAGCATCTCTTTCCATCGATCTGAGAAATGAACCGTTTCGGTCAGGAGATCGAGATCCCAAACCCCGTCTCCGATGCCACCGGTGGCGATCAGGAAACGCTGATACTCCTGCCTGATTTCGTTTTGCAGGGATCGCATGTCCTCGAGTTCGCGCAGGCGGGTCTCGATCAGGCTCAGACGAGTAGCGAGAAGGGGGCGGTCGAGCGGCAGCATGACGAAATCGTTGACACCGAGCTCGAGAATCTTGACCAGGGTGTCGGGCTGTCCCTGAGGGACCAGGGCGAGGATCGAGCACGTCCGCGTCCCATTCGAAGAATAAAGGGTCGAGGCCAGCTTGGATGCGCTCTGCTCACCGAGGTGCCAGTCGATGATCGCGAGGTCCGGTAGGTTGCGGCGCGCCGCGTAGCGAGCAGCCCAGGGATTCCGGTGGATGGCCGGTGTGTAACCCCGCTCGCTGAGAAGGCCACAGAGATCGTTGCCGAGGTCGGCGTCCCGAGTACAAACGAGTACTTCTCGCCGCCCCCCACCAGGGGATGGCGTGGTGAGGCCCCCCGCTACGGGAGGGTCGCTCCGCTTGCGCCAAAAATCGAAACGAAATGGGGCCATCGCACCTCTTTTGATCGGACAGCGGAATCCTGGCCAAAGCTAATCTTCGGCACAGGATCCGGCATCTGCCCACCAGCTCAAGTCTATCACTGATGGCTTCGAGAGCTCTTGCTGGACCAGCTCCTCCAGGGTGCGGTGAAGAACCGCACACATGTACACTCTGTTGGTGAAGTTCAACCGTCGGAAGCTCCTGATCATCGTGACCGCCGTTATCGCGTTGACCGTAGTGGCGGTAACCGTCATTCATCTCCCCGCCGTTCAACGGATTGTCTGGAACCGGATGGCGGCGTCGATCGAAGCGAGCAGCGGCTGGCAGATCGCGATCGACGACATCGCCCTCCGAGCGCTGCCGGCGCGATTGCGTGCGAGCGGCGTCACGGTCGCATACGGTGGCCGCACGGTGGCGACCGTGGACCGCTTCGAAGCGCGCTGGGGTTGGTTGCGCGTTGCGCGAGCACCGCACAGACTCGATGCGCTGCTTCTCGATGGGGTCGATGTCGACGCCGACGCGTTGCCCGAAGGGCCAACCACTGCCGACGACTCGGCGACGCCTGTGTGGCAGCTGGTCGAGATTGGAGAACTCCGAGTTCTCGGGGTCGGCGGAGCCGAGTCCATTTCAGGGGTCGAGGTTGTTGTCGACGGACTGAACATCGATGGCCGGCTGGTGTCCGGTTTGGCGACGGCCCGGATATCGGCGCGGCGGCTGTCGATGAAACGGGACGGTCGTCTTCTCGACCTTGGATCCGTCGACATCGAGGGTCGTGGATCGCAAAACGGGCTCCGGGTTGAACGGTTCGCGTTGACATCAGAGGCGGCCGATCTGCTCGTGACGGGTGAGATCGAGTTCTCTCCGGCCATCGATGGTCGCTTCGAGGTCAGCGCGGAGATCGACACCGAGACCCTCGCTCGCTGGTGGGACCCGAATCTCGTGACCGGGCTCGAACCATCGGGTCGTCTGGAGCTCGAAGGCCACGTGGGCACGACGGAAGCGGGGGGCCTGGAGCTGGAGCTCACGCACCGCGGCCAGCCCATCCGCGTTGCCGGGTATGACATCGAGGAGTTGGATCTCGCCTTTCATGATGGCCGTCCGAGCGTCCACGTGGCTCACCCAAGCTGGGGCCGGGCAACGGTGACGATGACCGCCCCCGGGGTGGCCGATCTCTCGGCCAACCTCGACGAGGCGCCGGTCGATCGCGTCGTGGCATTTACTGCACCCAGCATCGCCGCTGCGGTTGGCGAGCCGGCGACCCTCACCGGCGAGATCGAGGGCACCGTTTCGTATCCGATCCTGCCGGAGTTCCTCTCCGGCCGCGTCGAGCTGGAAATGAGATCGCCGCTCGGGCGATTTGCGGTGACGGCGGAGGGCTCCGGATCCTCCTGGAGGGTGGCCCGATTCGACGCACGAGCAGTGGGCGCCACCTTGCGGGCGAGCGGAGAAATCGAAGAAGACGGCACGGTTTCGGCCGAGGCGCTGCTGGCCGCGACGGAGCCGGGTCGGGTCGCCGCAAACATCGAGGGCTGGTTGCCCGCAGTCGCGCGGTTGGCGATTGGCGGCGGTCCGGTCGAGGCTCGGCTGCTGGTCAGCGGTGCGATCGCGGCACCGAAACTGACCGCGACGATCCGGTGGGCGGACCCGGTGATCGGCGGTCGGCGCATCGGGGGGTTGGAGGCTGACGCTTCGGGCGGGCTCGACGCCCTGGATTGGACCGCTCATCTGGCTGTTGGGCGGAGTTCGTCGCTCGCCGCTTCGGGTTCCGCCCTCCCCCGGGAAGGAGCGATCGAAGGCGTCTGGGAGGTGCACGCTGAAGATCTCGAAGAGCTTCTGGCAGAGCTGGCGGTACCACTCGATATTGCCGTTCGAGGCCAGGTTGAGGCCAACGGGCGCTTTGCTGCGTCGGACAGCGACCTCCGCGTGGAGGGTGAAATTTCGGCGCCCTCCATCGCAGCTGGGGAGTGGTCAATCGGGAATCTTCAGGCGGTCTTCAGCGCGACTCCGAGTGAAGTCGTGGCGAGGAGCTTCAAGGCGGACGCATATACCGGGGTGGTGGAGGGACGTTCCTCGGTGTCGCCGGCCGACATGTCGGCGCCCGCGACCGCAGATCTCCGGTGGCGTGACGTCGATCTGGGCTCCCTTCCGGTCGCTATACCGGAGGTGGCAGCCGGGCTGGTGACCGGGCGGCTGCGCGCGGGCGGGAGCCTGGCCCGTCCCGAGGGCGATCTCGAGATTTCGTGGCTTCCTGCCGCGACGACTCCCCTCGTGAGAGAGGCGCATCTGGCCGCGGATCTCACGGAAGGTCGGCTGAGGGTCGTTTCGGAGCGGATCGAGACCGCAGGGGGCCCCGCGCAGTTCGAGGTCGCGATGCCCCTCGGAGACCTTCCACTTCCAGAATGGCTGTGGCCGGAGGCCCCCGGGGGGCCCGTTCGAGCGACGGCGGAGATCCCCGGCTTCCAGTCCGCGCCATTGATGGAGGCCCTCGGACTGGAAAACATCGAGGCGGAGGTTGAGGCCGACCTCCGTGCAGAGGTCGACTGGGACCCGCTGACACCCGAGAGGCCGAGCGTGCTGGTGGAAGCCAACAACCTCCGCGTGCTCCATCCGGCCGGCAACCTCATTGCCGAGGGTCCACTCGTGGTCTCCCTCGAGGGCGGCCGTCTCCAGCTGAATCCTGTGGTCTTGGTGGGCCTTGGAAGCCGCATTGAGGCATCTGCAGTCTACGACCCGGCGGCGGAAGTCATCGATGGCCGTTTGCGTGCGCGGCTGGCCCCCGAAGTGGCTGGGATGCTGCCGATTCCGCTCATCATCGAAGGGCCGATCACGGTCAACGCCGATCTCGAGGTGCCGGCGGATCGAGCGGTTTCCTTGATGGCGGTCCAGGGGACGTTCACCATCGAACATCGCGACGGACGAATGGTGATGCGAGATCCGCCGGTCGAGATTCGGGACCTGTACGTCGTGGCGTCCCTCGATGACGGTGTCATGAGCATCGTCGAAGGCAGCGCGGAGGTGAACCGCGGTCGGGTCGATCTGGGGGGAGGGTGGGACCCTGAGTCCGGCCAGGGGCTGGTGCTCGAGCTTGACGATGTGACGACGATGGTGGCCGGCATCCTCACCAAGTGGGATGGGAATATCGCAATCGAACCTCAGAAAGATCGATTGGCGCAGATATCCGGGGACCTCACCCTGGTTGCGGGTCTCTGGGACGAACGTCTCGATCTCGCTTCCGCTGTTCTCGCCGGCGAATCGACGGTGACGTCCGAAGACGATTTCCTCGACGACATCAGTCTCGACCTGACGGTTCGCGGGCTTGCGGGAATCAGGGTCGAGAACAACCTGGGCCGGTTCGATGTCAATTGGGACCAATTACGTGTGGGTGGCACAGCGGCTGTGCCGGTTCTCAAAGGTGAGGTGAGGATTGCGCCGGGCGGAGTCCTCAGTATTGCCGGCCAGGAGTTCAGAATCCGTCGCGGGACCGTCGAGTTCACGGGCAACCCCGATATCGACCCGGTCATGGAGATCGTGCCCGAATCGGACACCACGCTGGTCGGGGGTGGAGGTCAGGGATTCAACGCCGCCGAGCTGGCGACCCGTGGCCTGGCGCAGGGAATCTCCAGCGCGCTCGGCTTTGAAAACGAGACCTTGCGTCCGGCCGAGATCGCGGTGCAGACCGAGAGCGATCCCAGCGTTCGCTTCATGGTGGGCCAGCGCTTGAGCCGGCAACTCGCACTCTTCCTCGCTACCAACCTCACCGATGTCCAGGATCGGATGACGATGCTCCAGTTCTGGAACATTCCGCGGCTCAAGGGCCTCGCGTTCCAGGCCTATCAGGAGACCGCGCAAGAAAACTTCGGCTCGAACATCTTCCAGAGATTCGAGTGGGGAGGCACTCGAAAGCTCACCGACAGGCCGGAGATCCATCGCGTCCGTCTCGATGGAGAGTGGCCGCTGTCAAAGCGCGGCCTCCGCAGTGCGACCCGACTCCGACGAAGCCAACCGTTCGATCCATTCCTGCTCTTTGTCGGCGCAGTGCGGATGGAGCGGATGCTGGCCGAGCACGGCTATCAGAACGCACGCGTCTCAGGGGTGCAGGAGGGCGCGCCGGCGTCACCGACCCTGGTGTTCACCTGTGATCCGGGGGATCCGCAGCCCGTCACCTTTGAGGGCGACTCCTTGCCCGGCGCCGTTCGTCGCGAGGTGACGGCCCTTTACGAGCCTCGGGCGCCGGAGGGTGACTCGTTCGCCAACATGCAATCGGTGGCCAGGCGCCACGTGGCGGTAGAGGGATTCACATCGCCCAACATCACAGTCGAGCGGCGGGGCGAGGCCATCGTGGTTGACGTCCGGAAAGGCGAAAAGACCGAGCTCCAGGGTCCCTTCTTCGACGGCATGCCGGCCGACACCGTGGTTCCGGCGACCCGCGCCCTCGGCTCGGCGGAGGCATTGGCGATCGCTGTCGACCGGCCCGATTGGGCTTCGCGGGTCGTCGAACGGATGCTCAAGAGCGCCGGGTACCTCGAGGCGCAGGTCCTCGAGGTGTCGATGGTCCCGGTCGCAGCCGGGAAGGCGGAGGTTCATATCGCGGTCGAGCCGGGACAGCGGGCGCTGGTGAAGTCAGTCGCAATCGTGGGCGACGATCCGCTCGGTCTCGCGGCGGCTGCAGACTTTGCTGTTCGGCCCGGGATGCCGCTGGACCGACCCGTAATTGACTCGGCAACCCGCAACCTCAGGAACGCCTACGTCGAGGAGGGTTTCCGTGACGCAAGTGTCCGATCGTCGATTGAAGGCGATGAGGGTGGGTCCTGGCACGCGAAGATCCTCCTCGAACCGGGTCGCCGACGGACGGTACGCGAGATTCGGTTCACAGGCCGCCGCGACGTCTCCGAAAAGGTGCTCCTGAAAGGGGTGACGCTGGCGCCGGGGGAGGTGTTGACCGATGTGGACCTCGATAAATCCGCCTCACAGATCGCGAACTTCTCTCCGGTGGAAAGGGCCGTCGTCGAGACGGTGCCCGTCCAGAACTCGCAGGTCGACGTGGATTTCGACGTCGTCGAGAAACGGCGCTGGACACTCGAGGCTGGGGGAGGCTGGAGCACCGAGCGAGGATTCGGTGCGGCCTTCGGTGCTCGCGATGACAACCTCTTCGGCCGCGGCATCGGCCTCAACCTGCGTGGGAGCCTTGATTCGATCGGAAAGAAGGTCTTCCTGATAGGTTCGATACCACCGTCGCCCGGCGGCCGCCTGGCGTTCATCACGACTCTCGGCTACACGACCGGCGACGCGGATTTCGATCCTGCCGCATGGAATGAAGACGAGAATCTAGCTTCCCTCGAAGCATCCTACCGGGTGTCGACCGGCGCCCTTGTCGCCACGTACTACCGATGGACCTCGACCCGCACATACGAAAAAGACCCTGGAGATTTCAGTTTCGAATATCTGACCCGGGTGGGAACGTTGGGCGTGCGGACGGTGGTGGATCGGTTTGACTACATTTTCGATCCCCGGAGCGGCTGGGGCCTGACCTCGGATCTCGGCTGGAGCGGCGAAGCTATCGGGTCCGACCTTCAGTACGTGAGCTGGCTCTCCGGATTCAGTCTCGCGTTGGAGCCGATGAACGGTACGACCTGGCACCAGGCGATTCGCCTCGGCATTTCGGAGCCTTTGAAGGGGACCAATCTCAATCCTAACGCCAGGTATTTCGCGGGAGGCCAATCCTCGATTCGGGGCTTCGACCTCAATACGGTCGGGCCCGTGGACTTCGGGGAAGATTTCACACTGGTGCCGGCCGGTGGTGGCGCCCTGCTCGTCCTCAACGAGGAGTTGCGGATCCCGGTGTGGAATGCACTGCGGCTGGCCGTCTTTGCCGATATCGGCCAGGTGTGGGAGAGCTGGCGGCAGGCGGACTTCGATCTCTCCGTCGGTGTCGGTTTCGGAGTCCGTTGGTCGACCCCCATTGGTCCGCTATGGGCCGATATCGCCTGGCCGATGGCGAATATCGGCATCAGCTCGCGCAAACCGAAGTTCTATTTGGGGATTGGACGCCCGTTCTAGCCTGTCCCCGTTCCCTACGACCAGACGCAATCACTATCGGGATCGCTATCGCTATCGAACGCCCACCCACCGCGAACCTTCGGTCCGCGGCAACGCGTCCTCAGTCCTCCGGATCTCCGAGAGCAAGCTCTCGTCGAACCGTTGTCCCTCGTCTGCTACGCGGCTTCGCCGCGCGGGCGGGCCGTTTTTCTGTTCCTCTCTGAAGATAAAAGGGATCCCGCGAATCCAGGGAGTTTGCCCCCTCCGCCCTTTTTCCTCGCGTCGATCCCGGACCTGGAGGCCGCGATTCGCTTGTCGGTTTCGTCGGGATGATCACAAGATCGATTCCTCCTCGCCTCTGTCGCTCATCGCAGCTCCAGGCCCAACCTCGGCGCGACACGAAATCTCTGCTTCCGGCTTCGTGCTTCGCACTTCGCCGTGATGCAGTCGCTCCGACTTCGTGAGGCGCGCTCCCGTCGGTGCAGGCCCGAAGTCGGCGTGGCGCCTGCGGCGCCTGCGAGCTTCGCTTGCTGTCGTTTTCGAGCTTCTGCTGCGGCCCACGATCCGCCGCAATCTGGCGCCCGCAAGCGGACGCCATCTCGCGACGGCTCCCGGCCCTCGCGACGAAGCCCTTCACTCCAGCGACCGCCGACGGTCGCCGTTGTGTCCGAATTGTGGGTGAATGAAGGAGCTTCCTCAAGCCGCAGGTCCCAAGCCTCAAGCCACGGGCGGCGGGGTGGGCGCTAGCGTCCCGCGCTTTTGAGAACCGACTTCGCGAAGGCCGCGTCCGGTCCGTTCGGTGCCAGCTTGACGTACTGGTCGAGG
Organism: uncultured Thermoanaerobaculia bacterium; assembly: GCA_964423595.1. GTDB lineage: Bacteria > Acidobacteriota > Thermoanaerobaculia > Thermoanaerobaculales > Sulfomarinibacteraceae > Sulfomarinibacter. Next base: position 24,108 of record CAYRFI010000026.1, on the reverse strand, counting down.
TCGATCAGTGAGTTGTCCTTGCGGCCCAGCTTGTCCCAGGCCATCGCCCGATAGAAGTACATCGGCGCATAACGGGGGTCGACTGAAAGGCCGAGGTCGAAGGCGTCCTTGGCTTCCTTCCACTTTTCCGCAAACAGATAGGAGAGCCCGATCTGGTGGTTGACCATCGGCTCGTCAAAGCCGCCCCGGACGGCGAGGCGCAGCGCCGTTCGTGCCTCGTCAAACCGTTTGGCGCGGACCAGGGCAGCGCCGAGGTAGAACTGCGCCGTGGCATCGTTCGGGTCCGCGTTGGCGGCCGCTGCGGCGCTCTTAGCCGCAGCTTGCCAGGCAGCGTTGGCCTCGTTTCGATTTTTCTGGGAGTAGAGGATCTCACCGTAGTAGTACGCCGCGACGAAATCGACCGATGTGTTCTTGCTCATCTTGGAGAGTTCCGTCACTCCGCTGTCGACCATGGCCTTTTTGCCGTCGGCACCCTCCTGAATTTCGAGTAGCGCCCACGCCGTCTGGAATTGTGGGGTCGATCCGAACTTGGCTTTTTGGTTCTGAAGGTACTTGCGAGCGCTCTGGTTCTTCCATGCCGCGAGGTCAGCGATCGCCCGGTCAGCTACGGCCTGGGCTTGTTTGTCGGGCGGCGGGTTCTGCTGGGCGGAGATGTTTCCGGCCAGCGCGGTGAGCGCGACTGCAAAGCTGGTGGCGAGAATAGTGATGCGACACATATGACCTCCCGTCCGACCGCAATGGCGATCGGCCTCTCACTATGGTGCCACATCGCATGACACCATCGCATCTTTCCTTTGGTGAGACATCGCGTATCCTGTGGCGGCCTCATGCTGGATCGCGTCCGTATCCGCGCCATTCTGGCCCTCGCCCTGCCGATCATCGGCGGGATGGCTTCGCAAAATGTCCTGAATCTCGTCGACACCGCGATGGTCGGTTATCTCGGGGCGCCCTCGTTGGCGGCGGTCGGCATGGGGAGCTTCGCCAATTTCATGGCTGTGGCCTTCATCATGGGCCTTTCGGCGGGGGTCCAGGCCATCGCCGCACGCCGTCTCGGGGAGGGTCGACGGGATCAGACGGCGAGTGGATTGAATGCCGGTCTGTTGATCGCGTTTCTTGTCGCTGTTCCGTGGTCGCTGATCCTGATCTTCTTCGCGGACCGGCTCTATCCGTTTTTGATCGATGACCCAGAGGTGGTGGCCATCGGAGTGCCCTATTTCCGCGCGCGCCTCGCCGGGATGGTCGCGATCGGGATGAATTTCGCTTTTCGCGGTTTCTGGAATGGCATCGGCCAGTCACGCCGGTACCTCCAGACCCTGGTCATCATGCACGCCTGCAACCTGATCCTCAACTGGATCTTGATCTTCGGGCACTTCGGCCTTCCCGCCCTCGGAGCCTTCGGCGCCGGTATCGGCACCGCAATCGCCACCTTCCTCGGCACCGCCATTTACATCGTTCTCGCCCTGAGACACGCCAGGGGGACCGGGTTCCTCCGTCGGATTGCCGACCGAAAGACCATGGGTTCGATGTTGCGTGTGTCGATTCCTGCCGGCATGCAGAGCTTTTTCTTCGCCACCGGAATGACGGTCTTTTTCTGGATCATCGGACGCATCGGCACCGCCGAGCTTGCCGCCTCGAACGTCTTGGTGCAGCTGCTTCTGGTAGCAATTCTTCCGGGCGTCGGGTTTGGGCTCGCTGCGGCGTCCCTGGTCGGGCAGGCTCTCGGTCGCGGGGATCCTCAAGATGCGGTGACCTGGGGATGGGATGTGAGCCGGTTGGCGATGGTTGTGGTCGGGACCGGCGCGCTTGTCGGAGTCGTTGCGCCCGATCTGCTCCTGAGAATTTTTCTCCACGAAGAACACACGATCGCGTTGGCCCGCTTCCCGCTGCGGTTGCTGGGCGCCACGATGGTTGTCGAGACACTCGGGAGCGTGCTCATGAACGCGCTACTCGGCGCCGGTGCGAGCAAGATGGTGATGCTCGTTTCGGTGACTCTGCAGTGGGGACTCTTTCTCCCGGTGGCGTTCCTTGTCGGTCCGGTGCTCGGTTTCGGGACGTCCGCGGTGTGGACTGCACAAGTAGGGTATCGGTGTCTTCAGGGGCTCATCTTCGCTTCGATCTGGAGGAGCCGAAAATGGATGGACATCGAAGTGTGAAGAGGCCTCCGGAGACAGCCAATTCATGCCGCGGCAAGCCTTTAATGCCGCGTTGCGCGATGGTAGTCTCACAAACCGAAAGAAGATTTCAGGCTCGGGTGCGTAGCGCCTGGTACCGGGAAGCTCTGGGAGCGAATCATGAAGTTCGAAAACGTTTCCGTTTTGAGTGTTGCGCATGTGGATGCGCCGCACCGGCTCACATCGGAGGAAATCGAGCGCCAGCTCGCACCGACCACGGACCGCCTCAAAATCCGACCGGACCTCCTGCGAAATCTGTCGGGAATCATCGAGCGGCGGATGTGGGATGAAGGCATGCAGCCGAGCCATGCGGCGGCGATGGCGGGCGAAAGGGCGATCGAAGCTGCCGGCATCGACCGTTCGAAGATGGGGATCCTCATCAACACGTCGGTCTGTCGCGACTATCTCGAACCGTCGACTGCCTGCATCGCGCACGCGGAACTCGGGCTGCCCGAGACGTGCATGAACTTCGACCTCGGCAATGCATGCCTCGGGTTTGTCAATGGCATGGACATGGTCGGCAATCTCATCGATCGGGGGCAGGTGGACTACGCTATTCTGGTCGATGGCGAGACCAGTCGGCAGATCACCGAAGCCACAATCGAGCGCATGCTTGACCCGGAGATCGACGAGACGGCTTTCCGAGAGCAGTTCGCCTCCCTCACCTTGGGCTCCGGCGCTGCGGCGATGGTGCTCGGCCGATCAGACCTGGAGCCCGACGGCCACACCTTTACCGGCAGCGTCAACCTCGCGGCGACACAGCATTGCCGACTATGTGCCGGCAACATCGACCACATGGTCACCAAAACCCGGGAGCTCCTGATGGCCGGAATGGAGCTTGCGGTGCGAACGTGGGCGAGGGCGACCGACGCACTCGGTTGGACGGTGGACACCATCGATCACTTCGTGGTCCACCAGGTCAGCAAGGTCCACACCGAGCAGTTCGCGGGCGTTCTCGGGATCGACCTCAAAAAGGTCTTCCGGCTCTACCCTGACTACGGAAATATCGGGCCGGCGGGGGTGCCGATTGCATTGTCCAAGCTCCAAGAATCCGGCCGACTGAAACGCGGACAGCGTGTGGCGATCTTGGGCATCGGCAGCGGTATCAACTGCACTATGGCCGAGCTGCTGTGGTAGCGATTCGCTAACGCGAATCGCTGAAGAGCGCATGCGTACCATTCCGGAACACCTCTACCCGTTCAAAAATCACTGGCTAGAGCTCGAAGGTCTTCAGCTCCATTACCTCGACGAGGGTGGCGGAGAAGCGGTGGTGGCCGTGCACGGCAATCCCACGTGGTCGTTCTATTACCGCGAGCTCGTCCGGAGCCTGCGAAGCGACTTCCGGGTCATTGTGCCGGACCACATCGGCTGCGGGCTCTCGGACAAGCCGGGCGACCATGACTACGAATACACCCTGAGCCGCCGGATCGAGGATTTTTCGCGTCTCATGGACGACCTCGGGCTCGACGACCTCAACCTCGTCGTCCACGATTGGGGCGGGATGATCGGCCTCGGGTGGGCGGTGCGGCATCCGGAACGAGTCAAACGCCTGGTGATTCTCAACACCGGCGCCTTCCACCTGCCGAAGAGCAAGAGCTTCCCGTGGCGGCTGTGGATGGTCCGCGACACGCCGCTGGGGCCTCTGATGGTCCGCGGTTTCAACGCATTTGCCCGGGGAGCGAGCCACGTGGCCTGCACCCGCAAGAAACTCTCGAAGGAAGTGCGGGATGCCTACTGCGCCCCATACGACAGCTGGGCGGGTCGGATCGCCACCCTGCGGTTCGTGCAGGACATTCCCCTCCGGCCCGGTGACCCCTGCTACGACATTGTTTCGGAGACTGCAGCGCGGTTGGAGGTGTTTCGTGACCGGCCGGTTTTGGTGTGTTGGGGGGACAAGGATTTCGTATTCGATCATCAATTCCTTGCCGTGTGGCAACGGATCCTGCCCGGGGCCGATGTCCACCGCTTCCCGGACTGCGGCCACTACATCCTCGAAGACGCCTCCGACGAGATCATCCCCCTCATCCGCCAATTCCTCGCGACCACCTGATACAAGGCGAGAAAATGAACCACCAAGACACCAAGACACCAAGGTTTCCACCAAAAGAACCATCTGAGGCTGTGGATCGGATCGCGACCGAAATCGTCGACGCTGCCTACAAGGTTCACAGTGAGCTTGGTCCTGGCCTTTTGGAGAGCGCATATGAGGTGTGCCTCGAGCATGAGCTCACAAAGAGAGGCTTGGCAGTCCGAACGCAAGTGAGTCTGCCAGTGGTTTACGACTCCATTGAGATCGAAGCTGGCTACAGACTCGATCTCGTGGTCGAAGAATCCGTAATCGTCGAACCAACATCCGTTGACGCCCTCCTCCAAATACACGTTGCGCAAGTTCTCACCTATCTCAAACTAGGCGGATACAGGCTAGGATTACTCGTGAACTTCAGCGTGACTCGGATTAAAGACGGTATCAAAAGGATCGTCCTTTAATATTCTTCTTGGTGCCCTTGGTGTCTTGGTGGTGAATAAAAAAGAGACCTACACATGACAGCGAAGGCGAACATCGCGGATTTTTTGCCGGAGATGGCGGCCAGGCAGCCCGACGCGGAGGCCATCATCTGCCCCTGGGGGAGACGGGGCGGCAGCCTGACCTACAGCGAGCTCAACCAGCGCTCGGCGCGGATTGCGCGCGGCCTGGAAGCGGTCGGCGTCGGCCACGGTGTTCGCACAGTCCTGATGGTGCCGCCCGGTCTCGACCTCTTTCCTCTCGCCTTCGGTCTCTTCCGCGCCGGCGCGGTGCCGGTGCTGGTCGACCCGGGCATCGGGCTCAAGCACCTCAAGGCCTGTCTCAGCAATGCCGAGCCCGGGGCCTTCATTGGCGTGCCCAAGGCTCAGGCCGTGCGGGCACTGCTCGGTTGGGCACGGACGACGATACGCACGAAGATCACAGTCGGGAGGCGGCTCTTCTGGGCCGGGCATACCCTGGATCAGGTCGAAGAGCTCGGCCGCGATGCGGACGCCGATGCCGTCGCGACCACAGGCGCCGACGACATCGCCGCCGTTGTCTTCACCTCGGGCAGCACCGGTCCCCCGAAAGGGGTGGTCTACCGCCACCGGAACTTCGCCGCCCAGGTGGAGGCGATTCGAGACGCCTACGACATCAGGACCGGGGAGGTCAACCTTCCGACCTTTCCACTCTTCGCCCTCTTCGATCCCGCGCTCGGCATGACGACCATAGTTCCCGACATGGACCCGACGCGACCGGCCCGCGTCGATCCGCGGAAGATCATCGAACCGATACGAGAGCACGGAGTGACGATCATGTTTGGCTCGCCGGCACTGCTCGACACGGTCGGTCGGTGGGGCGCCAAACAGGGCGTAAAACTCGAGTCCGTGCGCTGCGTGATTTCGGCCGGGGCACCGGTGCCGCCGCGAGTGATCGAACGTTTTCAGCGCCTGCTGCGCGACGATGCGGCCATTCACACCCCGTACGGGGCCACCGAAGCGCTGCCGGTGACCACGACCTCGAGTCACGAGATCCTGTCCGAGACCCGATACGCAACCGACCACGGTGCCGGCACCTGCGTCGGGCGACCCGTTCCGTCGATCGAAGCGGCGGTGGTTGCCATTGACGATGGTCCGATCGAGCGGTGGGACGAAGGCCTGAGGGTCGATGCGGGCGAGGTCGGGGAGATCGTGGTCAGGGGCCCGCAGGTGACACGTGAGTATTACAACGCCGCCAGCCACACCGCACTCGCCAAGATTGCGGACGGAGAGACAGTGCGCCACCGCATGGGAGACCTCGGCTATTTCGATGGGCAGGGCCGCCTGTGGTTCTGTGGTCGCAAGAGCCAGCGGGTCCGAACTGCAGACGGCACCTTGTTTACGGTGTCCTGCGAGTCGATCTTCAATACCCACCCGGACGTTTTTCGGACCGCGTTGGTGGGGGTGGGGGAGGATGGCGCTCAACTGCCCGTCCTCTGTGTCGAGTTGGAGGGGCGAGTGGGCCGTTCCCAACTTGATCGCATCCGAACCGAACTTCTCGATCTCGGATCCGGGTTCGAGCACACCAAGGGGATCCAAAACGTCCTCTTTCATCCCGCCTTTCCGGTCGACATCCGCCACAACGCCAAGATCGGGCGCGGGGCGTTGGCGGCCTGGGCCACCCACCGGGTGAAGGCGTGAAGACCCTCGTCACGGGCGGTGGAGGTTTCCTGGGCGGCGCCATCGTGCGTCGGTTGGTGGAACGTGGGTGGTCCGTTCGCACGTTTCATCGCGGTCATTACAAACAGCTCGACGAGCTCGGTGTCGAGCAGATCCGGGGCGATATTGCCGACCCTGACGCAGTTTCACGCGTGGTTGACGGCTGCGAGATCGTCTTCCACGTCGCGGCAAAGGTCGACCCGTGGGGGTCGTATAAACCCTTTCATCGAACCAATGTTGTCGGTACCGAGAACGTGCTGAAAGCAATGCGGCGAAATGGCGTGCCAAAACTGGTTTTCACGAGCACGCCGAGCGTCATCCACAGCGGCGGCGATCTGGCCGGTGTCGACGAATCCGAACCGTACCCGGAGCGTTTCGAGGCTGCCTATCCGCAGACCAAGGCGATGGCAGAGATGGCGGTCCTGGCAGCCAACGACGACGTGTTGTCGACTGTGGCGCTTCGACCGAGACTGATCTGGGGCCCGGGAGACACCAACCTCGTGCCCCAGCTCGTGGCCCGCGCCCGTGCCGGTCAACTCCGAATCGTCGGCGATGGCACCAACCTGGTTGATACGGTGTACGTTGACAACGCGGTTGACGCCCATCTTCTGGCGGCGGATCGGCTCCAACCGGGCGCACCGTGCGCGGGGCGCCCCTACTTCATCTCCAATGGGGAGCCGTGGCCGATGAAGAAGATCATCAACGGCATCCTCGGCGCCGCGGGTCTGCCGCGCGAAGAGCGCACCGTGCCCCTCAAAACGGCGCTCGTCGCGGGTGCCATCTTCGAGAATATTTTCAAGGTCTTCCCGACAAAAGGTGGACCGAGGATGACCCGCTTCGTTGCCCGCAGCTTTGCGACCGCCCATTGGTTCGACATTTCGGCGGCGCGCCGCGATCTGGGGTACGAACCACGGATCTCGGTTGAGGAGGGCTTCGTCCGGCTGCGGGCGTGGTTTGACGTGCAGGGCTGACGGGAGGTTGATGGAAAGGATGGCGTTTCGGATGCCCTCGCTTCAGCCATGCCCGGGGGGGGGTTCTCGGCAAGGCAGGTGAGGAGTTGAGTCGCAAAGGCGGCGGAATCCGCGACACTTTTCTGGGCACCGGTCGGGACGAAGAGTAGTTGCTTGTTTGAGTCACTTTTCAGGCATTGATCTCCGCTCCACTTTAGGCTTCTGAAGTGGTATTCTCTTCCCGCGCGGCGAACTCGTGCAATTTTTCACACGACCGGCACGCGGCCTCCTGAGGGAAGCAACGCGGTGTGCCGGAACCGGCATTAAAGGAGGTCGGAGATGCTCAACAAAATCGGTCTAATCGGTGGCGGATATATCGGCGGCGTTCTTACCCAGGAGATCGCCCAGCGGCGGCTGGCACGGGAGGTCGGCCTTTCCGACCCGGCGCCCTTCGTCAACCCCGATGACCCGCCGGAGCGGCAGGAGGTCACCGCCAAACAATCGGTCGCGAAGGGCAAGTGCCTCGACATCGCCGAGGGCCTACCCACCATCCGATCGGATGTTCGGTGTGTCGGCACCAAGGACTATTCGGCGCTTGCCGGCGCCGACCTCGTGATCAACACCGCCGGCGTGCCGCGCAAGGCGCGGCCGGACGGCACCTTCCCGTCTCGCGAAGAGCTTCTCACCATCAACCTCAAGGTCACGAAGCAGGTCGCGGAAGGCATCAAGGAGTTCTGCCCGAAGGCGACCATCATCTCTATCGCCAACCCGTTGGACGCCATCGTCTACACGCTCGACAAGGCTCTGGCGCCTCCGAAGAACAAGCTGGTGGGAATGGCCGGTCAGCTCGATTCAGGGCGGTACTGCTACTTCGTCTCCGAGGCAGCCAACGTGTCGGTGGAAAATGTCAACGCCCTGGTCCTCGGCGGCCACGGCGACACAATGGTTCCGGTGCGCTCTTCGTGCACGGTTGGCGGCATCCCGGTCGCCAAGTTCGTCGACGAGGACACTCTGTCGGCCATCGAAAGCCGGACCCGCAAGGCGGGCGGCGAGGTCGTCGGTCTGCTCGGCTTCGGTTCCGCCTTCGTGTCGCCGGCCTGGGCTGCGCTCGAAATGGCCGAGGCCATCATCTTCGACAAGCGCAAAATCATCCCGGTGTGCGCCAAGCTCGAGGGTGAGTACGGCGTCAAAGGTCTCTTTGTCGGCGTGCCCGCCATCATCGGCGCCAACGGCGTCGAGCAGGTCATCGAGCTCGACCTTACCGACGCCGAGAAAGAAGCGTTCGCCCACTCGGTGGAAGCGGTCTCCAAGACCTGTGGCGAGGTCGATGAAATGCTCTCCAACCTCTGACCGCGACTCCAATTCGACTGCCAACGGCCCCCTGCATCGCAGGGGGCTTTTCTGGTTGAACACCGTAAAGTTTTGACGTTCAGTCGTTTGAACGTTGAGGTACGGAACGCGATGGGTTAGAATTCATCGCAGTTTCGTTGGAGGTCGAGAATGGGACAGGCGATCAAACGGATTGCCGTAAACACGGGTGGCGGCGACGCCCCCGGTCTCAACGCGGTGATTCGATCGATCGTGCTTTCCGCCCTCCGGAGGGGCTGGGAGGTGCTGGGGATTCGCAAGGGCTACGAGGGCCTCCTCGACACCTCGAAGATCGTCCAGCTCGACCGGGACTCGGTGCGCGGCATCACACATCTCGGTGGTACGATCCTCGGCACCACCAACCGCAACTCACCTTTTGAATATCCGGCGAAACAGGCGGACGGCACGACCGCCTTGATCGACCGCTCCGACGAAGTGGTGGAAAACTTCCAGCGTCTCCAGATCGATGCGTTGATAGCCATCGGCGGCGATGGATCGATGCGGATCGCAAGCGGTATGGTCAAGAAAGGGATCCCGATCGTCGGTGTTCCGAAGACCATTGACAACGATCTCTCCGGGACGGTCGTCACCTTCGGTTTCGACACCGCGGTGACAGTCGCCACCGAGGCTATCGACCGGCTGCACTCGACTGCCGAGGCTCACGAACGCGTCTTCGTGGTCGAGGTGATGGGCCGTTATGCCGGCTGGATCGCCCTTCATTCCGGCGTTTCCGCCACCGCCGACGTCGTGCTGATTCCGGAAATCCCATACGATATCGCCTCCGTATGCGACAAGATCATGGACCGCGAGGCGCATGGCAGGCGGTTCTCCATCGTCGTGGTTGCCGAGGGGGCGCGGCCGGTTGGCGGTGAAATGGTGACCAGGGACCAGGGCGTAGGCCGAGAGCGTCTGCTCGGCGGTATTGGCGTGCGATTGGCCGAGGAAATCGAAGTCAAAACCGGTAAGGAGACCCGCACGGTGGTGCTCGGCCACCTGCAGCGTGGCGGCGGTCCGACGACCTTCGATCGGCTCCTCGCCCTGCGTTTCGGAGCGGCGGCGGTGCGGATGGTGGCCGAACGCCGTTTCGGCGTGATGGTCGCGCTCGATCCGCCGACCGTCCTGGCTGTGCCTCTGGAGGTTGCGACCGAGCGCATGAAGTGCGTACCGCTCGACAGCGATACGATGCTGACCGCACGTGATCTGGGCATCAACTTCGGTGATGGTGATGGAGAGGAATAGGCGCAAGAGGCGGGGATGATTGTTTCAGGCTGGTACGACGGACACAGCACCTACGGGCTCCGGGTCCTCGAGGCCAACGTGAGCCTATTCTTCCGACCCGAGTGGGAGACCGTCACTGTCTACCTGCCCGATGACCCTGACCCGGCCATCATTCCGCTCACCGCCAGCTTCTGGGAGGGCTCACCGGAGCTCAGGTCACCCCGCATCAAATCATTTTTCGTCCGCGAGGGGCTCGCTCCCTGGGAAAAACAGCTGCCGCCGAATTTCGAGCTCGTTCCGCTCGGCGAGGGAGTCTTTCGCCTCGAGTGGATCACCACGCCTCGCGGCCAGCCGTCCCTGCCCCTCGGTTGAGGACCTTCCTCACCACTATCTGATCCGAACTCACCACAGAGACACAGAGAACGCACGGGGAGGACACAGAGCCTCCATCCATACCCACGTCACAAACACGAAGGCACGAAGACACAAAGAAATCACAAAGCCCGCCCGCCCACCCCTCAGCGCAGAAGCGCAAAGACGCAGAGAAATCCACTCTGTCGGGTTCTTGAGTTGGTGGGAGGGTGGGTGCCTTCGTGTCTTTGTGTCTTCGTGGTTGTGGCGGATTGAGAAATCTCTGTGTCTTCTCTGTGTCTCGGTGGTTCGTCGGTCGCCTACCGTTCGCCAGGTTCGGCGTGGGGAAGGCCTTCGTCAAGTGGGACGGGAATGACGGTTCGAGGGTCACCGCTCTTGCGATCGATCACCGACGCGTAGATGGCGAGAGGAGCGTCGGTGTCTACTCGGACGAGGAAGCTCTCGACGTGGCCGCACGGCGCACCTTCCTCCACCCTCGGAGCGAGCCGGAACTGCTGCCATTCGCCCCCGGGGATTGTCACACTGTGGGGAAGGAAGACCTCGAGTCCGTTGATCAACACTGCGCGACCGGCCTCCTCTGGGATGTCGAGCTTGACCTCAACCGGGTCGGGACCGGGATTGGCAAAGCCGACAAAGGTGTCGAAGTCGGATCCGCCGCCGCATGGGTTGCGATGCCACATGAGGGACGGCAGGAGATGGCTGCCGGCCGCGGGAAGGAGTTGCGTCGGGATGGCGTCGAAGGCTTCGCCGCGCCCCGAGAGCACGGTCGAATCCTCATCGCTTTCCATCCGGTCACGATTGACAAGGCGACTCGTGACGTGGACCGGGCCGTCGGCACGCAGGACAAGGCCGCCGCGAGCGCTCTCGGCGCACCCGAGGTCCGTGGCGAGGCCGGCGGCGGTCCACACAGTTGCCGAGTGGGCCGGCACGACCCGCGTCGGAGCCATGAAGAAATCGCAGGGTGTGGGTTTGTCGATATTTCCCGGGAGGAAACGCGCAATCTCCACCTGAACGGGCTGTTCGCCCGGGTTGGTGAGATAGATCTCGGAGCTCCAGACGGCGCCCGAACGTCCCTCGACGTTGAGAGCGAAGACCGGCAGAATCAGCTCAGTCGCCGCCGCCGGCAAGGTGGTGAGAACGAAGATCATCCAGAGCAATAGGTGACGACGATGCATACAGCGGTGCCCTCCGGTCGGGAATCTTTCCCGAACCTTTATTGTATACGTTGGCCGGCCTGAAGTCGTTGGGGTTTGTGTAGACTCACTTGACGAGAAACGCAGGCTGGGGAGGATTTGATGACAGAAATCACCGGCGCCTTCGCCCCGATCCCGACCCCCCTCGACGCCGCTCTGGCTTTCGACAAAAAGGCTCAGGCTACGCACCTAAAATGGCTCGCATCCGAGGGGGTGGACGGCGCCTTGATTCTCGGCACCAATGGTGAGTTCCCATCGTTTTCGCTGAACGAGCGTCAGGAAATCGCCGAGGCGGCCGCGGCGGCGGATTCAGGGCTCGATCTGATCCTCGGCGTCGGTTCCTGCGCCCTCCCGGAGGTCCTGGCGATGGTCGATCTGGCGTCGTCGTTGGCCTACAAGGCTGTGCTCTGCCCGCCTCCCTTCTACTTTCGATCGGCCCCCGTCGACGGGATCGCCGCGTTCTTTCGCGAGATCCTCGAGCGATCGTCGCTGCCGGTCCTTCTCTACCACACTCCGCGGGTCACGGGTGTGCCGTTCTCGGACGAGGTCCTCGACCTCCTCGGCGGCCACCGCAACCTCGCGGGCGTCAAGGACAGCTCCGGCGATCCGAACGAGCTTCTTCGTCTCAGCGATCGGTTCGCGGACCGGTGCTATCTTGTCGGTAACGACCGTCTGGTGACGGCGTGCATCGAAGCCGGAGGAAACGGCAACATCAGTGCCGCCGCCAGTGTCGCTCCCGCCCTGATGTGTGCCGTGCGGCGTGGCGACGGCGAGCAAGCCGTCCTTGACCGGGTGCGGGCGCTGCTCGAGGAGTACGGTCTCGGCCCATCCGTCAAATCTCTTCTCAGACGTTTCGGCTTTGGCGCCTTCGCGACCCGGCCGCCTCTGGTCGGACTTGACGACGCTCGTGCGTCGTCGCTGTGGGACGCATTTTGCCAGCTGGTCCCGGCGGATCAGCGACCCGCGTAGCCTGACTCCGGCATTTCCAGTACGAGCTTGCCGAATACCTCGCCCGCGGCGAGCAGGCGATGAGCCTCCGAGGCCTCTTCCAGCGGCAAAACCCGGTCGACGATCGGGCGGATCGCCCCGGTCACGAGCTCGGGTCCGAAACGTTGGACGAATGCCTCGATGATGCGGCCCTTCTCGTCGATCGGCCGTGCCCGCAGGGTCGATCCGGTGATGGAGAGACGTTTGCGCATCAGACGGGAGAGGTCCAGGTCCCCGTTGGCGCCTCCCTGCAGCCCGATCACCACGAGTCGGCCGCAGGGCGCGAGGACGTCGAGGTGACGTTCCAGATAGGCGCCGCCGATGCAATCCAAAACCACGTCGACACCGTGCCCGTCCGTGGCGGCGAGGGCGCATGCCAGAAAGTCGTCCTCGCGGTAATTGAACGCGGCGTCGGCGCCGAGGTCGAGGCACGCGCGGCACCGGTCTGCCGATCCCGCCGTAATCAGGATGCGTGCTCCGGCCGACTTTGCAAGTTGGATGGCGGCGGTGCCGACCCCGCCACTGCCGCCGTGAACAAGGGTGGTCGCTCCCGGCTCCAGCTGTCCGATCAGAAAGAGGTTGAGGAAGGCGGTGATAAAGACCTCGGGCACCGCCGCCGCCTCGAGATCGGTCAACGCTTCGGGGGTGCGCATGACGCAGATGGACGGCGCGACGGCCTCGGTCGCGTAGCCGCCGCCGGCAAGGAGCGCCATCACCCGCTCACCGAGCGCCAGATCGTCGACACCGCCGCCGATCTCGATGACGGTTCCGGCGCACTCGAGTCCGATGATCTCCGAGGCTCCCGGGGGTGGGGGATAGACCCCGCGTCGTTGGAGGAGATCAGCGCGATTGATCCCGACGCCCGAGACTGCGATGCGAACCTCGCCATTTCCGAGTTCGGGAGAGGGTACTTCCGCAACTCGAAGGACATCCTCGTCGCCAGGTTGGTCGAAGATCACTGCTTGCATAGCGCCACTATAGCGAGGTTACGAAGCTGGGTTAAGGAATCTGAGTGTAGGTGTTAGATCCAAGCGATCAGCCGCGCTGTTTGGGTCCGCTGGACCGAGGTGTTAGGCGTTTGTGAGTTTGACATACACCAAGAGAGCGAGAACAACCAAAGAAATCAGTGCGGATATGAAGAATGGTGTGAATGCCCAGTTGACCTCCGGCGTCGGATAGGTCGAGAGGAACGAGCGTTTGCCAACTACGACCACCAAAACTGCCAGAACCGAAACTCCTGTGGTGCCTAGAAAAATGAAATTGTGAAGTCCGGAGCCCGCTTTGAGGAAGACTGGATTGAGGAGCGACGAGACAAGACAAAGTGTGCCCGTGAAAAGGAGAAGGCGGCGAAGATGAGTCGGCACTTGTCAATCCTCCGACCAGACTGGGACTGTGCCTAACCACAATTAGCGATACGAAAACTCCGGAAGTAATCGTGCTCCGAGAGCGAGTTAACAGTGTTCGGCACGGCCGGGTTTTCTCGGCGCAAATCTCCTACTCCCAGGATAATCGATCTGCGCAGGGGTGGTGTCGCGAAGGGTGTTATCGTGCTCGGCGCGCACCCTAAAACGAAGGATGTTAGCGTGCTCGAGACGAGGTCTCGGCGGGGCGCGATGTGGGCTCATCGATAGCAATGTCCCTACAACATCGCGTTTCGGATGCGAGATGTCAACGCCTCGGATTGAGGAGACGCCAGATCATGGCGCGGACCCGATCGAAGGACTCGAGCGCATCATCGACCATTACCCGGTCAATTGCTCCGGCTGAGGCGAGGAGCCTGAGGTGGCTGTCGACTTCCTTGGCCGACGCGTAGGCGATCCTCCGCAGATGTGTGCGGTCTCGTCCCGTACGGCCGTGCCCTTCGGCGAGGTTGGCGGGCACCGAGGCTGCCGAGCGGATCGCCTGATCTGCGATCGATTTGAGAGGGGTGGGGACCCTCCTGACAAGCCTGATGGCTGTGCCTGCGGCGTCGAGTGCTTCGGCGTGTGCAATGAGACGGTTGGCTGTGGACATTATCACCTCCGGGTCGTTTGATGCCGCTTCCCAAGCCGCTGGGCAGTTCGATGTCAAGGGTGCGACGCACCGGCGTGACCGGCTTGCCCTTGACATCGAACTGCCCAGCGGCTATCCGTCGAATACAAACGACCCGGAGGTGATCAAAGCGCTGCCGCCGATCGCTGCTCGCCGCCGCTGATTGCTGGTGCCGATCGCTGCCGCTGATCGCTGCCGCTGCTGAACGCCAGATCCGGGGCTTACGCCCCGGGCTATCCATCTGTCGCCCCTCCGGGGCTTCTCAGGAGTGCAGTGCGCGTTTGTCGACGGCGAGGGCTGCTTCCTTGACGACCTCGGAGAGCGTCGGGTGGGCGTGGCAGGTGCGGGCCAGGTCCTCGGCGCTGGCTGAAAACTCCATCGCTATCGCCGCCTCGGCGATGAGCTCTGACACCCTCGGCCCGACCATGTGGACGCCGAGTATTCGGTCGGTCTCGGCGTCGGCGAGGATCTTCACCATGCCGTCTTGCTGGCCCAGGCTCTTGGCGCGGCCGTTGGCCCGGAACATGAAACGTCCGCTCGAGAATTTGATGCCGGCCTCTTTGAGCTCCGCCTCGGTGCGCCCGACCATCGCCAGCTCGGGCTCGGTATAGACCACGTTGGGTATGACCTCGTAGTTGACGTGTCCGGGCATCCCGGCCAGCCGCTCGGCGACAGCGACCCCTTCGTCCTCCGCCTTGTGGGCCAGCATCGGGCCGCGCACCAGGTCGCCGATGGCGAAGATGCCGTCGACATTCGTGCGAAGGTGATCGTCGACGGCAATGCGCCCCTTGTCGTCGAGCGCCACGCCCACGTTCGCGAGACCGGTGCCCTCGGTCACAGGCCGCCGTCCGACCGCAACGAGCACCTTGTCGCAACTGATCTCTTCTGTCTCACCCTTTGCGTTTTCGACGGTCAACTTGACGCTCTTCTTGAGGACCGTGCCGCCGGTGAGCTTGGACTCGAGGCGAAACTCCATGCCCTGGTCGGCGAGGCTGCGTTGCAGCGCCTTGGCCATCGACTTGTCGGCAAAAGGTGTGATGGTGGGGAGCATCTCGACAACAGTGACCGCGGCGCCAAGACGGCGCCAGATGCTGCCGAGCTCGAGTCCGACCGCTCCGGCGCCGATCACCACGAGACGTTTCGGAACCGATCCGAAGTCGAGCGCCTCGGTGGACGAAACGATACGATCGCCGTCGAAGGGCAGGAAGGGCAATTCGACCGCCTCGGATCCCATTGCGAGGCAGATATTGCGTGCCTCGACGCGGGTGTCTCCGTCGTCACCGGAAACCGTCACCTTGGCGGGTTCGGTGACGGTCCCGCGGCCGGTGAGGACGGTGACCTTGTTTTTCTTCATCAACATCGCGACACCGTCGGTGAGCTCTTTGACGATGCCGCCCTTGCGGGCGAGCATGGCCTCGAGGTCGAGCTTGACTTCGGACATTACGATTCCGTGGTCCGCCGAGTGGATCTTGGCGGCCTCGAAAAGCTCCGATGACTCGAGGAGGGCCTTCGACGGTATGCAGCCGACGTTGAGGCAGGTGCCGCCGAGAGCTCGTCGTTTTTCGATCAATGCGGTGTTGAGGCCGAGCTGGGCGGCACGAATCGCGCAGACGTATCCACCGGGTCCGGCGCCGATGATGACGAGGTCAAACATTCAGATCTCCAGGAGCATCCGCTCGGGGTCCTCGATGCACTCGACGATGCGTTTGAGGAAACTCACCGCTTCGCGACCGTCGATGATGCGGTGGTCGTAGGACAGGGCGAGGTACATCATCGGTCGGATGGCGATCTCGTCGCCGACCGCGACCGGGCGTTTCTGGATCGTATGCATACCGAGGATGGCGCTGCCGGGGGGATTGAGGATCGGCGTCGACAAGAGCGAACCGAAGACCCCGCCGTTAGAGATCGTGAACACCGCCCCCGTAAGATCCGATAAATCGAGGTGCCGCTCCTGTGCGCGCCCTGCAAGGTCCGCGATGCCGGCCTCGATCTCGGCCATCGTCAACCGGTCGGCATCACGGACCACCGGCACGACCAGACCCTTGTCGGTGCTGACCGCGACGCCGATATCAAAGTAGTGGTTGGTGACAATCTCGTCGCCATCGATGTAGGCGTTGACGGCTGGGACGGTTTTGAGTGCGTCGACCGTCGCCTTGACGAAGAAAGACATGAAGCCGAGGCCGATCTCGTGCTTCTTTTTGAACTCCTCTTTGTACTCGGCGCGTAGTTCGATCACGCGGCTCATGTCGGCCTCGTTGAAAGTGGTGAGGATGGCGGCCGTTTGCTGCACCTCCACCAAACGCTCGGCGAGCCGCTGACGAAGCCGTGACATCGGCGCTCGCGTCTGGCGTTGATCGGGAAGAGCTACCGGTTGGAGACGGGGACGCTCGGTTTCCGCGGCTGCAGAGATGGGCGCGGGAGTGGACACCGGCGCGTCTTTCGTCCTCGTTTCGAGGAATCTGATGACATCGCCCTTGAGAATCCGCCCGCCCTTGCCGGTGCCCTCGATTGCCGCCGGGTCCAGCTCGTGCTCGAGGACCAGCCGCTGAACCGCTGGCGAGAGACTGCTCTGACCAGATGCCGCCGCTGGCTCCGGAGGAGCGGGCCGAGGCGCTCGAGTTGGGGGTTCATTCACCGCTTCAGGAGCCGGCGCGGTCGCCCTTTCCGGGGGTGCAGCCGCGGTTTTCGAGATGTCGGTGTCGATCGTCGCCACGACCTGACCGACCTCGACCGTTTCGCCCTCGGCGACCATGATCGTGAGCTTGCCGGAGTTCTTGGCGTTGACGGTCATGGTGATCTTGTCCGTTTCGAGAACGAGCAGCGGGTCCTCGACGGCGACGACCGCTCCGTCGGGCTGCGACCATTCGGCGAGAAAGCCCTCGGTGATGGACTCTCCGACCTCTGGGATTTTGACTTCTACGGCCATTCGGGCGTTCTCCTTGGTGTCGATTCTCAGTCCGACCAGACCTCGAGTGCCTCGCGAACCAGCTCGGCCTGCTGTTCCCTGTGAATGCTCGAGGAGCCGGTCGCCGGGCTGGCGCTCGGTTCACGCCCGACATATTTCACAAGCCGGTCCGGGAACAGCTCTATCAATCTCGGCATCATAAAGCTCCAACCGCCCCGGTTGCGGGTCTCTTCTTGCGCCCATACGACCTCGGCGGCTCCGCGGTAGGGTTTCACCACGCGCTCGAAGAGCTCGGTGTGAAACGGGTAGAACTGCTCCACGCGGACAATCGCGACATCGTTGATTCCCCTCTCCTCGCGGCCGGCCTCGAGGTCGTAATAGACCTTGCCGCTGCACAGGACCAGGCGTCGCGGTTTGTCGGGCGCCAACGGGTCCTCGAGGATCTCTTGGAACCTCCCGACGATCAGGTCCTTGAGCGGCGAAACCGCTCGCTTGTGTCGGAGCAGACTCTTCGGAGCCATGATGATCAGTGGCCGCCGGAAGTCTGCAATGATCTGGCGTCGCAGCGCATGGAACAGCTGAGCCGGCGTGGTCAGGTTGCAGACCTGCATGTTGTTTTCGGCGCAGGCCATGAGATAACGCTCGAGGTACGCGCTGGAGTGTTCGGGCCCCTGGCCTTCGTAGCCGTGGGGTAGGAGCATGACCAGACCGCTCACCCGGTGCCATTTGTCGTACGCCGCGGCGATAAACTGGTCGATGATGACCTGGGCGCCGTTGGCGAAGTCGCCGAACTGGGCCTCCCACATGACCAGCATGTTGGGCTCGACCAGCGAGTAGCCGTAGTCGAAACCGAGGACCGCTGCTTCCGAAAGCATGCTGTTGTAGGCGCAGAATCGCGCTTGGCCGGGCTCGATGTGGTTGAGGGGAATGAAGATCTCCTGGCTTTTGGTGTCAAACCACGCGGCGTGGCGTTGTGAAAAGGTTCCCCTCATGCTGTCCTGGCCGCTGAGGCGGACTGGAATCCCCTCGACGAGCAGGCTGCCGAACGCCAGGAGCTCGCTGAGCGCCCAATCCACCAAGCCCCTGCCCTCGACCGCCTCCATCTGCGATGGCAGCCGCCGACCAACCTTGCGGTTGAGGTTGAAGCCCTCGGGGATGCTGGTCACGGCCTTCGCCACCTTGAGAAGCTCTTCGTACGGAACCCCGGTTTCGGTGCAGTCGAAGCAATGCTCGTGGTTGAATTCGGCCCAGATGCCGGAGAACGCGTGGCCGTCGTTCTCATCGAGGAGGCACGCCTCCTTGACGCTCTCGAAAGCATCGAGAAGCCTACCCTGGAGGGAGTTGGTGAGGCGCTCGCTTTCTTCGAGGGTAATGTCGTGTGCGCCCTCGAGCTGGAGCTGGTAGATGGCGCGGGTCGAAGGCCTGTTCTGGATTTTCTGATACATCAGCGGCTGCGTGAAGGCGGGCTCGTCGCCCTCGTTGTGTCCGTGCCTGCGATAGCAGACCATGTCCACCACCACGTCGCGTTTAAACGTTTGACGGAATCTGAGCGCAAGGTCCACGACGTGCACCACCGCCTCGGGGTCGTCGCCGTTGACGTGGAAAATTGGCGCCTCGACCATCTTCCCGACATCAGTCGGATAACGGGTCGATCGGGCTTCGCCGGGGAGGGTGGTGAAGCCGATCTGGTTGTTGACGACGATGTGGACGGTTCCGCCGGTCGAGTAGCCCTTGAGTTGCGAGAGGTTGAAGGTCTCGGCGACAAGGCCCTGGCCGGCGAAGGCGGCATCGCCGTGGATCAGCAACGGCAACACCTTTGTTCTCTCCCCGGTGTCGCCGTGCCGTCGCTGCTTGGCGCGGGTGCGGCCCTCGACGACCGGGTCGACGGCCTCGAGATGGCTGGGGTTGGCGGTCAGGCTGATGTGGATCTCGGCGCCGGAGGAGCTGGTGTAGTCGGAGCTGAAGCCCCGGTGGTATTTGACGTCGCCGTCGCCGCCGTAGGGATCGGGTCGGATGTTGTCCTCGAACTCGTTGAAGATCATGGTGTAGGGTTTGCGCAGTATGTTGGCCAGGACGTTGAGCCGGCCGCGGTGGGCCATGCCCATCACGACCTCCTCGGCGCCGGTTTCGGCCGCGGTCTCGATGAACTGGTGCAGCGCCGGGATCAGCGACTCCGCACCTTCGAGCGAGAACCGCTTTTGGCCCTGGTAACGGCTTTGGGTGAAGCTCTCGAAGAGCTCCGCGTCGATGAGTTGGCCGAGGATTCGGTGCTTCTTTTCGCGACTGATCGTGGGCCGATTCCTGACTGGTTCCATCTCCTGCTGCAACCATCGGCGGACCGCCATGTCCTGAATGTGCAGGTACTCGACGCCGACGGTGCGGCAGTAGGTGTCCTTGAGGAGGGCCAGGATCTCGCGCAGGCTCGCCTGGCGGGGGCCACCCAGGTGACCGGTGTCGAAGATCTCGTCGAGCTGTTCCTCGAAGAGACCGAATGTTTCCAGCTCTAGCAGCGGATGTGATTCGAGGTTATCCCCGAGGGGGTCAAGATCGGCAATGAGGTGGCCGAGATTGCGGTACGCGAAGATGAGGCTTGCTACCTTTGACTGATCGGCGGCGCGTTCGGACGCGATGGCGCCGGTGGGTCGCGCCGCGAGGTCGAAACCCGCGAAGAACAGCCGCCACTCCTCGCTCAGCGAGGATGGGTCCCGCTGCCACTGGTCGTACATCTGCTCGACGTAGTCGGAGCTGGCAAGCAGCGCGATACTCTCGGGCGTGGCGTGCAAGCTTGGATCAGAGGGCAACTCGAATCCTTCCGGGTGCTCCTGGTTGGTCTCGAAGCGGAGCACTGTCAGCGCAT
Organism: uncultured Thermoanaerobaculia bacterium; assembly: GCA_964423595.1. Classification (GTDB taxonomy): domain Bacteria; phylum Acidobacteriota; class Thermoanaerobaculia; order Thermoanaerobaculales; family Sulfomarinibacteraceae; genus Sulfomarinibacter. Next base: position 3,856 of record CAYRFI010000026.1, on the reverse strand, counting down.
AACGTGGTGGATGATTATGGCATTTCCATCTTCGCTCGTCATCATCGTTCATTCACACGCCTGACCATGAGGGCTATTCGGCTCTGCGGCCTTTCGGCTTCACGGCTTGTTGCTCATTCGCCGTCCGGCCGAATTACCGTGAAGCCGTTGAGCTCAGCATGGTGAGTGAGTGCACATGTAAAATGCCTCCATGAAATCTCTCTCCCAAGAGAAAGCCGAGTTCCTCCAGGTGCTCGCGGCGAGGATCGTGCCCGAGACCGCCGCGCTCGATGCTGTCGGATTGGGCCGCTTTTTCGGCATCATGGACGAGGCTCTCCAGGGTCGGCCGCCGGCGGTGAGGAGGCAGTTCGCAGCCTTTCTCGGCATACTCAGATGGGCGCCCCTGGCGCGCTACGGCACTCCTCTCGAGAACCTCCGAGCCGACCGCCAGGACGCCGTTCTACGTTGGTTCGAGGACTGTCCGGTGAGTTTGCTTCGGAAGGGTTTCTGGGGCCTCAAGGCGATGGTCTTCATGGGCTACTACGGACAGCCCGAGACCAACAAGCTGGTCGGCTACGCGCCCGATTTCGATGGCCGGGCGGGTCTCCATGCGTGAAAAGACGTACGACATCGTCATCATCGGCTCGGGGGCGGGTGGAGGTGCGGCGGCCCGGGAGCTCGCGCCGCTGTGCGCCGACGGCGTCCGCATTGCGGTTCTCGAGTGGGGCGCCAAGCTGCGCGACGACGAATTCAGCGGGCGAGAGGTCGATATGGCCTCGAAGCTCTACTTCGACTCCGGCGGAACCTTCACCAGGGATCGCGCCATGACCCTGGCCTATGGCCGCGCCTACGGTGGCTCAACGGTCATCTATACGGGCACCTCGTTGACGATGCCCAAGGACGTTGTCGCTCGGTGGAACGTGCCGGGTCTCGAGTACGAAGACGTTCAGCGGCGTGCGCTGAAGTACGTCGAGGAAAATAACGTCCACCTGTTGGCTGAAGACGAGATCAACGAAAACAACCGCCTCTTCTTGAAGGGCTGCAGGGAGCTCCGCTATCACGTCGAGCAATTCCCGATCAACGTCAAGGGCTGCAAGGGTTCGAGCCTGTGCAACCTCGGGTGTCCCAACCAGGCCAAGCAGGGCACACACCGTGTGCAACTTCCGCAGGCAGAAGCACACGGGGTCGAGGTCATCACCAACTGCCGGGTGACAAAGATCTCAGACCGCGTCTGTGACGCAGTGGTCGCGGATCCTAGGTTCGGTGAGCCATCGAAATGGGAGCCCGGCGAGTATCGAGTGACCGCCAAGGTCGTGGTGCTCTGCGCCGGTGGCGTGGTCAATTCGCCGTCTCTGCTGCTTCGCTCGGGATTCGGCGACCACCTGCCGATGCTCGGCCGCTCCATCACACTCCACCCGGCGCTGATCCTGGTCGGCGAGCATGAACATCCGATCAGCAACTTCTACGGCCACCCCAAGAGCTACTATTGCGACGAGTTCTGGAAGAGCGACAGCTTCCTGCTCGAGACCTGCATGTACTTCCCCTTCGTTACCGCAAAAAACCTGATCGGATTCGGCGCCGAACATTCGGAGCTGATGCGAGCCTTTCCGAGGTTGCAGATGATTCTGGTGCTGGCGCTGGACCCGGCGGTTCCGGAGAATCGGGTCACTCTCGACACCCACGGTGACCCGGTAGTCGACTACACGCTCACGGAACCGCTCCTCGATACCTTGCATGCGTCGATGTTGGTGAGCGCGAGAGTGTTCTTCGCCGCCGGCGCCAAACGCGTGCACGCACCGGCGGGAGCGAGCTTTTTTATCGACGCCACCGACGCCGATCGTGTCGAGGAGCTGATTCCTCGAACCAACGTGAAACCGGGCAAGATCTCCATCACCTCGGCCCATCTCATGGGGGGCTGCGCCATGGGGCGAGATGCGAAGGATTCCGTTGCGGACGGATGGGGGAGGGTTCACGGCGTACCGTGGTTGTTTGTCGCCGATTCGAGCCTGTTTCCACGGTGCTCGGAGGTCAACCCATACGTAACCGTCATGGCCCTCGCCGATCGCGTGGCTGAGGGGATCCGCAACAACGCAGGGGAGCTGCTGGCATGAAGACTCGAGCCGCCAAAGAAATTGCCCGCGCCTTGATCGACGAGGGTGTTCGTTACGCCTTCGGCATTCCGGGCACCCACAATATCGAGCTCTACGACGCGCTCGCCGGGGCAGACGGCATCGAGACGGTGCTCGTGACCTCGGAGGCGGCCGGCGCCTTCGTTGCAGATGGATTCTCGCGATCGTCGGACGAAGTCGGTGTAATCAACGTGGTGCCGGGAGCGGGCGTGACCTACAGCCTGTCGGGCATTTGCGAGGCGTGGATGGACAACGTGCCGATGGTGGTCATCGCCAGCGGCATCCGCACCGACACGAGCAACGCCTACCAGCTCCACGCCATCGACCAGCTCGCGATGCTGCGGCCGGTGACCAAGAGCGCGGTGCGAATCGAGCACGCCGAGGAGATCTACCCTGCGATCCGCCACGCCTTCCAGATCGCCAGGCGAGGCGCTCCGGGCCCGGCGGCGGTGGAGATCCCGGCCCAGTTTCTCCTCGAACGCCAGGAAATAGGCGAGGTTGCCTTCGAACCGGAACCGGAGCTCGGTCTGGTGCCGGAACAGGAATTGGTCGAGCGCGCAGCCGCGATGCTGGCGAGCGCGGAAGCGCCCGCGATCTACCTGGGTAAGGGTGCGGCAGGCGCCGCCGATCTGCTGGTGGCGCTGGCCGAGCAGCTGGGTGCACCGGTAACCACGTCGTTCAGCGGCAAGGGGGTCTTTCCGGAGAGCCATCCTCTCTGGCTGTGGCCTGGGTTTGGAAGGCAGGCGCCGGGTTTCGTGCGGCGCATTATGGAGAGCTGCGATTGCCTTCTCGCGATCGGCTGCCGATTTGGAGAGGTGACAACCGGAGGATTTGGGTTCGAGCCACCAGAGGCGCTGATCCATGTCGATATCGAGGCCGACGTCCTCAACCGCAATTTTCCGGCCAAGCTCGCCATCCAAGGGGATGCAAGGCTATTCGTCGAATCTTTTGCGGAGCTGATTGAAGGACAGCGCCCCTGGGCGAGCCTGGCCGAGAGAATTGCACAGGGGCATGCCGAGGTAGTGGATCGGTGGGAGCGCCGGGCGAGCAAGGATCGGGTGAGCCCGTACGCGTTATTCACATCCCTGCAGCGCCATTGCCGTGAGGACGCGATATTTACCACTGACAGCGGCAACGGCACCTTCCTCGCCATGGAGCACCTGCGGCTCGAGGCGCCGGGACGGTTTCTCGCGCCGACCGATTTCTCGTGCATGGGCTACTCGGTGCCCGCCGCCGTCGGCGCCTGCTTCGCCAACCCGGGACGTGATGTTATCGCGTTGCCAGGCGATGGCGCGTTCCTGATGACCGGTCTGGAGATCGTCACCGCCTCCACCCACAACGCCTCGCCGCTGGTGTGCGTGCTGCGCGACGGTACGCTCTCACAGATCGCTCAGTTTCAGAAGATGATGGTCAACCGCGTGTCCTCCAGCGTGCTGCCCGAGTACGACCTCGAGGGCTTCGCGCGCACCACCGGCTGCCGTTATTTTCGCATCATTCGTGATTCCGAGCTCGACTCCGTGCTGCCGGCGGCGCTCGAGCGGACTCGCAACGGCGATCCCGTCTTGGTCGAGATCGTGATCGATTACTCGCAGAAGTCCTACTTCACCAAGGGCGTGGTCAAGAACGTCTTCGCGCGGCTGCCGTGGGGAGATCGGGTTGCCAATATCCTACGTGCGGTCGGAAGGAGGCTCACCTAGCCCGCATATCTCACCAACTTTCTGCTGCGGGCGCCGATGCACCGCACCCAG